>JAFXNB010000041.1 GCA_017529935.1 Selenomonadaceae bacterium
CCTGACGTTGAAGTTACAATCGACGGCGGCGGGCACTCGTCCTGCCTCGCGAATAATTTTTATAATTTCTTCCTCGGTGAGTGCGCGCGGCGACGTGGCTCCGGCGTCGTGCAAAATATTTTCGCGGTGAATCGTCCCGTCAATGTCGTTCGCCCCGAAACTCAACGCGACTTGCGCAACCGGCACCGTCAGCATCACCCAATACGCCTTGATATTTTGAAAGTTGTCGAGCATGAGCCGCGAAATCGCCATCGTCCGCAAGTCGTCCCACATTGACGTTTGATTAATTTCTTTTTCTAGCGCGGTATTCTTCGGCAGGAACGGGAAGCAGATAAAAGTTTGGAAGCCGCCCGTTTCGTCCTGCAGTTCGCGCAACCTGATTAAATGTTCGACGCGCTCGGCAAGCGTTTCAATGTGCCCGTAAAGCATGGAGGCGTTGGTTTTAATTCCCAGCCCGTGCGCCGTGCGTGCGACGTTCAACCATTGGTCAGCCGTCGCCTTCTTCGGGCAAAGTAAATTCCTCACGCGGTCAGTTAAAATTTCTGCGCCGCCGCCAGCAATCGTCTCAAGCCCCGCCGCTTTTAATCTAATCAAAACTTCCTCGACGCTCAAGCCGGAAATGTCCGCGAAGTGCTGAATCTCGACGCCCGTGAAACCTTTGATGTGCAAGCGCGGAAATTTTTCGTGGAGCACTTCGACGAACGCCAAATAATTTTCAAAGCTCCACGTCGGGTGCAAACCGCTGACGATGTGTAAGCCGGATAAATGCGGGTCGCGGCTCGCTTCCGTCACAAGTTTAATCGCGTCGTCAATCGTCATGGCGTAGGCTTTTTTATCCTCGACGCCACGCCCGAACGCGCAAAATTTGCAACGCGCCTTACAAATATTCGTCAAGTTCACGTGGCAGTTGACGTTGTAATAAACAAGATAGCCGCAAATTTTTTTCCGCACGTAATCGGCTAAAGCTCCCAGCCAAGTCAATTCATTGCACGCAAATAAAAATTCTCCGTCCGCGCGACTGAGCCGCTTGCCGTTCAAAACTTTCCGTTCAATCTTCTCAAGCTCTCCTCTAACAAACAAAATTTTTTCCCTCCTTTCGCTTAGTCGGGAACATTTTATCACACCGCGAAATTTTTTGTAACCAAAAAGCACCCGCCGGTTATGGAAGGTGCTTTTACCATTTAAAATTATTTCTGCCGTATTTGAACCACGCCACGCACACGCCCTCCACCGAAACCATGCACGGACCGATTGCGTGGAGCGGTTGACACGCCTTGCCGAACAGCGGACACTCCGGCGGATTGATGACGCCGCGCAGGACTTCGCCACAACGACACGCCGTCTTTTTCTCCACGCGCTCAAGTTCTATCGGCGCGACACATTCAATATCGAACGCCGCAAATTCCTCGCGTATCTTCAAACCCGAAGCGGGAATTTTTCCAATGCCGCGCCATTCTGCGTCCGCGACTTCGTAAACCTGCGCCAGAATTTTTTTCGCCGCAACATTCCCTTCAGCCTTGACGACACTGCGGTAATCGTTCGCAACTTCGGCTCGTCCGCTGTCAACTTGTTCAAGCAAACTCGCCAGCGCAGTTAAAATCTCCTCCGCCTCGAAGCCGCCAACCGCGCTCGGCATTCGGTATTCTTCCGCTAAAAAATTAAAGGCGTCCGCTCCAATAATTACCGCCACATGCCCCGGCAATAAGAATCCGTCGACCTTAACCGCCGCGTCGCCCAACAAAAACCTCAGCGCGGGCGGTACCAACTTCTGCGCCGACAGCATGAACAAATTCTCTATTCTTTGCGCCTTCGCCGCCAAAACCGTTGCCGCTTGCGTCGGTGCCGTCGTCTCAAAGCCCACCGCCAAGAACACAACTTTCTTGCGCGGATTTTCTTTCGCTATCTTCAAACTATCCAGCGGCGAGTAAACTACTCGAACGTCCCCGTCTGCCGCCGCCGCTCCCGCCAAACTTGAGCGCGTCCCCGGCACCTTCAACATATCCCCGAACGTCACCACTACGCAATCTTTCTTGCGCGAATATGCGATTGCCTTGTCAATGTATTCGTCATTCGTCACGCACACAGGGCAACCCGGTCCCGATACCAATTCCACGTTCTCCGGCAAAAGCTGCCTTATCCCCGAACGAAATATCGCGACCGTGTGAGTGCCGCACACTTCCATAAACCGCAACTTTTTTTTTTCTTTTGCAAGCCGCGCAATCTTCTTCATCAACTTAACCGTGTCAGCCATTTATCGCACTCATTTCTTCCTGCTCTTCACAGCTTTTTTCACCGCGCTAACAACCTTTTCTTTCGTGAACTGCAAATTCCGCTTCACCGCTTTTACCGCGCGTTGCCCGTTCGTCTTGGCAAGGTCTGGCACCGTATCCTTCATGCTAGCTTGCTTGCTCCTGTTGCAATGCTTACACAAACACTGCAAGTTCCACAACTCATCCGAACCACCGTGCTTTTGCGGAACAATGTGGTCAATGTCCGCCTCTGCCTTCCTTATCTTTTTTTTTGCAACGTGCGCAAGTGTACCACCCGTGATCCGATTTGTTGTTCTTGAACCATTCTTCCCTGTACCCCAACTCCATCACCTAAACTTTTCTTTTTCCCGGAAGGGAAGCGGAAGGCTAACCTAACCAACCACCCAACCCCCGAAGGGTGGTTCGACGCGAATGATGAAAATTCCTGCTTGATGGGCAAAAAAATTTTACAAAAAATTTTCGGCGCGTTTGACGTGCTCAAGTAACGCCTCGCAACCAATTAAAATGTCCCGATAACTTGCCGCATAGTAGTCAGTGTACCACGGGTCGTCAACGTCCCTGCGCTCGCCCGCAAATTCCATAAGTAAAAAAATTTTCTTGTCAGGGTCGCCGCCAAAATTTTCCTTCATATCCCGAACATTCGAGCGGTCAAGCCCAATCAGATAATCAAACTTTTTATAATCGCTGTCGAGTAAAAGTTTCGACGTGCGCCGCGTGAACGGAATTTTATTCTTCTTCAGCTCGTGAGCAGTGCCGTTTGACATCGGCGTCCCAACCGACGGATGACAGCCCGCCGATTCAATCAAAAAATTTTCTTCCAAGCCCGCCTCCACTACTAAATACTTCATGACAAATTCCGCCATGGGCGAGCGGCAAATGTTACCAAAGCAAACGAAAATTATTTTTGTCATAACCTTACCTCCATAAGTAATGTAAATGCTGATTTTGGAAACCAACTTTATTTTAGCACAATTATTTTTTGTGGCAAAAGTCACTTACAAAAATTTTTCGGCGTGATAAAATTTCCGCAGAAAAATTTTCAAGGGAGAGATTTTAATGGAGAGCAAAAATTTTTTATGTTTCCAGTGCAGTGACGCGCTCGGCGGCAAGGGCTGTACGAAAGTCGGCGTGTGCGGCAAAAAGGCTGACGTC
The DNA here is from genome assembly GCA_017529935.1 of Selenomonadaceae bacterium. Taxonomy (GTDB): domain Bacteria; phylum Bacillota; class Negativicutes; order Selenomonadales; family Selenomonadaceae; genus Quinella. The sequence continues at coordinate 3,423 of JAFXNB010000041.1, forward strand.
GCCCGCATGCAGGATTTGCTGATTTACGTGACCAAAGGGATTTCCGCCGTGACGACAAAACTCCGCGCGGAAAATAAAATCGTCAAGCCGCGTGTCAATCATCTCATCACGCTGAATTTGTTTATCACAATCACCAACGCCAACTTCGACCGCGAAGCTATCGTTCAGCGCGTGGAGCAGACGCTCAGAACTAAAACTAAACTCCTTGCCGAAATCAGCGACAAAAAAAATTTGCCCGCCGCCGCACTTTGGACGGACACTCGCGAAAACTTCGACGCCAAAGCGGAGACCGTGGGAATTTTGGCGACGGAGAACGAAGATATTCGCAGCCTGCGCGAGCTGATTATTTACGGCTTGAAGGGGCTTTGCGCTTACATGAAACACGCCAACCGCCTCGGCTACGATTCGGAGGAGATTAACGCCTTTGCGCAAGCGACGCTGGCAAAACTTTTGGACGACAGCTTGAGCGGCGACGATTTGACTGCGCTGGCTCTGGAGACGGGCAAGTTTGGCGTCGACGTGATGGCTCTGCTTGACAAGGCGAACACCGAAACTTACGGCAATCCCGAAGTCACAAAAGTTAAGCTAGGTGTCGGCAAAAATCCCGCGATACTTATCAGCGGTCACGACCTGCGCGACTTAGAACAGCTCC
>JAFXNB010000042.1 GCA_017529935.1 Selenomonadaceae bacterium
AGCCCGCGATAACAACAGTCTTGCCCGCGATAACAAGATTAGTCGTGCGCATAATTCCGTCCCAAGTCGATTGCCCCGTGCCGTAGCGATTGTCGAATAAAAATTTGCAGTAGGCATCGTTGGCTGCAATCATCGGGAAGGCGAGCTTGCCTTGTTTTTCGAGCGCGCGAAGTCTCAAAACGCCCGTTGTAGTCTCTTCAGAGCCGCCGATAATGTTTTTTAAGGCGTCGCGTCTGGTCGTGTGCAAAATTTCGGTAAAATCTCCGCCGTCGTCAATGAAAATATCGGGCGCGAAGTCTGCCGCGCGGTTTAAGTAGTCATTATATTCCGATTCCGAGCAACCATGCGTCGCAAAAACCGTTATTCCGTCTTCTACAAGGGCGGCGGCCACATCATCTTGAGTTGAGAGCGGATTTGAGCCGGTTATCACGACTTCTGCGCCCGCGTGCATGAAAACTTCCGCCATATAAGCAGTCTTCGCCTCAAGGTGCAACGTTATCGAAAGTTTTTTCCCCGCGAACGGCTTTGATTGCGAAAATTCCTTGTCGATTGCGCTCATGACCGGCATAAAATTTTTTACCCAATTAATTTTGTCGTGACCGCTCGGAGCAAGCGACATATCCTTAACGATTGACTGCATTTTAATTTCTCCTTTAAAAAATAATTGATTGGAATGTTACAATATCATTTTAGCAAAAAAATTTTTCGTTATCAACAATGCGCCGTTCGCGCCAATACATCACGACAAAAAAAATCCCCGCCGCAAAAAATCTGCGCGAGGAAAAATTTTAATGTAACTCACTGCTGATTGAGCGTCATCAAATTATCGCGGACAATCGTGGCGACGGCTCTCCCTTTGAATTCGCGACCGACGAACGGCGAATGACTTCCGCGCGTGTAAAATTTTTCGGCGTCGACAGTCCAAATAAAATTCGGGTCGATAATCGTGACGTCCGCCGCCGCGTCGATTGATAAAGTGCCCGCGTCCAATCCGAAAATCTGCGCGGGTTCGGCGGTCATCTTGGAGATTAAAGTTTTCAAGTCGATTTTGTTCTTGTGATAAAGCTCCGTGAACAGGACGCCGACGCTCGTTTCCAAGCCTGGGAAGCCGCTTGGCGCGTAAATATATTCGCGGTCTTTTTCCTCTGGCGCGTGCGGTGAATGGTCAGTAACAATCGCGTCAATCGTCCCGTCAAGCAAGCCCGCCAAGCACGCGTCACAATCTTTTTGCGTGCGGAGTGGAGGATTAATTTTCGTGGAGGCGTCGACGGGATTAACTAAATCGTCAGTCATCGTCAAATGTTGCGGCGTAACTTCAGCCGTGACGTGAACGCCGCGTTTCTTAGCGTCACGAACAATTTCAACGGCGCGCGCCGAACTTATATGCGCAATGTGGACGCGCCCGCCCGTGTATTCCGCCAACAAAACATCGCGGGCAACGGCAATATCTTCGGCGACCGTTGGACGACCTTTCAAGCCCAAAAGCGCAGAACGTTTGCCCTCGTTCATGACGCCGCCCTTAACCAGCGAAGTTTCCTCCTCGTGACAAATGATTAGCTTGCCGGTGTCGTGAAGATAATCCAGCGCGTTCAAAAAAATTTTGGCGTTGTCGTCGAAGTGTCCGTCGTCGCTGAAGGCAACCACGCCCGCCGCAATCATGTCGCGCATTTCGGCAAGCTCCTGCCCCTGCTGATTTTTTGTGACTGCGCCAATAATTTTTATATTGACAAGCCCGACGTCCTCCGCGCGTTTAACCATAGCCCGAACGAGTGCCGCGTTGTCGACGACGGGAGAAGTGTTCGGCATAGTGGCAACCGTCGTGAAGCCGCCAGCCGCCGCCGCCTTTGCTCCGCTCAAAAAATCTTCTTTAGCCTCCTGACCCGGCTCGCGAAGGTGAACGTGCATATCGATTAAGCCGGGCGTCACGATTTTTCCCGCCGCGTCGATAATTTTTTCAACGGGAGATTTTATATCGGGCGCAACCGCCGCAATTTTCCCGTCGACAATCAGCACGTCCGCCACGCCGTCAAAATTGTTTGCAGGGTCGACGACGCGTCCGCCGCGCAGAAGGAGCGATTTAAAATTATTTTTGAATTGCCACGTTTGATTCATGAGTTCAAGCCTCCGTTCAATTCTTCGACGAGCTTCGCCAAAAATTTTTTCGCATCTTTATCCGTGTCAAATTCTTCCGAAATAATTTTTTTACTTTCGTCGGAAAGCACTGCCGCCACACAAAATTTTTCCGCGTCATTGTAAACGACTTGCCCAATGTTGAAAGTGTCGACGAACGCAAGATTGACAGCTTCATTGTCGTTTTTGTTTAGGATAAATTTCATTTCGTCGACGTTCAACTTTTCGACAAGCTGAGCAATGTAAGCTTTTGCCGTAGAAAAATTTCCGTCCGTGTCCGCCGAGTTAAAAATTTTTATGGTAACGTCGTCATCGTCATCAAGTTCCGCAATCACGTGAGATTCTGTTGTACCGTCGTCCCGATAAACAACGCGCTCAATGGCGAAGTCTTTCACGAATGCAAGGCTAACAGCTTCGTTGCCGTTTTCAGTTAAGATAAATTTCATTCTGCGCCTCCGTTCAGTGTCAAGTCAAGCAGAGCCATGCGCACCGCCACGCCGTTTTGAACTTGTTCTTGAATCGCCGATTGCCCGCAGTAAGTGACCTCCGACGAAATTTCCAAGCCCTTATTCTGCGGACCTGGGTGCAGGATTAGCACGTCGTCTTTTGCGAGTTTCAAGCGGGTGTCGTTTATGCCGAAGACCCGCGCATATTCCCGCGTTGACGGGAAAAGCCCCGCCTGTTGTCGTTCAAGCTGAATTCGCAGGACGTTAATCACGTCGGCAGCTTGAATCGCGGCTTCAACTTCCTCGTGGAGCGTCACGCCCTCGAACGCAAAAAATCTCGGCAGGAGCGTTTTTGGTCCCGCGAAGTGAACTTCCATTCCCATTTTAGTCATAGCGTAGACATCGGAGCGGGCAACGCGGCTGTGCAAAATGTCGCCGATAATCGCAACTTTCAAGCCCGCGAGCCGTCCTTTGCGCTGTTCAATCGTGAACAAATCCAGCAGGGCTTGAGAGGGGTGCGCATGTGCTCCGTCGCCGGCGTTGATTATCACGGGCTTAACGGCTTTTGTCGCGAAATCAGCTGCGCCCTCCGCCTTGTGCCGCATGACAATCGCGTCGACGCCCATCGCCTCAATCGTGCGCAACGTGTCGCGCAAACTTTCGCCCTTGACGATTGAACTTGTCCCGCTGTTTATGCTCACCACGTCCGCGCCCAAATATTTGCCCGCCAGCTCAAAGGAAGTGCGCGTCCGCGTCGACGGTTCGTAAAACAAATTTACAATCGATTTGCCGCGCAGGTTCGACAATTTTTTATCGCCGCCACGTTTTATGATTTGCTTGAACTTGTACGCCGTGTCGAGTACGAGACGAATCTCCTCCGCTGAAAAATTTTCCATTGCCACAATATTTTTCCCTAACAAATCCACAACCCCCCATAAAATTATCGTGACTGCGCATAAAAATTACTGCTCACGGCAAAGCCGCCGCGTCGGCAATCGGCCAGAAAATCAGCGTGGCTTTTCCCTTGACCAACTCAAGCGGCACGAAGCCCACGTCGGGGAAGCGCGAATCCAAAGAATTTCTGCGATTGTCGCCGCAAACAAAGAGCGTCCCTTCCGGCACTGTCTGCTTGGGATATTCCGTGCGCGTCTTCTCGGCAATGTAGTCTTCGTTAATCAGCGCGTCGTTTACGTAAACATGCCCGTCCTTAATTTCGATTGTGTCGCCGCCGACGGCAATCACGCGCTTGATAAAGTCGCGGGTGTGGTCGCGCGGATAGCGGAAGATGACGACTTCACTGCGCAACGGGTCGCGCCAATGATAAATAAATTTGTTCACGACCAGCCGCTCGCCGTCCTGCAATGTCGGTTGCATACTCGGTCCGTCCACGACGTAAAGCTCCACGATAAACGTCCGAATCAAAATCGCGACAAGTACCGCCGATACGATTGAAATTATCCAACTCTTTGCCTCTTGCCCAATGATTGAACTCATATAAAATTCTCCTTGTGTATTTCTGTTGATAAATATTGGAAAATTTATTCTGCCCGCGCCGTCAATTTCCTGCAAAAAATTTTTCTATTGACGTATTGACTTTTTGATTATTTGTGATTATCATTAGCGGCGTCGAAAAGAAATTAACCGTTTAGGAGTGATAGATTATGGCGAACGAAAAATACACGGCGAAAGCGCAACAGGCAATGCAGGCGGCGCAACAGCTCGCGGCAATGAAATATCATCAAGAATTCAACTCGCTGCATTTGATGTTGGCACTGGCGAAGGAACCGGAAGGACTTTTGGCGACGATTTTTCAAGAATGTCAGACGGATTTGCCGATGTTGAAAGTGCGGCTCGAATCGGAGCTGAATAAAATTCCGCAAGTCAAAGGGCAAGAGCGGCTGTCAATGGGCGTGGATTTGGCGCGCGTGATTGGCAAGGCGCGGGAATATGCGGCGGCGATGAAGGACGAATTCATCAGCACGGAACATTTACTGCTTGCGCTGGTCACCGACGGCAAAAAGGAACTTCAAGACATTGCCAAGGAATATTTGCTGTTCAGAGACAAAATCGACGCGGCGATAAAAAAATATCGCAAGCAAAATGTAACGAGCGAAAATCCCGAAGAAACTTATCAGAGCTTGTCGAAATTCGGGCGGGATTTAACTCAAGCGGCGCGAGCCGGCAAGCTCGACCCGGTTATCGGGCGCGACGAGGAAATTAGGCGCACGATTGAAATTTTAAGTCGGCGCACGAAAAATAATCCGGTGCTTATCGGTGAGCCGGGCGTCGGCAAAACGGCTATCGTTGAGGGCTTAGCGCGTAGAATCGTGGCGGGCGACGTTCCCGAATCGCTCAAAAATAAAACGCTGTACGCGCTGGATATGGGCAGTCTGATTGCGGGCGCGAAATTCCGCGGCGAATTCGAGGAACGCCTTAAAGCCGTGCTAAACGAAATTCAAAAATCGGACGGGCAAATTTTGCTGTTCATCGACGAAGTTCACACGGTCGTTGGCGCGGGCAAGGCAGAAGGCGCAATGGACGCGGGAAATATTTTGAAGCCGATGTTGGCACGCGGCGAATTGCGTTGCATAGGCGCGACGACGCTCAATGAGTATCGCAAATATATCGAAAAAGATACCGCGCTTGAACGGCGTTTTCAGCCCGTCATGGTCGGCGAACCGAGCGTTGAAGATACGATTACAATTCTGCGCGGCATAAAGGAGCGTTACGAAGTTCATCACGGCGTAAGAATTCG
>JAFXNB010000043.1 GCA_017529935.1 Selenomonadaceae bacterium
CTTACGCTGTCTTGGAAAACGGCGGCATGCGTCTCCTTTCCCCTGAAGGCAAACCTGTGGAAGGCACAGGCCAATTTCAGCTGGCGATAATTTCTTCGGGAAATGATTTTTATCAGCGCATGAAATTCTTGGAATCTCAAGGCATTCCGCGCAACCGAATCATCGACGGGCGAGTTTTTCAAGTTCCTAATTTGGATTTTCAGCGTCTGTTGAATGAAGGCATCGCTTATGGAGTTATTGAAAACAACTTTGTAAACAGTGACAGCATAACATATCCAAGATTTTTCAAAATAAAAAACAGCAATACGACAGTGGCTATAGGTGTAAACAGTTATATGAGCATTCTTATTGAGGATGGTATTTTTAAAAACAGCTCAGTATCTTTTGGGAACTTTTCTTCAATAGCATGGAACGTGATTTTTGAACTCGGGCTTAACGGCGATCACAATTTTAAAAATGTGGGGCAATATGGCTCGTGGCGTTTCGGTTGGGACATTCCGAATAGTTTTCTTTTATCAACAGAGCCGTGCAAGATTTTAATCGGTAACGATGTATGGATTGGTCGCGGTTGTATTTTGAAATGTTCTAACCCGAACAAACCGCTGATTATCGGGGACGGCGCGGTCATTTCCTCGGACAGCGTGGTTGTTAAAAGCGTTCCGCCCTATGCAATCGTCGGCGGCAACCCCGCGCAAATTATCAAGTATCGTTTTCCCGAAGACGTAATCGAATCGTTGTTGCGTATCAAGTGGTGGGATTGGAGCCTTGACAAGATTCACGACAATTTCAAGTACTTTAACGACGTAGAAAAATTTATAGCTTTACACGACAGGAGCTGAACTTATGTTTAGAAAAATTTTCGCCGCATGGTTGCTCGTCTTAACATTTTTGTTTGCGCAAGTCGTTTCGGCGGCGGAACTCGACGCGGTAAAAAATCTTTCAGCGAAATATTACGCCAACGCCAAGGAAATCGCCAAACAATTCGTGGAGCTTAGGACTTACAGCGACCACGGCACCCACCACGCGGCATTGGTTGCGGTAAAATCTTTGGAGGCAGCTGACGCAATCGACGCGGCGAATTTCGGCAACGTGTGGTATTCGTCGATTGACAGGCGCGAGCTGGAGGTTGCGGCGTTCATGCACGATACCGGCATGGACGGCGGCGCGTTCAAAACTTACACCGACGGCAACGCCCTGCGCAAAGATCATTCGCTGAACTCTGCGATTCACGTTTTGGAAAACCGCGCGGAGATTGCGGCGATGGGCTTCAACGTCGACGCGGTTGCGCTTGATTGCATGGGGCACAGCAAAAGTTGTTCGGGCGTCCGCGACTTGACCAGCCACGAGCAATGGACGGATTGTTTTAACCGCATTGACGAGGCTGTCGCGCTTTACAATCAAAAATTCCCCGCCGCGCAGATTTTCTTCGACAAATCGACTTGGACGAACGGCGACACTTACAAAAATAAAAAGGGCGTCGAAGTTTACAAATTTAACCGCGAGACTTTGGCGCGGAGTGCGGCTGTCATTGCGGCGTTGAGGCTCGGCGACGCAAACCGCGAGGCGGCTCAATTTCCCCACACGCAGACCGGAGAGACAATCGAGGTTGACTTTGATTCTTACGTCACGCCCGCCAAAGATTGGCACGCGGAAATTGCCAAAGCGAAAATTTTTATCGTCGACGAGAACGGCGCGCGGACTTCTCTTTTAACGCAAGGCGTGGACGCAAACGGCTTCGGGCGCATGTACATGGCGGGCGAGGACAACCTCTCCATGAGCTGCGAATTTAATCCGAAGACGCAAAACGTCCGCGAAGCTTTTAAAATTCTCCACGGCAAGAGTTTTCCGCTGTCAACGCAGAATTGCATAGAGGAGCGGCTCGGCGAACTCGACACGATGAAAAAATTTCCCGTCGAAGCGCATATCGTGATTACCGGCGATTATTCCAAAGTCGACAAGAAAAGAATTTCCCGCATTTACAGCCGCTATTGCCGCGACGCTCAACGCAAACACCAATTCCCCGTGACGTTTGAATTTGCAAAGGAGTAATTTTAATGGCGTACAAAACTTTACTTTTCGGCACTGACGATTTGTTTAACGAACTGAAACCTTTTTATGTGAACGCACAAAAGCAAGGCGTTCTGGAAATCGTCGCCGCCGCCGTGTTTGAAAATGGAGGAATTCGTTACGTTACCGACGAAGTTGACTGGGGGGGGGTAATTCTATCGACATTGACATCGCGATAATTTCTGCCAGAAATAAATTTTATGAGCGCATGAAACAACTCGAAGCTATGGGCATTCCGCGCAACAAAATTATCGATGGACGAGTTTTCTTCCGAATGATTGACTTAGATTTTCCGCGACTGCTTGCCGAAGGTGTAGCGTATGCTCAGACTAATTCCCTTAAATTTGATGACCATCTTAACGGAAGCGCAGTTACAACTATATATGCGAGAATTTACAGAATCGCAAACAGCGAAACAACCGCAGTGATAGATCGGAAAAGCTATATCGCAGGCGGTTCTGTCGTGGGGAGCGGTTTGTTGGTAGTTGGGAAATATTGTTCGATTTCATGGGGCGAAAAATTTGAACTTGGAGACAACGGCGGGCATAATTATAAAAATGTAACTGCGTTTGGAGATTTTGATTGGTCGTTACCTGAAAAATTTTTTCCGCCGCAGGGCACGTGCAAAATTTTAATCGGCAACGACGTATGGATTGGGCGCGACTGTATCTTGAAGTGTTCTAATCCAGACAAACCGCTGATTATCGGAGACGGAGCGGTCATTGCGACGAACAGCGTGATTGTTAAAAATATTCCGCCCTATGCAATCGTCGGCGGCAATCCCGCGCAGATTATCAAGTATCGTTTCCCGCCGCACGTCATCGAAGCGTTGTTGCGTATCAAATGGTGGGATTGGAGCCTGGACAAGATTCACGATAATTTTAAATATTTCAACGACGTGGAGAAATTTATTTCACTTCACGATAAGTAAGGAGGTTTGCTTATGGCAATGTTGGAAGTTAAGGACATCAACGTTTACTACGGCGCGATTCACGCGATAAAAGGCATAAGTCTTGCGGTCGAAGAAGGCGAGATTGTCACGCTGATAGGCGCGAACGGCGCGGGCAAGTCGACGACGCTGCGGACAATTTCGGGACTGCTCAAGCCAAAGACCGGCGAAATAAATTTCCTCAACAAAAATATCGCGGGAATGCCAGCGCACAAAATCGTTCACGAGGGGATTTCGCAAGTGCCTGAAGGTCGGCGAATTTTCGCGGAAATGACGGTGCTGGAAAATTTGGAGCTGGGAGCCTTCACGCGCACCGACAAGGACGAAATTCAAAACGATTTCAAAATGGTATTCGGGCGTTTCCCGCGGCTGGAGGAAAGAAAAGCGCAGCTGGCAGGAACTTTATCCGGCGGCGAGCAGCAGATGTTGGCAATGGGGCGCGCGCTGATGAGTCGCCCAAAACTTTTGCTTATGGACGAACCGAGCATGGGACTTGCGCCGCTTTTGATTCGCGAAATTTTTAATATCATCGTCGACATAAACAAAACGGGCACAACAATTTTGCTCGTCGAACAGAACGCGAACATGGCGTTATCGGTTGCGAGCCGCGCTTACGTTTTGGAGACGGGGCGAATTACAATCAGCGGCGACGCAAAGGAACTTGCCGCCAGTGAGGAAATTCGCAAGGCTTATCTCGGAGGATAACATGGAAAGATTGAAGATAATTAACGAACTACGCGCCACGCTAAACGAATTGCGCTTGGCGGGCACGGCACTCAAGGCGACTTTCACCGAGCTGGAAGGTTTTATCGACGGAGAAAAATTTCCGGAACCCGACTTGGTGGAAGGCTCAAACAAAAATTTTAACAACTGGATTACCGGCGCGAACAACTGCACCTTGCTTTACTACAAACTTTTTGGCACCGACAAGCCGCCAACTTTTTCCGAGCTGGAAATGATTTTGGACGTGGCGGAGACAAGAATCCGCGAGGAAAGTATCTTCGGGCAAGCGGAAAAATTTCTGCTGTTCGTCACCAAAGCTCCCGACCTTAGAAAAATTCTCCACGAACATCAAGCTAAGCTGAAAAAATTATTGGCGCGGAAACGGCAGAATGAAAAGTTAAGAGCCGCCCTTGCACCCTACGCAAAATTTATGAACGCCATGGAGGAAAAAGATTTTGGCAAAAAATTTTCGACGGGCGCGGAACTCAGAGAACTTTTCGGCGACGACTTCATTGGGCGCGGGCTTTTCGGCGGCGAATTGAATTTGTTGACGCCCGAAGAATTCGCTAAGCAAAAACCTGCGCGGACTTGGTCTCGCAAGAAAAAAGTTGTAGCTCCGACGCCGCCCGAACAAAAAGATTTTGCCAAAATTCTCAATGACAAGGGCGCACTGTTGACGCAAGAGGATTTCGTCCCGTGGGAAAAAATGTTCAGCGTGGAGAAAAACGAGCGCAGCAAAGAATTTTCCGCGAGCCGCTTTAAGCACGACTTCAAAAACGCCGAAACGTTCAAGCCGATTTTGTGCTACGTTGCGGCGAACGGTATGCTTTCTTGGCCTGCCTTCTGCCCGAAAAAAATGTCCAAGGAAATCATGGAGAGTCTTGCGCAACCGTTGTTTAACAGGGGCTACATTCAGAAATATTCTTTACAGGGCTACGGCTACTTTTACGGTCTGACAAAAAATTTTGTTGACTTCGCGAGAACTGACAGCGGCAAGAAATTTATCAACAGCAAACGCGGCAACAAATCCGAAATTGAAAACGTCGCGTTCCTTGCTGAAAAAGCAAAATATATTTTGGCGCGGGCGGCGTACTTTTTTCTCTACAACATCGAGATGGAGCAAAAAAATAAATTCTACGATTTGGATATTTCGCGGCAATCGTTTCGGGCGACTTTTGGCATCAACGACGAGCGCGATTTGTGGCTGGGCTGTTTCTGGGAGACGACGGACGACTGCGAAAAATTTTTGAAGCGGCTCAGGAATTGTCTGAAGCGGGAAAAGAAAATTAATCGCATCTTCGTCGTAGGCATCAACGTTCAGCACGCCAAAAAAGTTTTCGACGCGCTGGAGGAGATTTTGGCGGACGAATTCCCGAAAGACGCCGACTGCTACCTTTACGACTTCGACGAGGTTGACTTTTATCGCCGCGACACGATGGAAGTAGTTATTTCTTACGATATTTGGGGCATGCCGACGCCGCCCGACGACGAACCCGAACCCGATAAAACTCCCGACGACAAGCCCGAAGAATCCGCAGAAGTTCCCGCCGTGCAAAAATCCGAGGCACCGCCAATCGACGCGACTGTCAAGGAAAAAATTTTGGGCGACGTGAAGGACATGCTCCTTGGCAAAAAATTTTACTGCGCGGCGGCTTATCTTAAGGCGCGGAGTTTGGAGCTTAAGGAGGCGGAGCCGCTTTATCGCCAGCTTGCCTTCGCGCTTGACGACCCGCTTTTGAACGAGGGCTACAGTGCCGACGCCGTGAGCATTTTGGCGTTGCAGGACGACGACGCGTTTAACGAGGCTTTGCTGACTGCCGCCGCCGTTCGCACGCTTTTTTATAATGATTTCGGCGTCGATTACGGCGTCCCCGCCTTGAACGCGCTGACGAAAAGTTTTGGGCTTGTCAAGTCAAATGCCGCCTTGATTCAGCTGATTGACGAGCTGAAAACTTTCAAGGCGGAGCAAAAGAAGGGCGTCGACCTTTTCGCCGACTACCGCACAAAGGACAGACAAGCCGCCGAGGGAAATCTCGCCAAAATTATCCGCGACGCCGAAGATTATTACATGCGCTACTTTGAGGGGAAATTGACTGACCGCGCCGACAACGAAACTTTTATTCGCATGGAGCGGGATATTTTTTCGCGCAACGGAGATTTGGCGCAAATTTTCAGCGCGATAAAGGATAAGACCGAGGCGCGTTCGACGGACACGTTAAACTTTGTCAAAGATTTTTTGGCGGAAACTTTTATCAAGGAAAACGCCGGCTTCGAGCGGGTTAATATCGACGACGAAAAGCTTAACCAATTCATCGACGACAAATGGGAAAAGGCTTGCAACAAGAAAAATCCCGGCAAACTTATCAGCCGGCTCCGCAACAACATAACCAAGAACATGGAACGCGCCGTCGAAATTATGTGTGCGTGGGTGAATTGCGCGGAAATTCTGTGCGCGGGCGGCGACGATAGCGGCACTTTGGAATACAAAAAAATTCGTGCGCGGCTTTTGGATAACGTTCAGCAGGCGCAAAAAAATTTGGCGGCGGACGCGGGCGCGGTTGTTGTTGCCAAAACTTTGGAAGAACTTTCTGCGCGGCTTGACGGCTCCTACAACCGGCTTGAACACAAATATTTTTATGCGGAATTTTTATGCGGCGACAAAGTTGTCCTTGACGAAAATTATCTGCCGAACTTTGAGCTGAACATTTCCGACGGCACGCACGAAAATATTTCCGAACAGATTAAAAAGCACGCCGCGCAGAAGTTGCCGGACTTTGAAGCGCGTATCGAACAGATTTTTGAGGCGGGCGGCGACGATTTCGGCACCGCGCAACTGATTGACGATTATCTTAAAGATTTCAAGGGCGCGTCGATAATCGAGAAAAAAGAATACGACGTGGCGAAGTGCATGAACAGTGCCGCCAAGGACGCGCCGCGCAGTCTGGAAAATTTTATCGGCGGGCTGGAGCTGGCGCAGAGTTATGGACAATTCGACACGCTGCCCGAAGGTGAAAAGGAAAAAATTCTTCAGCTCGTCGAAAATTGCTACAAGTACGCCGAGGCTAGCAAAAATTTTGGCGTGTTCTTCCGCGTGAAAAAATATTGGGAGGACGTAATCGAGGACAACACCGCCCAACGCGCCGAAGCTCTCAAGGCTGATTTGGCGTCGGCGGCGGAGAATTACAAAAAAGTTGCGGATAATTTTAACGCGGCGGAGCTTGCCGACAGCGTCGAGGAAATTGAAAAGATAATCGCGGCGCGGAACTTCACGGCGGCGCAAGGTTTAATTTTCAAGCTCAATCGCGGCGAACTCTACAAAAAATTCGACGACGCCGAAGATACGCCGCTTGCCCGCTTTATCGACGCGGAGGAGTACAGCGATTGTTATAACAAGGTCAAGGACAGCGGCGACTCGCTGGAAAATTTGATTGGGAAGAAAATTTTTGTGCGCGATAAAATTTCCAACGCCAAAAGCAAGCTCGTCAAGAATTGGATAACAAATCCCGTCGGCGACGAAAAAATTAAGACGTTGCTGGAGTTGCTCGGCTTCAGCGTCGAGAGCGTGCAGAAACTTTTCCTGCTCAGTGCCAACACCGTAAACTTCCACGTGAAAATTTTCGGCACGGGACAAAAATATAGCCACCCGATAGCGGCGTTCGGCTCGGACGCGGAAATTGGCGGCTTCAACGTGTCGTGTCTGTTCGGCAAGTTCGACGAGAAAAATTTGGTCGAGAAGTTCAAGGAGCTGGGCAATTCAAATCACACGCTGGTATTTTTGGATTACGCGCTGGACTTGCCGACACGCCGCCGCCTTGCTAAGGAAATTAAGCTGGAAAAAAGTTTGACAAAAGTTTTCGCGGTCGTCGACAGGGTCGCGATAATGTACCTGCTCAAAAACTGCGCGGCGCAACTGGGCACAAAACGAATCACCGATACGCTAATGTCGCTTATCATGCCGTTCGCCCGCTGTCAGCCTTACATCTGGTCGCCGCGAATCCCCCTGCCGCCGGAAATGTTCATCGGGCGCGAAAACGAAATTAACGAGGTCACGAATCACGGCGGAGTTAATATCGTCTGCGGCGGTCGCCAGCTCGGCAAATCCGCGCTGCTTAAAATGGCGTGCAGGAAAATCGACGGCAACAACAACGAGCGCGCGATTTTTATTGACATTGACGACAAAAATTATCGAGAGGCGGCGTTGCTGACCAGCCGCGAACTCAGCGATAAAAATTTCTTCGCCGAAGCTTTCGAGACGGACGATTGGGAAGAACTCACCCGCGCCATAAGGAACCGCTTGGCAAGTGACGCGCCGACGAAAATTCCCTACTTCCTGCTCATGCTTGACGAGGCGGACAAATTTATCGAATCCTGCGCGGAAAATAATTACGCGCCGATTGTCGCGCTGGCGAAAATTCAGCAGGAAGACTACGATGGCAGCCGCTTCAAATTCGTAATCGCGGGCTTGCGCAACATTATCCGTTTCGAGCGCGAAAAAACTTTCAGCAACAACAGCATTCTCCCGACGCTCAAATCGCTGACGATTAAGCCGTTCAACGTCGAGGACGCGCGGAAACTTTTGGAGGTGCCCTTACGCTACCTTGGCTTGTACTTCCCCGACACGCAAAAAGATTCGCTGATTCTGACGATTTTGGAGACGGCGAATTATTTCCCCAGCTTGATTCAACTTTATTGCGAAAAATTGGTTCGGGCGTTGTTCGAGCCGAGTTACGCGGGCTACGACGCCAACACGCCGATTTATCGGATAAGCGAGGAGCACATTAAAAAAATCCTTGCCGATAAGGACTTCACAAAGGACATCAAAACCAAAATTGAAATCACGTTGCGCCTGGGCGAGGACAAATATTATTACGTCATCGCGAATTTGCTGGCGCACCTTTACTACAATCAAAACAACGTCGAGGGTTATTCGCCCAAAGAAATTTTGACGGCGGCGGAAAGTTTCGGGCTGATTAAAGAGCCGTTCCTGCCGAATTCGCCTGAAAAAGTCGGCGCGCTCATGGAGGAGCTTTGCGAGCTGAACATTTTGCGCAAGACCGACGAGACGAAATATTTATTTTCGCGGCATAGAATTTTGCGGATAGTCGGCACTTTGAACGAGGTCGAAGACGCGCTCCTCAAGTTGATGGAGGCGGCACATGAATAATCGCTCAGAGCTGTTCGGAAAAATTTGGTGGGAAGATTTAAACGGTCCGCGCAGATTTTTAGTTGACGCGGCAGAAAAATTATCGGGCGGCAAAAGTGTCGTGTTGAGTTTGCCGGTACGTGTGCCGTGGTTCGGGACAATGCGCGACGTTCTGGAAAAGTTGTTAAGCAAGGGCACGCAAAGCATTAACATCGTCGACGCGGAAAATATTTCCGATGAGCCGCAAGAATACGTTCTAAAGGAATTTTGCGCGAACAAAGACGGCTTCCGCCCCTACAGCAAGAAGGCCTACGCGAAATTTTTGGCGGAGAGCAAGGGAATCGCGCTAAACGACAGCTGCATTTGGATTCGCAACGCCACGCCCGCGCAGGTCGACAAATGGCTCACGTTCATTGCCGATTATCAAAAATTTTTGAACGGCAAAAGCGGCGGCGTCTTCCTTTTGGAGGCGGAAAATTTTATCGGCAAGGCGGCGGGCGTCGAAATTCTTTCCTACGCGGACGAAATCAGCGACTACGACAGCTTTGCGTTCAATATTTTTGTGGCGGCGGACTTCGGCAACGAGAATCACTTGATGAAGCAATATCTCGCCGAACTTGTTTCCGCCTTGACGGAAGGCGACGTGGAATTCGGCGCAGAATGCATTGACAGGAGCGAAACTTTCCTTAAAAATCCCGGCGAAACTTTTGATGATATTTTGTGGGAAGGAAAATTTACTTCGGGGAAGAGCACCGACGACATTGAGCAAGCGATTTGGATGACGCAATTAAAATTAATTTTCCCGCTCGTCGAGACTTTCCGCCGCAACTTTATCAAGCAGTACGAAGAGCAAATTAAGAACACGCCGCCCTATTATCACGTGCCCGAAGAAGTGGAAATCGGGCAACTTTACGGGCAGTTCAATCAGCGGCGGTGGCTTATCAACGACAACGACGCCGACGATTTGGAAATGTATCGGGAAGTGCGCAATAAGCTGGCGCATTTGGGAACGGTGGCTTTCGACGATTTGCAGAAAATTTTCGAGAAGAATTCGCGCCGATAAATTTAACGTTGAATCTTATTGGAGGTTATTGATGAGTATTATTGAAGTTCACGGCTTAAAAAAATCTTTCGGGCAGTTGGAAGTTCTGCGCGGCATTGATTTGACGGTTGAAGAGGGCGAACGGATTGCGATAATCGGCGGCTCCGGTTGCGGCAAAAGTGTCTTCCTGCGCTGTCTGGAACTTTTAGAGACTCCGAACGCGGGACAAATTTTTATCGACGGGGAAGAACTCACCGCGCCCAACGTCAACATTGATTTAATCCGCCGCAAAATGGGCATGGTCTGGCAGAAATTTAATCTGTTCACGCATATGAACGTTATGGAAAATTTAACCGTCGCGCCGATAAAACTTTTGGGCATGACAAAGGACGCGGCGCACGAAAAAGCAATGTCTTTGCTGGCGCAGGTCGGCTTGACTTCCAAGGCGGAAGCTTATCCGGAATTTTTATCGGGCGGACAACAGCAACGTATCGCAATTTGCCGCAGCCTGATGATGAATCCCAAAGTTATTCTCTTCGACGAACCGACAAGCGCGCTTGACCCGACGATGGTCGGCGAAGTGCTTGCCGTTATCCGTATGCTCGCAAAACAGGATTTAACGATGATTATCGTGACGCACGAGATGAATTTTGCCCGCGAAGTCTCCACGAGGATTTTATTTTTCGCGGACGGCGTGATTTATGAACAAGGCACGCCCGCCGAAATTTTCGACGCGCCTAAACTCCCTAAGACTGTCGCCTTTATCCACAAGCAAAAATATTTTTCCTACGAAATTACCGAACGCGCCTTTGACTTAATGGAGTTGCAGGGCGGCATTCAAACTTTCGCGGAAAAATACGGGCTTTCGACGCGCAAAATTAATCGTCTCCAGCTGTGTTGCGAAGAATTGATTTACGCAATGCTCGACAATGCCTGCGGTGACGACGTGAAAATTTCGCTCGATATTACTTATGCCGAGGCGGATAACAGCGTCGCGATAAAATTTTCCTGCGCGGGCAAGTCGTATAATCCGCTCGACAAAGATTTGGACGAACTCGACGAAGAAAATCTTGGCGCGGCAATTTTGCATAATCTCGCCAAAAATTATTCCCACCAATACAGCGACGGCGTCAACGAAATAAAATTTTCGCTGAGCGGCTAAACTTCATAATCCACAAAAAAACCTCCTGCCAATCTTTATACAGGAGGTTTTTTCTATGTTCTGAAGTTCGAATTAAAGATAAAACAACATTCGATGGTTTTCGGTGGCAGATATTTGTAAAAATTTTTTTCACATGTAGTCGATAGAAGATTTTTGTTTTTCTTGTTTCATGAAGCCGAGTTTCTTGGCGACGTATTCAGTTATGACGAACAGCACGGGGATAACGAAAATTCCCAACATCGTCGCGAAGAGCAAGCCGCCAACAACGCAGACGCCCATGCCGTTACGAGCCGCCGAACCTGCGCCAGTCGCCATGGCGAGCGGCAAGCAACCGATTATGAACGCAAACGACGTCATCAAAATTGGGCGAAGTCGCAAGCCGGCCGCCTCCAAAGCCGCCTTGATTGGTGGCATGCCGCAGTCGACGCGAACTTTTGCGAACTCGACGATTAATATACCGTTTTTCGCCGCGAGACCAATTATCGTGATAACGCCGATTTGGAAATAGACGCTGTCTTGAAGTCCCGCGTTTTGTTGTCCGTTGTTTAGGAACGCCTCAAGCCACGCCATGAAATATTCCGAGAAGACCGCGCCGAAAAGTCCCGTCGGCACGCTCAAAAGCACCGCATACGGCACCGACCAGCTTTCATACAGCGCGGCGAGCATTAAGAACACGAACACCAACGCCAACGCTAAAACTTGTCCGGTGGAGCTTGCCGCTTTCTTTTCTTCGCGCGATTGCCCAGACCATTCGATATTAAAGCCAACGCCCGCCTCCTCGTTGACGATTTCTTCAATCGCCGCCATTGCTTGACCGGAGCTGTAACCTGCGCCCGCGTTGCCTTGAATCGTCACGGCGCGCGCCGCGTTGAATCTGGAAATTTGCGTAGGACCGGTAGAAAGTTTCGGCGTGACAAGCGAACTGAGCGGAACCATTTGCCCATCCGAACCTTTGACGAAAACAAATCTTGCGCAGTCAGCCTCACTGCGATAGAGCACGTCGGATTGGAGCATAACTTTGTAGGTGCGCCCGAATTTGTTAAAGTCGTTGACTTGCATGCCGCCGAAGTTGACTTGCAGAGCCGTGAACACGTCAGAAAGTTTCACGCCGAGGAGTTTAACTTTCTCGCGGTCAATTTCGTATTCGACGGTCGGGGAGGCAATGTTAAAAGTCGTGCGCACGCCCTGCATTTCGGGACGCTGATTAGCTCTGGCGACGATTTTTTTCGTCAGCGCGTCAAGCTCAATGTCCGTGTGCCCCGCCATGTCCTGAAGTTGCATAGACCAGCCGCCGACGTTGCCGAGACCGGGCAGAGCCGGCGGATTGAACGCGATAACCTGCGCTTCGGGAACAACAGTTGCTCCGAGGCGGAACATCGTGCCGATACAGGCGTTGACGGAGGCATCTTTGCCGCGCTTCGTCCAATCCTCTAAGCCGCAGACGATTATGCCCGCGCTAGGTTTCGCGCCGAACGACAGAATATCAAAGCCGGTAATCATCATGCAGTTTTTCAAGCCGGGCATTTCCTTCATAACCGCGCCGCCGAGCTTGTCAATCGTCTGCACGGTGTGATTCATTGAAGTTCCTTCGGGCAAGCTTATCGACGTGAAGAAATAGCCTTGGTCTTCTTCGGGCACGAAGGTCGACGGGAGCCGCTGATAAATCGTCCACGCACAGCCGCAAATAATCAGCAGGAAAATTACTGCGAGTTTAGAGCGTTTGATAAATGCCGCGACAATTCCGACGTAAGAATTTTTCGTGCGGTCGAACCAGTTATTGAAGCCGTTAAAGAATTTGTCTAAGATACCTTGCTTTTTGTTGGGGTCTTTGGGCTTGAGAATCATGGCGCAAAGAGCGGGCATCAAAGTCAGCGCGACGAACGCCGACAAGCCCATTGAGATTGCGATTGTCAGCGCGAACTGCCGATACAAAACGCCCATCATGCCGCCCAAAAATGCCACGGGCACGAACACCGCCGCTAAGACGAACGCAATCGCCACGACCGGTCCTTGAACTTCGTCCATGGCGCGTTCGGTTGCGTCGACGGGCTGAAGTCCTTCCTCCATGTGGTGTTCGACGTTTTCTATAACGACTATCGCGTCGTCGACGACCAAGCCGATTGCCAAAACCATTGCAAAAAGTGTCAGCGTGTTAATCGAAAAGCCGAGAATAACAAACGCCGTGAACGTTCCGATTAATGACACGGGCACGGCAAGTAGCGGAATGAGCGTTGCGCGCCAACTTTGCAGAAAGATAAAAATAACGAACACGACGAGAGCCAAAGCCTCAACGAACGTGTGCGCGACTTCGTTGATTGACGCGCGGATATAATCTGTGCTGTCGAAAATTTCGCTGATAAAAAGATTGGGCGGGAGATTCGGTCTTTGCCGCTCGATAATATCTTGCACGCCGCGGACAGTCGTCATTGCGTTTGCGTCGCTTGTGAGCTGAATGCCGAAGCCGACGGCGGGATAGCCGTTGAACTTTGCGACGATATTATTTTGGCGTTGCCCCGGCTCGATTCGTGCGATGTCCTTCATGTAAACAAAGGTGCCGTCGCCGTTCGACTTGAGGATAATATTTTCAAACTGTTCAATTTCTGTGAGACGCCCTTGAACTTTGCCGGTGAATTGTTTTTCCTGTCCTTGCGCCAGCGGCATTGAACCGATTGTGCCGGCGGCCGCTTGCAAGTTTTGTTCGTTAATGGCGTCAGAAACGTCGGCGACAGTCAAGTTGTATTCGGCGAGTTTGTCGGGATTGAGCCAAATGCGCATGGAGTAATCGGAGCCGAAAATTTGAACGTCGCCCACGCCGTCGACGCGCTTAATCTCGTCCATGAGATAAATATCGGCGTAGTTCTTCATGAAGGCGCGGTCGTATTCGCCGGTGGGAGAGTACATTGACAGGAAGAGAGCCATCTCGTTTGACGCCTTGCGCGTTGTGACGCCCTGCCGCTGAACGTCGCTGGGCAAGCTGGCGTTGGCGATTGCGACGTTGGTTTGAACTTTAACGGAGTCCATGTCGCCGTCGGTGCCGACTTCAAAGACGACCTGCAAGCTATAGCGACCGGTATCGTCGGAGTTGGAGCTCATGTAGTCCATGCCGTCGGTGCCGTTGACTTGTTGCTCGATAACTTGGGCGATTGTCTCGTTGACGACGGCGGCATTTGCGCCAGTGTAAGTCGTGCTGACGGAAATTGTCGGCGGGGAGATTTGAGGATATTGCGCGATTGGGAGTTGCAATGCCGCCAAGATACCGACGAGCGTAATTATCAAGGCAATGACTATCGCGAATATTGGTCGGTGAATAAAAAATTTTGCCACGAATCAACCGCCTCCTTATGTCTGCGAAAAATTTTTGGTAAATTCGCGGTTGATTGTCGAAACGCGGCGAGCGGCTGAAAGTTCCGCAATGTCAAAACGCGCACACTGTTCCGCCGCTTTTAAAGCGGCCGCGAATATTGGTCGGTGAATAAAGAATTTTGCCATAAGCGTTTCTCCTTCGTGGGGATTCAATTCCCCAGATAAATTTTCTCGTCCATCATATTTTCAGTACGCGCTAAGACGAACGCCGCCGCTATGTCGCCCGTCACGTTGAAGCAAGTGCATGGTCTGTCGCACAGTGCGCCGATACAGAACAAAAGCCCCGCAATATCGTTGGGCACGCCGAATGTCCCGACGATTGTCAAAGTGCAAATCACTCCGGCATTGGGCACGGCGGGCATTCCGATTGCCATCGACACGGTCATTGCCAAAATTGCCACCAGCGCGTTCAAGTCAACTTCCACGCCGTACATCTTCAGGAACATAATCGAAACAGTTGCCAAGGCAATGCAAGCACCGTTCATGTTGACGGTTGTGCCAATCGCTATCGCGAACGAAGAAATTTTCGACGAAATGCCTAGCTTCTGCGTGCAAAATTTCATCGTGAAGGGCATCGAAACACTGCTGCTACTCGTCGCGAAAGGCACGCTCCACGCCAACGGAAGTTTTTTTAAGAACGGCAACGGCGTAATTTTTCCGACGAATAAAATCAGTAGCATGTAGACGCCGATCATCACGACGAAGCAGAACAGTTGCAGGAAAATCAATTTTGCAATCTCAAAAATCATCTGCGTGTTCGTGTCGAGTGCCAAGGTCATCATCGCGGAAAAAACTATCAGCGGCATGAACGAAACAATTATCTCAACCATCTTCATGAAGAATTCGTTGCAGTTTTCGACGAGTTCTTGAATCAGTTTGACTTTGGCACCGAGCGCGTTTAAACAAATGCCCGACAGCACCGCTAGGAAAATCACCTGCAATAAATTCCCGTCGACAATCGGGCTGACTAAGTTATTCGGGATTATGTCGACGATAAATTTAACCAGCGAAAATTCGTAGGGCTGACCTGTTACGTTATCGGCGGCGGCAATCGTCGCGGCTTGTGGTACGCCGTCTTGAAAGAAAATCATCGACAGCGACAACGACACGGCGGCGGCAACGACCATCGTGCCCATATACAAGCCGACCAGCTTTGAACCAACTTTGCCGACGGTAGCACTTTCGCCCATGCCCATGATGCCGCTAAAAATGCTGAAGAAAATCACGGGCGCGATAACCATATTCAGCGCGTTGAGGAACATCGTTTCGATTGGCGTCATTAAATCTTCTTTAACGAACGAAATTGTTTCAGGCGAAAGAAATAAATTCATAAACACGCCGCAGACGACGCCCGCCGCCATTGCCACGAACGTCAACTTCATCAGGCGGTTGCTTTCGTCGCGCACGTTGATTGTCACGACGTTGAAATTTTTTTTATGAGTCCAGTTGAGCTTTTGCCGATTGGATTTGATAATCAGCAGGCGGCAATAATCTTCCTCGCTCCATTGCGAAATTTCGACAAGCGGATTGTGCGGCGCACCAGCGGCAGTCAATCGAATTTGAACTTTGCCGAAAAAATTTTTGACGACGCGAACTTCAACCTGCGAAACGTCGCATTGAGTGTTCATGCGCCAAAAAATTTCTTCGACCAAAAGTTCCGTGTTCAAAATGTCGCGTCGATTAATTTTCAATCGCTCCAGTTGCGGCTCAAGTTCCTCGTGCATCCGCGAAAAATTTTCAACGTTCAGCGTAAAAGAATTCATGTCGAATTGCCTTACTTGCCGCGCAGATTGTCGGGAGCGTTGGGATTTTTATTGGGCGCGTTGAGTCCGGCGTCCGCGTTATAAGTGCTGGTGACATTCGCGAGTGTGAAGCCCATTTCGCCAGGCGTGACAGTCGTGACAGCCAGCTCGACGCCTTCGCGCAAATTCGTCAAGCCTTCGACGACGACGGTATCATTTTGATTAATGCCGCTCGTGACGACAAAATAACTGCCGACTTGGTCGCCGAGTTCGACGGTGCGCGCCTCGGATTTATTTCCGTTGCCGACGACCATGACGAACGATTTGCCCAAAAGCTGTTGAACGGAGCGTTGCGGAACCAAAACTGCGTTGGGAATGACTTCGCCGGTTAATTTGACGCGGGCGAACATGCCGGGCATAAGCAAGCCGCTAGGATTCGGGAAAATTGCTTTCATGATAAGCGAGCCGGTGCTGTTTGCCAGTTCGCGGTCAACTTCGACGATTCGTCCGCCGAAAGGATATTCTTTGCCGTCAGCAAGCGTTATCGTCACGTCGATTGGGTTGTGCTCCGATTGCATGTTCTGAACCGTCATGAAGTGCAGATAATCGGATTCGCTAATTGAAAATTGCACGAAGATTGGATCGGGCGCGCCGATTGTCACGAGTGTCGTTTGACCTGCCGAAGCAAAAGTTCCGACTGACACATCGTCGACGCCGAGTTGCCCGCTCATCGGTGCGTAAATTTTTGTGTCGTCAAGATTTTCCTGCGCCGTCCTTAAAGCGGCTTGGCAAGCGTAAATTGCCGCCTCGTTCGCCGCGCAGGTTGCCTCGTTCGCGCGAACTGTCGCCGCTTGAGTGGTGACCGTCTGCTCCGGAATTGCCGACTCCTCGAATAATTTTTCGTTGCGTTGCAAGTCAATCAGCGAGTTGTTGTAAGTTGCCACCGATTGCTGGAGAACGGCTTCGGCTTGCGCTAAATCTGCTTGAGCGCGAAGCACGGCGGAGTTGTATTGCCGCGAATCAATTTGATAGAGCAACTGCCCCTGCTCGACGAATTGCCCGCCGACGATATATTTCTCGACGACGTTGCCCGAAACTTTTGATTGAACTTTGACTTCCTCCGTGCCGACAAGATGTCCTGCGTATTCGCTGGCGAGCGGCGTGTCACGTCGGATAACTTTCATGGCTTTGACTTGCGCCTTTGGCATTTGCGCCTGTTGCTGATTTTTATCGTCGCCGCACCCGCCGAAAATTATTGAAGACGCGACCAACATCGCCGCCATTGTCATCAATTTGGCTTTCGATAAAACCACTTCGACCCCTCCCGTTTCTTTTAAAATTACAAAAGGATTTTAAGGTTTCGGCGGCTAAATGTCAATTTGAACTTGCGCGAACAATGCGCTATAATTTAGACGGGAGATGATTTCTTGAATAAAATTTTTAGATTACGCGGCAAACGGCGGCTCGAATTCGGCGGAAAAACTTTGGTGATGGGCATTCTGAACTTTACGCCCGATTCTTTCTCGGACGGCGGGAAATATTTTAATCGTGATGCGGCAATGGTTCACGCGGCGCAGATGATTGAATACGGCGCGGACGTTATCGACCTCGGCGCGGAGTCCACTCGCCCCGGCGCGACGCCAATTTCTGTCGACGAAGAACTTGCCCGCTTGAAAAAAGTTTTGCCCTCGATAAGGAAACTCGGCGTGCCAATTTCAATCGACACTTACAAGCCTGAAGTCGCGGAAAAAGTTTTAATGCGCGGCGCGAACATTATCAATGACGTGCACGGCTTGGAGGATTCGCGCATGATTGACGTGGCAAAAAAATTCAACGCGCCCGTCATCGTCATGCACAACGAAAAATGCTCCGACGGCAACATCATCGACGACATTAAAAAATTTTTCCGTCGAACGCTGGCGAATTGCGCGGCAAAAAAATTTAACACGGCGCGAATTATTTTTGACCCTGGTATCGGCTTCGGCAAAACTACGGCGGAAGATTTGGAGATTGTGCGCCGCCTCGACGAGCTGAAAACTTTGGACGGGCAAGAAATTACGTTGATGATTGGCTTGAGCCGCAAAAGTTTTATCGGGAAAACGCTGGGCTTGAGGATTGACGAACGCGACGAGGCAACGGGTGCGCTCTGCGTCCACGCGATTTCTAAAGGCGTCGATCTTGTCCGCGTCCACAATGCCAAAATGATTTCGCGAATGTGTTTAACGACTGACAAATTGATAAAGGAGGCTTGATTCATGGCGGACAAAATTATTTTAAAAGGTTTGGAAATTATGGGGCGGCACGGCTGTTCCGAAGAGGAGCGCAGTCAAGAGCAACTTTTTATCGTCGACACGGAACTTTATCTGGATTTGGAGCGGGCGAGCAAAACTGACGACCTCGGCGACTCGATTGACTACGCGCAAGTTCTCACCGACATTAAAAAAATCGTGGGCGGCACTTCGCGCAATTTGATTGAGACCGTCGCGCAGGACATTTGCGACTTTTTAATGCGGAAATATTTGCTCTTGGACGGCGTGAAAATAATTCTTAGAAAACCGGAGCCGCCCGTCGCCGAAAAATTTGCGGGCGCGGCAGTCGAAATCGAACGCACTAGGGCAAGATGATTTATTATTTGGGCTTGGGCGCGAACCTCGGCGAACGCGAAAAAAATTTGCGGCGGGCGATTGAACTTATAAAAAAAATTCCCGCCGTCGAACTCAAGCGGGTGTCGTCATTTTACGAAACGGAGCCTTGGGGCGTCGAAGGGCAGCCGAATTACCTAAACGCCGCGATAAAAATTTCCACGGAACGGGAGCCGCTCGCCTTGCTTGACGAATTGCAACGTATTGAGCTGGAGCTGGGCAGAATTCGCCGCGAACATTGGGGCGCACGCACGATTGACATCGACATTCTTTACGGCGCGGAAATTTCGCACGAACGCTTGACGGTGCCGCACAAATTTTTATTCGAGCGCGACTTTGCGTTGATACCGCTGGCGGAAATTTTCCCGACGCTTGAATACAATCTGCGCGGCGACAAAGTTGTCAAAGTTCACGGCTCACCGATTGATTTTAAGTTCAAGCTGGTTGCGTGCGTGGATAAAAATTTGGGGCTGGGCAACGGCGGCAAGCTCCTCTTCCGCATTCCCGCCGACTTGAAAAATTTTCGGGCGTTGACGCTCAATCACACGATTATTTTCGGGCGACGCACGCTTGAAACTTTCCCGAATCAACAACCGCTCGACGGGCGCAGAAATATTCTTTTTAGCCGAACGCAGAAAAAAATTTCGGGCGCGGAAATCGTCGGCAGTGTCGAAGAACTTTTCAGCGTGCTTGACGCGGCGGAGGAAAATTTTGTTATCGGCGGCGCGGAAATTTTTAACGAACTCATTCCATACGCTACAGAAATTATTTTAACGGTTGTCGACGCGGAAGTTGACGCGGACGCCTTTTTTCCAAATTTTTTAGACGAATTCACGTTGCGCGGCGTGAAAAATTTTGGCGGCTTCGACTTTAGGAGATATACGCGATGAGAAAAATTTTTAAAAATGATTGGGCGGAACTTTTGGACGACGAACTTAAGGAGCCGTACTATCAAGAATTACGCAAGTTTTTAATCGACGAGTACAGCACGAAAAAAATTTTCCCGAACATGTACGACATCTTCAACGCGCTACACTTCACGAGCTACGAATCGACAAAGGTTGTAATTTTGGGGCAAGACCCGTATCACGAGCCGGGGCAAGCGCACGGTTTGAGTTTTTCCGTCCTGCCGAATGTGCCGCCGCCGCCGTCGCTTATGAATATTTTTAAAGAGTTGCGCGACGACCTGGGCTGTTTTATCCCGAACAACGGCTGCTTGAAACCTTGGGCGGAGCAGGGCGTCTTGCTCCTAAACGCCGTCTTGACAGTCAGAGCACACGCGGCGAATTCACATCGCGGGCACGGCTGGGAAATTTCCACGGACAGGATAATTCGTCTGCTAAATGACCACGAACGCCCGCTTGCGTTTATCTTGTGGGGAAGACCGGCGCGGAGCAAAAAAAATATGATAACGAACCCGCGCCACTTTATCGTTGAATCGGCGCACCCCAGTCCGTTATCGGCGAGCGGCGGTTTTTTCGGGAGCCGCCCGTTTTCCCGCGTCAACAAATTCCTCGAATCAATCGGCGAAACTCCTATCGATTGGCAAATCCCCAACCTCTGATTGGCAAATCCCCAACCTCTAGAAAGGAAATTTTCACATGACTAAGCAAATGATTTCCCGAATTCTCATTGCAATTTTAATCGTCTCGAATATTTATCTGGTTTATCGCGTCAATTCCAACACGATGTCGATTGCCGCCTACGACGCGGGCATTAATCAGCGCACGGGCGTCGGCAAGCTGGAAAGTTTTTGGACGAAATATATCGGCGGCTCGAAAGACCTTTCAAGCTACGAGGACAAGGCGCGCGCCGAAGCCGACAGCCAAACCGTCACAAAGATTTTAATCGTGTTGGACGTCGTCTTGATTGGCGCGATTTATTTTTTGAACCGGAAACCAAAGACGAAGCCCGCGCCCGTTGAAGATGATTGGCGGAGTCCGCGCCGTGGTCGTCGCCGCTAAGCGTTGTTAAAGTCGCGGCACCAATAGCGTATCTCGTCCAACTTTTTGTAAAGATTATCGCCTGGGCAGCTCGTGTCGTTCAAGTTCCTGTGACCGACGATAACGCCTTCTTTCAGCGGGTCTAGCTTGTACTTTTGACAGAGCCACGCCGTTAAAAGTTTCAGCGAATCCAACTGCGCGGACTTAATCTTGGCAACTTCAAAATTTCCCGCGACGCAAATCCCGACAGAATTTTTATTGTGGTGATAGGCGTGCGCCCCGACCGCCAAAGGTCTGCGCCCCTGCTCAATCGTGCCGTCCTTGCGAATCACGTAATGATAGCCGATGCCCGCCCAGCCGTTTACCTCTTGATGAAACTTGTGGATTTCTTCGGCGGAAGAATCTTTGTCGCCGTCAGGGAAGCCCGCGTGGTGAATCACAATCATTTCCGTCGTCGGTCGCTCCTCGTACTCGGTGAAGCGCAAAAATAATTTTCTAATCGGCGGCTCCCACGTCTCCAAGATGTATCGGGCAGCCGCTTTTTCGTCGTCTAAAAATAATCCCGCCGCCGCCATTGCCATGACGCTCAAAAATTTTCTTCTGTCCATGATTGTTCTCCTAAATCTTCGGCAAAGCTCGCAAAGTCACCTCGCCCGTAAAATTATCATGCGTTACGAAAAAAACCTCGTAATTGCCGGGCGTCAAGTCGATAGAAAGTTCCTGCGTCTTGTTTAGTGTATGAATTCTGCCGCCGATTTCCATTTCAATTTGCCCGCGTTCGATTTTCGCCTCGACAGCCAAGACTCCGTCGGGAACTTCGATATAACCTTCAGCGTCGCCGTCGTCGCTGTCTTTGCCCTCAAGGTGAATCGTCATGTCGGTTGATTTTATAATTAAAGTTCCGCCAAATAAACAGCCGCTCATAATCATCGCCGCAACCAAAATCACTGCGCAAAAAATTTTCTTCAAGCCTTGCCGCCTCCCTTAAACCTCAGCGCGAACATAGTTATATCGTCCGATTGCTCCGCCGTGCCCACATGCGCCGCCACGTCTCCGCGAATATTTTTCAGTAGCGTTTTCAAGTCAGCCGCGCAGTCCGTCGAATTCATGAACGCAATCAATCGTTCGGGCAAATATTCTTCCTCCGCCACGTTCAAAGCCTCCGTTACGCCGTCCGTGTACAGGAAAAGCAAATCGCCGCGCTTGAGTGAAATTTTTTGTTCGAAAAAGGGAATGCCGTCCATAGGTCCGAGCACAAAATTTTTCTTAACGTCAAGGAAATCGCAATGATTTTCTTCCGCGCGATAAACGACGGGAGGATTGTGCCCGCCGTTGACGTAAGTAAATTCGCCCGTCTCCAAATCCAGCACGCCGATAAAAACCGTCACGAACATCATCGCCTCGTTGTTGGCGCAGAGCTGTTCGTTGGCGGCGGCAACCACAGGAGCCAATCCGTTCTGCTTATAAAAACTCGCGGCGAAGTTGTTCAGAATCGTCTTGCTGATAACCATGAACAGCGCGGCGGAAATTCCCTTGCCGGAAACGTCCGCGACCGTTATCGCCAAATGTTTTTCGTCAAGGAAATAAAAATCGTAGAAATCGCCGCCAACTTCTTTAGCGGGTGTCATCGTCGCATAAAGTTCAAAATCTGCGCGGGCGGGGAAATCTTTTGGCAACATGCCGCGTTGAATTTCTCTGGCAACGTCAAGCTCGGTGGCAAGGCGTTCGCGCTCGGCAGTGGCTTTCGTCAAGTTCTCCATGTAAGTTTTCAACTCGTCGGTCATTGCGTTGAAGCACGCGGCAAGATGTTCAATCTCGTCGCCCGTTTGAATGTCCAATTTTTTATCGATGTTGCCGCTGGCAATGTCGCGCACGCCGTCGCTAAGTTCGTGAATCGGCTTGACAAATCGCCGCGCAAGTCCCGTACTCATAAGGAACAAAATTATCAGCAGGACGACGGGCACGCCCACAACTAATTTGTTCATGTAGGAATATTCCTGCCGCATTTGCGCTTGAAGATTGGCGACTTGTTCTTGAAAATAATCGCGGGTGGTTTTCGTCGCGCTAAAGATTTCTGATTCTTTGACGACCATGCCGAATCTCCAGCCGGTTTCGGGCATCGGCGCGAAGGAAATGTAAAAATTCTCGCCGTCCAATTTGATAGGCAAAACGTCCTGTTCGCCCGCAACCATTTTTTTTGCCGCTTCCGCCAAAGTGCTTTCGGAACTGTTGCGCAAATCGCGACTTTCATTTCTAGCGACAAGATCGTCCGAAACATTCACGGCAAAAATCCCTGAAGTCTGCGTCGAGAAAATTACTTCGCCGCGGTCGTTGAGCACAAAATTTGCGTTGTCCCTGCTGTCGGTGAAATCGTTAATCCATTTGTAAAAGTCGGTGTTGTTGTAATCCAAGCCCGCCACGCCGATTAAATTGCCCGCCGCGTCGTAGAAAGGAGCGGACGCGCCAATTTGTTGATAGCCGTTCGCCTCAATCGTGCGGTACAGGTCGGAGATAACGGGCTTGCCCGCTCTTTTCGCGGAGATATACCAAGGACGTTTGCGCGGGTCGAATTCGTAAATTCGTTCGTGCGAAAAATAAATCGGATTGGTGAAATCGGTTGCGCCGTTTTCGTCGACGACGAGGCGCGAGCAAATATACCAGCCCTTTTCCCCGCCGACAAAAGCCGTCGCGTTGTAGCCTTCATAGTCCTTAAGCGTTTCCGCCATAATGTCTTTGATGTTCGCGGCAAGCTCCAATTCCCGTTGAATTTCGGGCGTAACATTGTCACGAATATCTGGCGCGTAAATCCTGTACGGTTCGTCGTTGTGAATCGGGTCGGTGCGCGGGTCGGGCAAAGTCTTTGGCAAATAATCTTCGGGGTGCGACATTATCTCCGTCACGGCGTTCGCCAAAATTGTCGCGTCCTCTTTGATGATATACATTTCGCGGTCAATGAATTGCGCCTTAGCCTTTGTCAGTTCGCCGAGTGTCTGCTTGAGCTGTTCGGTTAAAAGGTTTCCGGTATAGCTCGCGCTTTTTTCTCCGAGTTCGAAGCTCATCAACATCATATCCCGTTGCACAATATTTTTGCCGAAGTAAGAAAAAATGCCGAGCACAAGGAAAGTCGTCAGCCCCGCGCCCAAAACTAATATCAAAACTTTTTTGTGAATGTTAAGCTTCATTTCCGCGACTCCCGTTAAATCTCAACGCGAACATCGTTATATCGTCCGATTGCTCCGCCTCGCCGACATGCGCCGCCACATCTCCGCGAATATTTTTCAGCAGTGTTTTCAAGTCCGCCGCGCAGTTCGTCGAGTTCATGAATTTTATCAGCCGTTCGGGCAAATATTCTTCCTCCGCCACGTTCAAAGCCTCCGTTACGCCGTCCGTGTAGATAAAAATCATATCTCCGCGCTTAAACGTCGTGCGCTGTTCGACAAAGGGAATTTCGTCCATTGGTCCCATAACGAAATTTTTCTTCACGTCGAGGAAGTCGCAATGATTTTCTTCCGCGCGATAAACGACGGGAGGATTGTGTCCGGCGTTGACGTAAGTAAACTCGCCCGTCTCCAAATCCAGCACGCCGATAAAAACCGTCACGAACATCATCGCCTCGTTGTTGGCGCAAAGTTTATCGTTGGCGGCGGCGACGACTTCGGCAAGCCCTTCGCGGTTGTGAATCGACACCATGAAGTTATGCAAAACCGTTTTGCTGATAACCATGAACAGCGCGGCGGGAATTCCCTTGCCGGAAACGTCCGCGACCGTTATCGCCAAGTGCGTCTCGTCGATAAAATAAAAATCATAGAAATCGCCGCCGACTTCCTTAGCAGGCTTCATCGTCGCGTAAAGTTCAAAATCTGCGCGGGCAGGAAAATCTTTGGGCAACATGCCGCGTTGAATTTCCGTGGCAACGTTCAGCTCGGTGGCAATGCGTTCCTTTTCCGCCGTGACTTTCGTCAAGTTCGCCGTGTAAGTTTTCAACTCGGCAGACATGGCGTTAAAGCACGTTGCAAGGTGTTCAATCTCGTCGCCCGTTTGAATGTCAAGTTTTTTGTCGAAGTTACCGCTGGCAATGACGCGCACGCCGTCGCTTAGCTCGTGAATCGGCTTGACTAATCGCGCTGAAAGTTTATTGCTTGTCAACCAAAAAACATAGCTCAAGCCGCCCAACAAAACCGCGCTGACCAGCATTATAAAAAACCATTCGATTTGAAACCGACTGATGAAGCCGTCAACCTGCGCAAAGAAATAATTTTTGGCATTATCCGCCGCCGCAGTAATGTCTTTGCGCGGAGTCAACGTGGCGAAACTCCAGCCGATACTTTTCATGGGCGCGAACGCAATCAAATATTCTTCGCCGTCGACAAGCACGGGCATAATCCCGCTTTGACCGTCGACCATTTTTTTTGCCGCCGCCGCCAAAGTTTTCTCACTGCTTGTGCGCACGTCGTACTTGTTCTCGTTTGAGCGCAGGTCGTTGCTTTCGTGCGAAGAAAAAATAACTTCGCCCTTGCCGTTCATCACGAAGCTGAAACCGTTTTCTCCAACCGCCGTTTCGTCAATGGATTTGTAAATTTCAATGTTGGGCACGTCCATTCCGACGACACCCGCCACGTTGCCCGCCGCGTCGTAGTAGGGCGCGGAGCAACCGAACCGCTGATATTTGCCCAAGTTGGCGTGCGAATAGAGATCAAAGAAAACAGGCGTGTTCGCGGCGACGGCTTTTTGATACCAAGGACGCGTTCGCGGGTCGTAATCGGAAAGTTCGCTCTCCGTGAAAGGCTTCGGGGCATTTGGCGTATCGGGGAAGGACGGACAGCAGATAAAACAGCCGTGCTTTGTGCCGATATAAACCGACGAAGGGTATTGCATGAACGTGCGCTCAATCGGGGCAAGCAATACGCGAATGTTCCCGATTGCCCCAAGCTCGCGTTCAATTTCGGGCGTCAAGCCGTTGCGCTTAATTTCGGGTCCGTAAGTCATGTACGTTTGCAGATTATAAACCGGCTCGAATTGCGGATTGATAAGTTTAACAGGCTTGTAATTTTCGGGATTGGACATAAGTCTCGTTATAGTTCGCGACAAAATCACTATGTCGCCGCGAATCACATAAAGCTTCTGTTCGATAAAACCTGCGCGGGCAACTGCCAATTCTCCGAGCGTCTGCTTGATTTGATAAGTCATCAGCGATTCGGTAAAGTTCGCGCCCGCCTTGCCGAGTTTGTCGCCCAGCTCCGTCATTTCGCCGCGCATGATTGTCATACCGTAAAAAGAAAGACCGCTCAAAGTCAAAAATGACAATATCCCCGCCGCCAAAACGAGGACGAGCAGTCTCTTTTGTATGTGCCATCTCATCAAGACAACCTCAGAAAAACTTTTTCATGCGCAGAATATTTTTTCCGTCCGCGTATTCGTAGGTAATTTCGTCGACATTTTTTTTGACAAGGAAAATACCCAAGCCGCCCACGTCGCGCTCTTCAATGGCAAGTTCGGTATCGGGGTCGGCTTTTTCAAGCGGATTGTAAGGTTTGCCGCTGTCAATGAAAGTCATCAGCACGGCGTTCGGATTTTCTTCAAATTCCATGCAAAAAGTCGCCGCGCCAGTTTCGGGGCAGTAAGCGTAGGTCGCGATGTTGACAAAAATTTCTTCGACGACAAGTTCAACTTGCATGATAATTTTCATGGAGCAATCGCGCGCTTCTAAATGTTCCGTCGCGAAGTCAATAACCGTCTGAAGATTTTCAAGGACAGCTTCAACAGTAATCTTTTCCATAAAATTCACCGTTAAGCAATCGTCATCAAGCTGGCAAAGCCCGTCATGTCCAAAACTTCCATAACTGCTTCGCTAACGTTGATAAGTTTCATCGAACCCTGCTTGTTCATGCGCTTTTGAGCGACGAGCAACACCCTAAGCCCCGCCGACGCGATATACTTCAGCTCCGCGAAATCGAACGTCAAGTCCGTCACGCCTTCAAGCGCGGTCGTCAGTTCCTTGGAGAGTTCAGGTGCACTCGTTGCGTCAAGCCGCCCGATAACTTTAATCGTCAATGCACTCCCGTTTTGTTCCTTTTTAATTTCCATTCTTTATAACTCCTTTCGAGCTGCAATATATTTGTTGACGGAGGCAACAAGTTGCACCACGTCAAACGGTTTGGCTATGTGATAATTCATGCCGCTTTCCATGCTCATGCGCTTATCTTCGTCGCGGCTGTTGGCACTTAGCGCGATAATCGGCAAAACTTTCGCGTCGGGTCTGTCAAGTGCGCGAATAGCCCGCGTCGCCTCGTAGCCGTTCATTATCGGCATTTGTATATCCATCAAAACTAAATCGTAGTAGCCGGGCGGGTGTTTGATAAAAGCCTCCACAGCTTCGACGCCGTCAGCAACCGTCTCGACTGAAAAGCCCGATTCCTCCAAAATAGTTTCGGCGAGCATTCTGTTCAATTCAATGTCGTCGACCAGCAAAATCCTGTTGCCGTAGCCGTCCTCCATTGGAATTTTTTCAACCGGCGCGGCGTTATCAACTTCGTGCTCCTCGCGATAAATTTTAAACGGCAAGCCTACAGTAAAAGTTGTGCCCTTGCCTTTTTCGCTGACAGCTTCGATTGAGCCGCCCATCGCGTCGATAAGTTTTTTAGTTATGGCAAGTCCAAGCCCCGCGCTGATATGCCCCGTTTCCGTCGAAGTCGCCTCGCGCTCGAAGGTCTCGTACATGCGCTTCATAAATTCCGCCGTCATGCCGACGCCGTCATCAGAAATCGTGAATTCGCAACGGACATAGTTTGTGTCCTCGGAAAGTTTTTTCTTCTTGGCGGTGAGTTTGACGTGCCCGCCCGTGGGCGTGAATTTAATAGCGTTGTCGACCAAGCTTGAAAGAATTTTTCTTAAGTTCACGTCGTCGGTATAAACCATTTCGCGCGGCAAATTCGTCACGCATTCCAGAGAAATATTTTTGCTCTCCGCCCTGTGCTTGAAGGCGTGAACCACAACCAGCACTTGCTCCTCCAAATCGCAGACTTCGGAGCGCAGTTGCGCCTTGCCGTAGGTTATCTTGCTCATGTCAAGCAGGTCGTTGACGAGATTTAACATCTGTAGGCTGCTCTCGTCGACTTTTTCCAGATAACTTTTCAAAAGTTCCGGCTCGTTGAGGTGCCGCCGCGCCAATTCCGTAAAACCTCGGATTGAATTCAGCGGCGTCAAGATGTCGTGCGAAATGCTAAACAGAAACGCCGCTTTGACTTCGTTCGCCTGTCTCTCTCTTTCCAATTCCATTTCCATGCGCAACTTCTCCTCCTGAACAAGCCGTCGTTCGGTAATGTCGCTGATAAAAACGTAAAAAGCGTCGCCGTGTTCGGGGAAAGTCGCGAAGTGCCCGTAGTCATCAATCCAGCGAACTTCTCCGTCCCTGCGCGTGATTCGATATTCCACGTGGTCGAGCCGGTCGTTATCGGGGTCGGCGATTTGCTCTTCGATTGACTCCTGAATTGCGTCGAAGTCGTCGGGATAAACCATGCCTTGAAAAGTGTAGCCCGTCAGCTCCTTGAACTCGTCGAGATTTTCGCAACCGTAAATATCCAAAACCGCGCTGTTGGCGTAGAAAAGCTCATAAGGCTCCTTGGCAGAATAGACGAAGAACCCGCCCGGAACTTGTTCGGCGACCCATTTTAACATCGGCAAGACTTCGTACAAATATTTCTTGCCTAAAAAAGTCGTTTTTCCCATACTTTCTCCTGCTAAAAAGTTTTTTTGCAATAATACCACAGCTCGCCGATTTTGTACAAAGAAATTTTTCACGACCGCGCTATAAGTGTTCGTTGAGTTGCAAAATTTCCTCGCGACCGTTCGGATAGAGATAAAGTTTGCGTTCGCGGTCAAAAATAGGATTGGCGGCGTGAATGATTCGATGATGATTCGGGCAGACGATTAGAAGATTCGCCGCGTCGTTGTTCAAGCTCTCGGAAAAAGGCGTTATGTGGTGGCAGTCAACCAAATTCACGCCGTAAAATTCGCCGACGCTCCGCCCGCAAATTTGGCAACGGAAATTATAATTGCGCTTCAATCGTTCGCCGATTTCCCGATTGAGTTTGCGATATTTAGTCAAGCCGAATTTTTCAATCAACGCCGCCTGCGTGTCTGTCAGCGTCGGCAAGTCCAAAAGATTTTCAACCGTCTGTTCGTTGCAGGCAAACTCCGCCTTCAAATAAAAAAGGTTTTTAATTTCCGTCGGGTACAGCGTGAAAAATTTTTGTCCCGCCGAAAAAATTTCGCGAACACGTTCACCAACTGCCCTGCCGTAATTAATCTGCCACATGTCTTTTCGGTTCGGATATTTATTTTGATTGAAGCCAATGCTCCGCAAAGTCACTTCAAAAAATTCGCCGTCAATAAGAATTGCGACCGCGCGTTTTTCGCCGTGCGCCAACTGCCCGCCACTAAGATAAAAAGAAAAAATTTCCATAGCCTCGGACGGAATTGCGAAACCGCTTTTGAACAGCGATTCATTGACGGGTTTGCTGATTAAAAAATTTTCGCTCATGATTTGCCCTCCGCCAATTCGACGGCAAGTTTTGCATTCTTGCGAGCCAGTGCGCCCAATTCCCGTAAAAGTTTGTCGTCGCAGGGATTTTTGTGCGTGGAAAGTTGCTTTAAGGTCGCGTCGAAAATTTCAGCCGCCGTCACGTCAGCCATATTGCCCAGCGGTTTTTCGCCGACGGAATCAAGGAAGCGTTCAATCTTCGGGTCGTAGGAAATGCCAACCATCGGCACGCCCATGACGCCCGCGAAAATCAGCGCGTGGAGCCGAACGCCGATTAAAACGTCCATGCAACCGACAAGACTTAAAATTTCCTGCGTGGAAAATTCTTCCTCGAACACGACGCATTTTTCCTTCATAAGCTCGGCGGTCGACACGGCGGAACGAATATCTTCTGGGAATTTCATCGGGATAAAAACAATTTTCGCGCCCGTCGCCGCAATGATTCTGTCCAACGCCTCGGCAAGTTCGCTTTGAAATTTCCCCCAGCCTATCCAGTGACGAATCGCCACGCCGATAAATTGCCCGCCAGATTTTTTTATGCCGTGGTGCTCCAAAATATTTTCGCCGAATTCAAGCGGCACAGGTTTTATCGCCAAGACAGGGTCGGCGGTACAGTAAATTTTCGGGCGAGTTATCTTGAGCCGCGAAAGTTCCTCCAGAGAGCCTCTGTCGCGGACGGTGATTAAGTCGACGCGGTTTAAAATTAAGTTCATGAACTTGTGAGCCAACACGCCGCGAATCGGTCCGATACCTTGCGCATAGAGCATGACTTTGCGCCCGCTCGTCAGCGCAAAAAAAATTATCGCCAAGTAATAGTAAAGACTGCGCCCGCTCGTCACGTTCTGCAACAAGGAGCCGCCGCCCGAAATCAGTAAATCCGCCGCGCGAATTTTTTTTATGATTGTCCAAATGTCCAGCAACGGCACTGCGTCGACTTTGTGGCGGAGTTTGGTGTATTCGGGATTGAGCGAGATAACCGTCGCTTGCAAATCGGAAACTTCTTCGCGCAAAACTTCCAACATTGCCGCGAGCATCGCCTCATCGCCGCCGTTCTTCGAGCCGTAGTAGCCGGAAATTACGATTTTCATATCCACCTCAAAAATTTTTCGCAAACTTTACTGATTTATTCTGCCCGCGCTTAAATTCCCCTGCTTGCGCACATTTAATGCTAATGCTAGAATATCGGCAAAGGAGATGATTGCTTTGTTTAAAAAGATTTTTGCGTTGATTTTTTTGGGCGCGGCAATTTTCATGAGCGGTTGCTCCGATTCGGCGGACGTTAATGATTCTCCAAAAACCGCGCAGGCGTCGCCCGTCGCCAAAAACATTCCGAACTTTTCTGCCACGACGATTAAGGGCGAACCCGTCACGAACGAAATTTTTGCCGCAAAAAAAATTACCGTCGTGA
This sequence comes from Selenomonadaceae bacterium, assembly GCA_017529935.1. Taxonomy (GTDB): domain Bacteria; phylum Bacillota; class Negativicutes; order Selenomonadales; family Selenomonadaceae; genus Quinella. The sequence continues at coordinate 30,724 of JAFXNB010000043.1, forward strand.
ATATTTGGGGGACGTTCTGCCCGCCGTGTATTGCTGAAATGCCCGAACTCGGCGAGATGGCTCGTTCCATGCCCGCCGACGCGCAGATTATCGGCTTGGTCTGCGACGCCTCGGAAAATTCCCCGCAAATTCAAAAGGCTCTGCAGATAACTCAAGAGGCAGGCGCGAATTTTACTAACATTGTCCCCGACGCGCAACTTATGAATTTTATGGCGGGCGTCGAGGCGGTTCCGACGACGATTTTTGTCAACAGTAAGGGCGAAGTCGTCGGCAGGGCGATTATCGGCGCGGACGTGGAAGGCTACAAAGATGAACTCGAAAAACTCCTTAAGCAGTAGGCTGATAATTTTCGTGACGGGCGCGGCGATGATTTGGTTTGGAATTGAGCGCGGCGAACTGTCAACGATTTTTGCAAAGGCAACGCGAGTTTGTCTTGAGTGCATAGGCTTGGGGTAAATGAAACGGCGATTGATTCAGCTGGCGGCGACGATTTTAACGAATCCGCACGCGGCAAATTTTTTGAACGGCAGACTTTATCGCGGCGAACTGAAAAATTTTTGTGCGCCGGGGCTGAACTGCTGGTCGTGTCCTGCGGCGACGTTGAGCTGTCCGATTGGCGCATTGCAAGCAGTCGGCGGCGCGGGCGGCAAATTTTCTTTTTATGCGGCGGGCTTCACGCTCTTAATCGGCTTATTTTTTGGGAGAGCCGTTTGCGGATTTTTGTGTCCGTTCGGGCTGATTCAAGAGTTGCTGAATAAAATCCCGTCGCCGAAAATTTCCTTGCCACGAAAACTTTTGCGCGTGAAATATTTTTTGCTGATTGTCTTCGTGCTGATTCTGCCCGTCGCAACCAAATTCGGCGAGCCAACTTTCTGCGAATACATCTGCCCCGCAGGGACGTTGGAGGCTGGCTTGCCACTTATCGCCACACATGAAGAATTTCGCGGCGTGTTGGGGAATTTATTTGCGCTGAAAATTTCCGTCCTGCTCGCCGTGATTTTTTTGTGCGTTGTCGCCCACAGATTTTTTTGCCGCGTGATGTGTCCGCTCGGCGCGATTTACGGCTTGCTAAATAAGTACAGCTTCTATCAAATCAACTACGCCGCCGACAAGTGCGTTGCTTGCGGGCGTTGCAAAAAAAATTGCCCGCTTGAACTCGACCCGACGAAAGATTTTTCTTCCGCTGAATGCGTTCGTTGCGGGCGTTGTAAAAAAGTTTGTCCAACGCGGGCTTTAAATTAATCGATTATCGCGCCGCCCAAAACTTCCGCGCCGTCGTAGAAAACTACCGATTGCCCCGCCGTGATTGCCCGTTGCGGCTCGACGAATTCCACACGCAGAAAATTTTCTTCTTCGGTGACGGTGCACGCTGAAAATTTCGCGCCGTAGCGAATTTTGGCAGTTAAACTTTTCGGGAGCGGCGGCTTGTAAAAAAGTTTGTCCAACGCGGGCTTTAAATTAATTGATTATCGCGCCGCCCAAAATTTCCGCGCCGTCGTAGAAAACTACCGATTGCCCCGCCGTGATTGCCCGTTGCGCCTCGCTGAATTCCACACGCAGAAAATTTTCTTCTTCGGTGACGGTGCACGCTGAAAATTTCGCGCCGTAGCGAATTTTGGC
>JAFXNB010000044.1 GCA_017529935.1 Selenomonadaceae bacterium
CATTCTTCGACAAGGCGGGACCTTCCAACTCCATGCAACGCGAAATTATCACGTCCGAAGATGCCGGCAACGCGGCTTATCTGCAAGAAAATCAGCAACTGCAGGACTTGCAGCAGAAGTTAGAAGAATACATTCAGCAAAACAATTTGCAGGACGAGCTGTCGACGCAACTGGCGGAAGAAGGCTTGATGATTCGGATAAAGGAGCGGGCGTTGTTCCCGTCGGGTTCAGCGGATTTGGTGCCCGAATCACAGCGCATAGGTCCGATAGTCGCGGGGCTTTTGGCGGAGGTGCCCGAACGCGTTTTAATCAGCGGTCACACGGACACCGACCCGATTAATACCTCGCAATTCCCCTCGAACTGGGAACTTAGCTCCGTACGTGCGATGACGTTCATGAAATATTTGCTGTCGATTAATCAAAATCTAAATCCGGCAAGATTTTCGGCTATTGGCTACGGAGAATATCGCCCGATTGCCCTGAACGACACGCCCGATAATAAGCAGAAAAATCGTCGCGTCGAAATTTTAATTGCCCGGACGCTCTCCTTCAATCCGAACGAAGGCTTCCGCCAGCAGACAGACGTTGACTTGGTCGCGAAATGATTAGCGGACTCGGCACGGACATTATCGAAATTGAACGCGTGCGCAAAGCCGTCAGCAAGAAAAATTTTAGAAACAGCGTCTTCACGGAAAACGAACAAGCTTATTGTGAAAGTCGCGGGAAAAATTCCGCCGCCTCCTACGCCGCAAGATTTGCCGCTAAGGAGGCTTTTTTTAAGGCGTTGGGCACGGGGATTTTGTTGCCGCTGACGGACGTGGAAATTGTCAACGACGAGCGCGGAGCACCGCAAATAAAACTTCGCGGGCGGGCGGCTGATTTAGCTCAATCTAAAAAAATTTTCTTAAGCCTAAGTCACGCGCACGATTTCGCAACGGCAATTTGCATTATCGAATAAAAGTTCTCAAGCGCGGGCTTGGGAATTTTTTTTGTGGAGAATTCAACTATGGTAAAAGTTTTTGGCGTCTGGTATAATGCGTAAAATTTTTTCGGAGGAAGTTGGATGGGAAGAAATATTACGCCGACGGTCGAGGGCGGCTTGCTGGTCGCGATAACGGTGATTATGGGACTTGTCACGGTCTACGTCCCGATTCTCGGCATGTTTTTGGAATTTTTTTGCGCGGTACCGTTGGCATTGCTGACGGCGCGTCAAGGGGCGGGCAAAGGCTTAACCGCGCTGGTCGTCGCGTTTATTTTGTTGGCGATTTTAATCAGCCCGCTACTCGCCGCTCGAATTGTTTTGAGTTTCGGGATATGCGGCGTCGCGCTCGGTTGGTGCGTCAGGAAAAATTTCGGCGCGGTGAGAATTTTTTTGACAACGCTAATCGTCGCCTCCGCCGCGCAGGTTTTGTCGCTGTGGCTCCTGCTGGTGATAATGGACGTGAACTTTATCGAAACGCAAGTCGAAATGGTGCGCGAATCATTTAACGAATCCTTTGCAATGTATGAAGGCATGGGCGTCGATAAAGCCCGAATCAACGAGGCAAAAAGCCAAGTGGAGCCAGCCTTGCAGACGCTAACATTTTTAATGCCGACGTTGCTGATGTTGAGCGCGCTGATAAATTCGGTGGCGGTTTGGTTCACGTCGAAGTGGATTTTCCCGAAATTGCAAATGAAATTGCCGACGATGCCGTCGTTCGCCGAATGGAAATTCCCCGCGCTGTTCTTCTACACGGGGATAATCGGCGGGCTGGGAATTTATTGGGGCTTGACGCGCGGCTGGACGGAGATTTACGAAATATCGCTGAACTTGACGATTGTCTCCATGATAATCGGGCTTTTGCAAGGGCTGGCGTTGCTGTCCTTTGTCTTTGACCGATATAAAATTTCAAAAATCATGCGGCGAATTTTCTACGTGATTTTAGCCTTGAACATGTTTTTGTTGCAGCTGGTGGCGATAACGGGCTTGGTCGATACGCTCTTCGATTACCGGAAAAGACTTTTCAAGGACTAGGGAGGTGAGGACGTGCCGAGAATTTTATCCGCGTGGCCCGATTCGGTAATCAATTTGGCGGTTATGCTGGTTATGACCGTGGTAATTTTCCAATACAACAAAATTTTGGGCGCGATGTCTTTTTTGGTGCTGGGCTTGTTGATTTGGTTCGCTATCGTGCGGCGGAGCGAGCGCGAGAAAAAATTTAAAGAATACGCCGAAAATGTCATCGGCAATTTCAACGACATGATGTATTACGCCATGACGAAGTTGCCGGAAGGAATTATCGTCGTCGACGCGGAGCGGCGGCTGCAGTGGTGCAATTCGATTATGCAAAATTTCGCCGAAGTTCTTCCGCAACAGGGCATGGACATTGAGGAATTTTGGGAAGGCTTGTTGCCCGAAGAAATTTCGTCGCTTGCGCCCGACGGAGAAAAGCCCGCGCCGAAGGAGGGCGAATATCAAATAAAATCTTTGCGGCAGCGCAAGACGACGGACGGCGAGGTCGAGGAGTTTTATCGTCACTTCCTGGTTAAGTATCGCCACTTGCAAGCCAACGCGGACTATTCGCGCATGATTGTGCTGTTCGCGCGGGAAATTACGCCCTACGAAGATTTAAAGATTGAGTATTCGCGGAGCCGCACGGCGATTATCTACGTGCAGATTGACAATTACGACGAAGTGACGCAAGGCTTGACGGAGGCGGAAAAAACTTCGCTCATGCTGTCCGTCAGCGAAATTTTGGAAAAGTGGGTGGAATCTTTAGCGGGCTTTATGCGGCGCGTATCGAGCGATTTATATCTCGTCCTGCTGGAACGTCGCGCTTTGGAGCTTGCCATTGCCCAAAAATTTGTCGTCTTGGATAAGGTGCGCCAACTCGTCAACAAACACCAACTGCAAGTTACGTTGTCGATGGGCGCGTCGGTCGCCGAAAAACCTTCCGACGAACAATCAATGAGCGAACTGGACACCAAAGCGCAGGCGGGCTCGAATTTGGCATTGGCGCGCGGCGGTGACCAAGTGGCAGTCAACATCGGCGATAAAATGCAATTCTTCGGCGGCAGAGCCAAAGCTGTCGAGCGCAACACCCGCGTTAAAGCCCGCGTCATGAGTCATTCGATTCGCGATACCATGCAGGCGGCGGACGAAATTTTTATCATGGGGCACACCCGCGAAGATTATGACGCTTTCGGGGCGGCGGTCGGCGTCGCGCTCATGGCAAAAAGTTTGGGAAAGCCCGTGCATATCGTCCTTAGCAGCTGGCTTGACAGCGTCGAAAAAATTATCGAACTTCTTAACAAGGACGACGCTTACAAAAATATTTTCGTGACGGAAAACGACATCAGCATTTCCAACGCGCTTGAGCCGCTGTTGGTCGTCGTCGATACTTTTATCCCAAAACTCGTCGCCGCGCCGATTCTCCTTGAACGGATTAAAAAAGTTGTCGTCATTGACCACCACCGCCGCAACGAGAACACGATTAAAAATCCCGCGATAACTTATCTGGAGCCTGGTTCTTCTTCAACGTGCGAAATGGTTACGGAACTTTTAATGTACTTCGACGAGAAAATTAAAATCGGCAAGCTGGCGGCGACTGCGCTCTATTCGGGTATCGTCGTCGACACGAAAAATTTTTCAATACAGGCGGGCGCGAGAACTTTCGAGGCGGCGGCTTATCTGCGGCGCAGCGGTGCTGACCCCGTCGTCGTGAATTATCTTTTCAAATCGGACTACGAAACAACCGTGTCGCTCGCCAAGACCAAAGCGCAATCGGAATATTTCGAGGGCGGGCTGGTTGTCTCTTACATTGAAAACATTATCCCGAACGTGCAGGCAATCGCCGGTCAAGCTGCTGATGGTTTGTTACGCGTCGAGGGCGTGCGCATGACGATTATCCTGTTTCAAATGAAAAACGATATGGTCGGGATAAGCGCGCGTTCGAGCGGCGATTTGAACGTCCAAGTCATCATGGAAAAATTCGGCGGCGGCGGTCATCAAAACGTTGCGGGCGCACAGGTTAAAAACGTCCCGATTCTTGAGCTGAAAAATTCTGTCGTCGACGCGGCGCGGAAATACATTGCCGAAACCGACAAGCCCGCCGATAAATAGGAGTTCACAATGAAAAATTTTTCCCTTAACTTTATAATGGGCACGCTGATTTTTGCGGCGATGTTTATTTTTTTTTCGCAAGTGCACCCGATTGTTTTGTTTGACGGCGACGATTGGAACGTTATCTCCGACGCCCGTGTTGGCTTGCCGAAATGGGGCGGCTGGAACCCGATAAAAGTTTTGCCCGAAACTTTTTTTCCGATTTGCGGCTACTTCGCGGCTTACGTCGTCTTCCCGATTATCGGCGACTATTTGACGGCGGTAACAATTTCTGCCGCGCTGATTGTCAGCATTTTTATCGCGGCGTATATTTTTTTGTTCGTGAAGTTCGCGGAAAAAATTTTTCGGCTCGGCGAAATGTCAGCAAATTTATTCGGCGTGATGTTCTTGCTCCTGCACTTCGCAATTTTCCTCAAGCACAACACGCAGGACAATTTTTATCTCTTCCACACGACCGACGCCGATTGCGTCTTCAACTATGTTTTGCCCAATCTGCTGAACGCGGCGTTGGTTTTATTTTTGGCTCGTGTCGACGTGACTAAAAGATTTTTCGCGCACGTGACGCCATACGCCTTAAATTTATTTTTCGCGCTGTACCTGGCAATTTTCTCCAACGTGCTGTCCTCGTGCGTCTTAGCGATTTTTGTTTCCGTCGAGTTGCTACTTCGCGTGGAGCCCAAGGAATTCAAGCTAAAAAAATTTTTCGTCGCGAATAAACCGCTGTTCGTGATTCTGATTTTCTGGCTGATAAGTTTGCTGTTCGAGGCTAACGGCGGGCGGGCTAATTCCATGACGCACGAAGAAAATTATTTGCTGCTGATACTTTACACGGCGTCGGCGTTAATTCAATCGCTCCTGTTCGACAATCGCGGCTCGGCACTGATAATTTTCGCGGCGATCACGACGATTTTTATTTGGCGGGAGGACAAGGAACTTTGGTGCGCGGTAAAAAAATTTTGGCTGTGTTTGCCGCTTTGGACGGCGTACATAATTTTGGTGGCGGCGCGGGCTGAGCCAGCCTACGCCTTGCGCCCCGACGTTCAATTTGGATTCTTCTTCTTTGTGTTCGTGATATTCTTCGCGGCGTTGAGTTTCTGGATAAAAAAATTTCCGCGAGCTACGCTTATCCTGCCGATATTAGCGTTCGCGCTATTCACGTGGATTTTCAGCGGCAAACGAACGCTCTGCCCGTCGACATTTAATCACGTGCCCGAAAAAGTTTGCGTGGAAGTCAGCCGCCATTTAATCGACCAAATAATTGCCGCCGACCGCGCCGGATTGGACGAGGTAACAATCACCGTCCCGAAGGGCGACGACGCCGATAATTGGCCGCACCCGCTTTACATGGGCAAAAATATTTCGCGGACGCTTCACGCTCACGGGATAATTTCGCGGCGGCTTAAAGTAAAAATTTTGCCCGACGAAACTTTGAACGAACGATTTAATTTGCCGCACACTCCGCCGGAATAATTTCGCGGCGGCTTAAAGTAAAAATTTTGCCCGACGCAACTTTGAACGAACGATTTAATCTGCCGCACACTCCGCCGGAATGATTTCGCGGCGGCTTGAAGTAAAAGCCCGACGCAACTTTGAACGAACGATTTAATCTGCCGCACACTCCGCCGGAATAATTTCGCGGCGGCTCGAAGTAAAAGCCCGACGCAACTTTGAACGAACGATTTAATCTGCCGCACACTCCGCCAGAATAATTTCGCGACGGCTCGAAGTAAAAGCCCGACGCAACTTTGAACGAACGCTTTAATTTGCCGCACACTCCGCCGGAATAATTTCGCGGC
>JAFXNB010000045.1 GCA_017529935.1 Selenomonadaceae bacterium
GGGGGGTATAATAAACGGGAAAGTTTTTTCTTTTAGTAAATTTATTTTGACGGCACAAGAGAAGGTGCAAATTATATGAACTTACAATCGAATGAGGAAAAGTGGCAATGTTCTTGCGGGCAAGAAAATTCCGGTGGTTTTTGCGTCGCTTGCGGCAAGCCCAAGAGTCAAGCAACGGTTTCGTCTAAACCGAATGATGAAACGTGGCAATGTTCTTGTGGGCAAGAAAATTCCGGCGGTTTTTGCGTCGCTTGCGGCAAGCCTAAACCTAAGGAAAATCCTTCGCCGCAACAAAATCCTCCGCCACAACAAAATTCTCCGTCACAACAAAATCCTCCGCCACAACAAAATCCTCCGTCACAACAAAATCCTCCGTCACAACAAAATCCTCCGTTGCGACAAAATCCTCCGCCGCAACAAAATCCTCCGTTGCGACAAAATCCTCCGTCACAACAAAATCCTCCGTTGCGACAAAATCCTCCGTTGCGACAAAATCCTCCGTCGAGACAAAATATTGAGCCAACTTCTACAACCTCGAAAAGTTCCAACAAAAATGTAATTATCGGCGCGATTGTCGGTGTGCTTTTACTTGCGGGCGGGGGATTTTTTGCGTGGCAAAATTTTCAAGAGACAAACTCAGCTAACAACGAATTTTCTTTAAAAAATGAATCAGCCAGCGAGTCAGAAAATACAACGATCATTGCAACTTATTACGTTGTAAATTGTGATAAGTCCGTCACGTTGCGCAAAAATCCTTCCACCACTGCCGTTGAATTGGCGCAAGTGCCGCTCGGTCAGGCGGTCGGCTTTATCGAAGAAAGCGGCGCAGAATTTTGCAAAGTTAATCACGCGGGAAAGGTCGGTTATATTTTGTCGCAATATCTTTCCGCTGAAAAACCCGCGCCCGTGACAAATGCTCCCGCGCCTGTAACTAATCCTCCTGCTACAAATAATCAACCGGCTAATAATAACTCTACTTTTACCTTGGGCGGCATCGGTTTAGGTGATTCGATAGAAAAAGTGCGGCAAGTTTTTGGGCGTGAAGACAGAATAACCGGTGAGCCTACAAACAGCAAACACGAATACAGAGACATCGTTATAACTTACAACGGAAGACGCATTCTCGGTTTATTTTCTTATTCGCCCGCCGTCAAGACTGAACGCAATATTCACGAAGGCTCCAGCCTTAACGAGGTTATTTCAGCTTACGGTCGTCGCTGTGCAGTTCAAGATTTTGACGGTGCGACGCTTTATGAATATCCCTACGACACGCCGCAAGGTTTTATCGTTATGAGATTCGCAATTAAAAATGGCATTGTCGATTATATCAGTTTGCGGCTTATTATGGACAACAAAGAAAAAAGCAATATTCTTTCCCTAGTGAAAACTATTTAACGAAGGAAGGTTGTTTAGCATGAAAGCAAGATTAACTCTCTTTGGGATAATTTCCCTGTTGCTTGTCGGAATTTTTATCGCGGGTTGTGGCGGAGAAAAATATGATAAAAACGTTCAACTCGTGCGCAACGGTACGCTTAAAATGAACCCCAACGTCCCAATCGGCAAAGCCTTCGACCAATTTTTTGCTAACGGAAAATGGAAATCTTTTACTTCGACTGAAAACAAAAGTGTTGTCGAATTCAATGGCGATTGCAGTTGGTACAATGCTCCTGCCAAGATGACAATTCAATTTATTATCGTCGAGGAAAATGCTTTTAATCTAGAATATGTCGGTATTAACGATGTGGCAATGAATCTCTTTGAGAGCACAGGCATTGTCGAAAAAGTTTTATCAGAGTATAAGAAATAGGAGGCAATTTTTATGGCTGATTCAAAAATTTTTCGTATGAGAGGCGAAGTAACAATCGAGGGCATTGGGCGCGAGGTAGAAAATTTTTTGCGCAACGAAAAGGATTTGACGGTCGAAGGTTTTGCCAGTTCGGACGGCTATCTCGTTCAAGCAAAAGAGTCGTCGACGTGGAAAAAATTTACGGGCATGGGGCAGGCTCTGCAAGTCCAAATTATTCCCAGCGGCTCGTCGGAAGTTTTGGTTAATATCGGCAGGGGCAAATGGGCAGACAAAGTCGGCGCGGGCGCGATTGGTGCTTTAGTTTTTGCTCCGCTGGCGATAACTTCGGCAATCGGCGCGTATAAGCAAAACAAATTACCCTCCGAAATTTTCGCGTGCATTGAAAAATTTATCATGTCGGGCGGTGTTTCCGTTCATCGAAATGTTTCTTTTGACAGATTGAATTCTTCGCAGATGAAATGTCCAAGTTGCGGCGCGGTGAATACAAAGGGAACAAAATTTTGCGCGGGTTGCGGCAAAAAATTAACTAACGTCTGTCCAAATTGCGGTAATGAAGTTATTCTTGGCGTAAAATTCTGTCCTAACTGCGGCGCGAACATGGAGCAGAAAAAAACTAATATCTGCCCGAATTGCGGCGCGGCTGTCGAGGAAGGAAAAAAATTCTGTGTGGAATGCGGCACGAATATGGAAATTCTAAACAAAGATAAATGTCCGGCTTGCGGCACACTTGTCGATAAAGGTCAGCGTTTTTGTCCGAGTTGCGGTGCGAACATGAGCGGCAATAAAATTTGTTCGGGTTGCGGCGCGGAACTGGCTCCTAATCAAAAATTCTGCGGAAAATGTGGTACGCCCGCAGAGTAATTTTGTCCACAAAAAAAAGCAAGGGAGAAAATCTTCTCCCTTGTCTTTTTTAATTTCTGTCGCGCGGGCGGAGTGTAAACGTGGGCATTTGGAATTTATTTTCGGGCGGAGCTTGTGGCTTGGGCGCGTCGAAATTGAAGCCCTTCGACACGGTGACGGTAGATTTTGGCACCTCGACAGTTGGCGATTTAAGCGCGAGACTGTCCGCGAAATCCGTCGCGATAATCGTCGCCTGAATCGTGCCGTTCATCGATTTATCAATAACCGTGCCCAAAATTATATTCACGTCGTCTTCGGTCTGGCTGAAAATGTAGCTGGCGGCGGCGTTCACGTCGTGAATCGGGAGCGTTTCGTCGCCGGTGATGTTTAGAATAATTCCGCGTGCGCCCTTCAAAGATTTGTCAATCAGCGGGCTTTGAATCGCCTCTTACACAGCCTTGACCGCGCTGATATTGCTGCGCCCGATACCCAAAAGCGCGTCACTCGACTCGCTTTGCCGGAAAATCGTCGTCATGTCCGCGAAGTCAACGTTAATCACACCGGTCGTCAAAATCAGTTCGGCGACGCAACGAATCGCTTGGCGCAGGACAGAATCCGCCGCATTAAACGCGCTCACCATGTTTAAATTTTTGTTTTCGGGGAGCTTCATCAAGTTATCGTTCCTGACGACAATCAGCGCGTCCATGTACGACTGCATGCGTATGATACCCTCGTTGGCAATGCGCTGTTTGCGCCGACCCTCGAAGCTGAAAGGAATCGTGACGACGCCGACGGTTAATATCCCCATTTCCTTGGCGAGCCTAGCCACGACCGGAGCCGCGCCAGTGCCCGTGCCGCCGCCCATGCCCGCCGTTATGAAAATCATGTCCGCGCCCGCCATCATTTCCTTTAGGCGTTCGGAGTCACTTTTCGCCGCCTGTTCGCCGACTTCAACCTTGCCGCCCGTGCCGCGCCCCTTAGTCAGCTGTTCGCCGATTTGCACAGCCCGAATCTTGTCCGTGTTTGAAAAACTTAGCGCGTGTAAGTCCGTGTTGACGGCGACCAATTCGATCTCCAAAAAATCGCTCTCGGCAATTCGTTTCAAGACGCTGTTGCCGCCGCCGCCCACGCCGAAAACTTTTATCGTGACGAGGGCTTTTTTTATCGCCGCGTCGTCCGCCGCCTTTTGTTGCTCCTTGTTCAGGCGAAGTTTTTTCAACGCCTCCTTGATTGCCGCATCGTTAGCCCCCATCTTCTTCTTTCCTCTCAAAAAATATTTCTGGAAAATTTCGACGCGCAGTTTTAATTTCCTTCACACACTTTTTTTAATCAGCGTCCATTGCGTCGCGACCATGCCGATTAACATCAGCACACAGCCGAAAATTTCCCGCGTCGTCATGATTTCGTTAAGGAAGAACCAGCCCGCCAACGCTCCGAAAATCGCCTCGAAGCTCATCAAGATTGCGGCAGTCGCCGGGTCAGCGTAGCGTTGTCCGTAATTCTGCAACGTGAACGCAACCGCCGAACTCATCAAGCCGCCGTAGAGTATCGGGAACCACGCGTTTAGCATGGCTGAAAAATTTGGCGTCTCCAGCGCGAACATCGCCGCGAAACTTAAAATCATCACGATAAAAATCTGCGCGGTCGAAAGTTCGATTAAGTCAACCTTCGCCGCGAATCGGTCAATCAACAAAATTTGCGCCGTCCACACGAACGCGCTAAAGAAAAGTATCACGTCGCCGAGCTGAATTGAAAAATCTCCGCTGACTGCCAGCAAGTACAAGCCGACGATTGCTAAGCCCGCGCCCAGCCAATTTTCCCGCCGAATGACTTTGCCTAAAAGTTTTGCACCGAGCGGCACGAACACGATATAAAGACACGTGATGAACGCCGCCTTGCCCGCCGTCGAATATTGTAGCGCGATTTGTTGCATGGAGCTGGCGATAAATAATACCACGCCGATTAGCAAGCCGATTAAAAAGCCGCGCTGATAATTTTTTTGCCGCCGCTCCACAGCCCGACTTTTGCGCGTGTAGATTAAAAGCGCGACGAGCGACAGAAAGCCCGCTAAATATCTCGGTGCCGCGTAGGAGAACGGTTCCAATTCGTCCATGCCCGACAGCTGCGCGACGAACGTCGTTCCCCAGAAAAACGCCGCGCCCAAGAGCATCAGCGTGCCTTTAATCTGCATGAAAATTTCCTTCCTACAATCGCGTATTCCACATAATCAGCGCGTCTTCGCCGTTGTCAAGGTAGTAGCCCTTGCGCCGCCCGACGCTCCGCAGACCAAAACTTTTATAAAGTTTAATCGCCGCCGTGTTGCTCGGACGAACTTCCAAAGTTATCGCCCGCGCGCCGCGAAGTTTCACAGCCTTAATCAGTTCGCCGAAAAGAATTGTCCCGACGCCGCGCCCGCGAAGTTCCGGCGCAACCGCAATGCTCATCACTTCTGCTTTATTGAACGAAACCCACGCGCCCGCATACGCCACGATTTTTCCGTCCAGCTCGACGACAATGTAAGTTGCCAGCTCGTTTGTAGCTTCGCGCCAAAAATCGTCGCGCTTCCACGGCATGGCAAAACTTTTCTCCTCAATCTTGGCAACGGCGTCAGCGTCGTCCTGCGTCATTGCTCGGAAAGTGAGCCGTGTCGTTTCTCCCACAGTTCCTCCGCCTCCGAACGCCGAATATACAGCGGCTCCAAATTCATCACGTTATCGACGCGCCCTAATTCTTCCGCGCACCACGCCACCGCCGACGCTCGCGGCATTCTCAAATGCGGCGGCGCAAGTCGCACGTTCGGCGGCAACGGAATTTTTATTTTGTGGAGCACGTCGCCGCACAAAAAAAATTCGCCCGCAACATGTCCGACCGAGTTTACTATCTCGTCTATCGGCTTGATTTCCAAATCCGTCAGCGATAAAGAATCCTCGAACAGCTGATAATACGCCCGATTTTTTTGCGCGTCGATAAGCGGCACAACTTTTGCGTTCGGGAAATTGTAAGACATCGCCAGCAACGTCGGCACGCCGATTATTTTTATTCCCCACGCATAAGCCAACGCCTTAGCCGTCGCCAGCCCGATTCGCAAGCCCGTGAATGACCCCGGTCCGATACTGACCGCCACTGCGTCCAAATTCTCGAACGCGCCCGAAACTTTTATGACTTCCTCGACTTGCGGCATTAGCGTCTCCGAAAAACTCTGCGGCGATTCGCGCACACTTTCCGCCAAAATTTTCCCGTCAAAAGTTACAGCGACACTCGCCGCCCGCGTCGCCGTTTCAATCGCCAAAATCCGCAAACTCAATCCTCCTTGGCAACGAACTCCCCCAGCTCTCTGATAAAATCCTCGTGCTCTTCGCCCACGCAGTCAAAAGTTATCCGCCGCATGTTTTTGGAATCTTTTATCCGCTCAATTTTTATCACGACGTAATTTTCCGGCAACGCCTCCGGAAATTTTTCCGCCCACTCGATAAAGACAATTCCCTCCGGAAAATCTGTGTACTCGTAAAAGCCGATGTCCTCCAGCTCGTCCTCGTTGTGCAGTCGATACAGGTCGAAATGGACAATCGGGCAGAAGCCTTCGTAAACGCTCATCAAGTTAAACGTGGGGCTGGTGACTTCGCCCTGAACGCCCAACGTCCGCGCCATGGATTGCACGAAAAGCGTTTTGCCCGCGCCCAAGCCGCCCTCCAGACAAATAACCGTGCCTTCGCGCACGCACTGAGCAACTTTCGACGCCAATTTTACCGTCCCGTATGGGGACTGGGTTATATGAGTAAACAAAACTTTCTTCACTCCTTGTTTTAATTCCGTTCGGCAAATATAGGCGAAGTTTATCAGACGGCAAAAAATTTTTCAACATGAAAACAGTTTTTATCGTTTATGTGGTAGAATACGCGCGTTAAAAATTTTTTGGAGATGATAACTTTGAAGGTCGAAGAAATTTTTTTCCGCGACATGTACCGGCAAATTTGTCTGCTGACGGGCGCGGGAGTCGTTGACTCGGTGAAGTTGCGCGACGTGTTCGATTTCCCGCCAGATGAAAAACTCGACGGCTTTTTGACTTACGCGCACATTGACGGCGAAACTTTTGCCTTTGAAATTTTGGCGGGCGCACAAGTCGTCGGCGGGCGCGTGAAAGTTTTTCCTGCCGCGTATAAAAAATCCGTCAAGCTCAAGCGCGGGCAAGTCGACGACGCCGAACTTAAAATTTTGACTGCCGAATACTCCGTTGCCTTCCGCGACCGAATTCAGATGATTAACGACAGAAATTCGGATGCCGCCCGCGAAGAAACGCGCCTTATAAAAAATCTCGACGCCTTCCGCCACCCCGATTATCCCGACGACGTTGTTGTTTACTTTTTCAGCGCGGAGCACAAGCCCGAACTTTTATGGGTGCGTTGCCTGAGCGTCGACGAAAATATTTTGACGGGCGAACTTTTGAACGAGCCGACAAAAAATTTCGGCTGTCACGCGGGCGATAAAATAAAATTCGGCGTCGCGCAAATCAACGAGCAAAATATTCTGCTCTACTTGCCAACAACGGAGGCAACGTGACGTTGCATCCAATGAGCGCGATTAAATGTTCGACGCTCCGAGCGAATCGCCGCGTTTGAACGTTATAAAAATTTTTCACGGAGGTAAACTTTTTGCATAAAAAACACGCGATAATAATCGGGGCGGGACCGGCGGGACTGACTGCCGCTTATTATCTTTTAAAACACACAGACATTAAGCCGATTGTCTTGGAGAAGGAAAATTTTGTCGGCGGCATTTCGCGCACGATGAATTTTGAAGGCAACCGCATGGACGTCGGCGGGCACAGATTTTTTTCCAAGGACGAAAATATCCTCAAGCTGTGGAATGAACTTTTGCCCGCGCAGGGCGCACCCGCCCTTGACGATAAAATTTTGGGGCGCGAATCTGTTTTGGTCGACGGCGGCGCGAATCCCGAAGAAGTCGACGAAGTTTTTCTAAATCGGCGGCGCGTCTCCAGAATTTTTTATCGGCGGAAATTTTTTTCCTACCCGATTTCCTTAAGCTTGCAGACGATTTTAAATTTGGGGCTTGTCGAAATGATTTCAATCGGCGCGAGTTTTCTCAAGGCTAAATTCAGCCAGCGCGAAGAAAAAACTTTGGAAGACTTCATGGTTAATCGCTTCGGGCAAAAACTCTACGAAACTTTTTTCCGCGATTACACGACAAAAGTTTGGGGACGGACGCCGCAAGAAATTGGCGCGGATTGGGGTGCTCAGCGAATCAAAGGACTTTCGCTCGGCAAAACTATCGTTGACTTTTTCAAAAAAACTTTCGGCTCCAAGGAGGGCGCGGGCGAAACTTCCCTGATTGAAAGATTTTACTATCCGAAGTTCGGTCCCGGTCAGCTGTGGGAAAAATTAGCGGACGAAGTTAAAAAGCTCGGCGGCGAAGTGCTCCTCTCCTCCAACGTCAAAAGTTTCCACGTCGACGCCAACAAAATTATCAAATCCGCCAGAGTTGAGACCGCCGCCGGTATGTTGACTTTCCCCGCCGATTATTTTTTGTCGACAATGCCGCTTAAAGAACTCGCCGACGCGCTCGACGACGGCTTGAACTTGCGCCAAATCACGATTGCTCGCGGCTTGCCCTACCGCGACTTCATAACCGTCGGGCTTCTCGTCAACAAGCTCAAGTTAAAAAATCTCACCAAAATTAAAACGCTCGGCGATATTGTCCCCGATTGCTGGATTTACATTCAGGAGCCGTCCGTCAAGCTCGGTCGCCTGCAAATTTTTAACAACTGGTCGCCGTACATGGTTGCCGCGCCCGAAAATTCTGTGTGGCTGGGGCTGGAATATTTTTGCACGGAGGGCGACGAACTCTGGCAGATGAACAGCGAGGACTTTATAAATTTCGCGGCGAAGGAGCTAACTTCAATCGGCATCGTCGACGCGGAGGACGTTCGTTCGGGCGTGCAAGTCAAAGTTCCCAAAGCTTATCCCGCCTACTTCGACACCTACGAAAATATTTCCGAACTGCGCGGCGCGCTCGACGAAATTCAAAATCTCTACTGCATCGGGCGCAACGGTCAGCACCGCTACAACAACATGGATCACAGCATGTTGACGGCGATTGCGGCGGTCTGCGCCATTGCCGGCAAATTTTCTAAGGCGGACATTTGGAAGATTAACGCCGAAAAAAATTATCACGAGGAAAAAAAATCATGAATAGATTCTTGTCGCTCGTTCAGATAATTTTTCTGCCGGCGGGCGTGCTGCTCTGGCAACCGCTCTTTAAATTTATTGAGGAGTCGGACACGTACTTTGCCATGAACTTGGGACGCTACATTTTGGAGCACGGCTTCCCGCACGTCGACCCGTTCACGATTCACGAAAATTTACAGCTGGTCGCGCAACAGTGGCTGAGCGGCGTTTTGTTTTGGCAGATTTACAAAGATTTTGGCGTCGACGGACTTTTAATCCTTGACGCGCTGGTCGGCGTGGCGTCGGTGCTGATTTATTGGCGGCTGTGTTTTTTCGTCAGCGGCGGCAACAAAGTTTTATCGTTCGCGATGAGTTTCGTCGTCGGATTTTTAATTTCGGCGATGATTGTCCCGCGCCCGCACATTTTTTCCGCGTTGCTGTTGCTAATCGAAGTCTTCTTGCTGGAAAAATTCACGCGCACGGAAAATTTCAAATTTCTCTTGCCGTTGCCGCTTTTGTCGATGTTGCTGGCGAATTTCCATGCGGCGATGTGGCTGATGTCTTTGGTCGTGTGCTTGCCGTTCCTGTTCGTGAAAAGTTTTCGGCACGTGAAATTTTTGCTCGCGGCGATGGCGGGAATTTTCCTTGGCGGGCTGATTAATCCCTACGGCGTCGACGCGCTGACTTACGTTTTCCGCTCCTACGGCGTCGATTTAATTAACGCAAATATCCCCGAAATGCATTCACCGACGGCGCAGAGCTTCCGAGGAAAATTTTTCTACTTGACGGAAACGCTCCTGATTTTTTCTCTGGCGCGGTTCAAAGTTCCGTGGCGATACATTTTCCTAAGCGGCGGAATAACTTTTATGGCGTTAATGCACGGGCGCAACTTGCCGCTGTTCTATTTCCTAGCGACGTTCCCGCTGGCCTACGTGTGGCGCGAACTCACCACGGAAAAAATTTTTAAGCAACGCGCGTTGTCGCTGGGCTTGTTCTTCCTGCTAATCGCCGCCAATACCGCCATCGTAATAACGGTGCTAAAAGAAGATTTTGCAAAAATCCCCGCGCCGCTCGAAACTTTGTTCGCAATATCTATGCTCGCCATGATTTACAATGTTCTCGTCTTGCGGCTTGAAAAAACTTTATTCCACCCGACGATACTCCCGCGAAAAATTTTGTCGCTTATAGTTAATCTGTTTATCGTCAGCGGAATTTTTTTCTTTGTGCTAGCCGCCGAGAAAACTAAGCCGCCCGAAACTTACACCGCCGCGATTAATTTCATTCTCCGCACCGAACGCCCCGAAAATATTTCGCTCTACGCTGAGCAAGGTATCGGCGGGCTGGCGGGCAGTTTCGGCATTAAATATTACATCGATTCGCGCTCCGAAGTTTTCCTCGCCGCCAACAACGGGCAGAAAGATATTTTTGAGGAATACATTGACTTCTCGCGCGGCAAAATTAACTACAAAGATTTTTTCCGCCGCTACGACTTCACGCACATAATCCTAACGAACGACACGCCGTTTATTTTTGATGAGTTGTCGGGCGATAAAGATTTCCGCGTGATTTACGAGAGCGAGCGCGTCGACGGGACGCAAGTCACTCGCTGTAAAGTTTTTGTTCCAAAGAAGGATTGACATGAAAAAAATTTTGCTACTGATAATTTTTTTGCTGATGAGCCGAGCGGAGGCGGCGGGCACGTGGCAACCCGTGATTCGCGTCGGGATTTTAAGCGGCGTCAAGCAAGTTTCCTTGCAAGTTTCCGCGCCGTGCATTATGATTAACGCCGCCAAGGGCGAAGTGCTGAAAAAAATTCCTGAAGGCGGCGGCTTAACCGTAGATTTCGCGCACATGAAGATTAATGCGATTGAAATTCTCCCCGAAAAAGTTCCGCTAAAAGATTTGCAGGTAACCATTGACGGGAAAAAATATTATGGCGGCGTCAACGTCAGCAAAGTCAAAGATTCGTTGACGGTGATAAATCTTGCGCCGCTGGAAGAATATCTGCGCGGGGTTGTGTCGAAGGAAATGTCGCCGTCGTTCCCTTTGGAAGCGTTGAAGGCGCAGACGATAGCGGCGCGGTCATTCGCGCTGAAAAATCGCGGGCGGCACGCCAAAGACGGCTACGACCTTTGCAACGGGACTCACTGCCAAGTTTATGTGGGCGTCGCGAATTTCGATTCCGTTGACAAGGCGATTGACGAGACGCGCGGCGAAGTTTTGGTTTACAAGGAAAAACTTATCGACACGAATTTTCACGCGGATAGCGGCGGCATGACGGAAGATGTCGGCGACGTGTGGGGGACTGCCACGCCGTATCTTGTTGCGGTTCGTGAAATTATTCAGCTTGCCGCGCCGTGGACTGTCAAAGTTACCGCAAAAGATTTTTCCTCCCGATTCGGCGATAATTTCGGCGACGTGCAATCGATTAAACTCAGCAAGTTGACAATCGGCAAAGAAGCGGAAGATAGAACTTCTTCCGGTCGCGTGAAGTCCGCGCAGATTGTCGGCTCGAAAAAAACTTTGACGCTCACCGGCAATGACTTCCGCAGAAAATTTTCTCTGCCGAGCACGCTGTTTGACATAAAGCTTGACGGCGACGAAATTATTTTCACGGGCTACGGGCGCGGGCACGGCGTCGGCATGTCGCAAATCGGCGCGAGAGACTACGCCAAAGACGGCTGGAATTACAAAAAAATTTTGGCGCACTACTACAAAGATACCAAGCTCAAAAAACTTTACTGAGGTGATTGACGTGAAAAAATTTTTTATCCTGCTGATGATTCTGCTCCTGCCGATTGTGAACGTGGAGGCGGGTCATTTGGAAGATATTTCTGCGCGCGGCACGATTAAAATTGGCACGACGGGCGATTATATCCCGATGTCTTATCTAAATCCCGCGACCGGCGAATACGAGGGCATTGACGCTGAACTTTCCAAAATTATCGCTGAATCTTTGGGCGTGAAGATTGAATACATTCCGACGACGTGGCCGACACTCGCCGCCGATATGCAGGCAGAAAAATTTGACATTGCGCTTTGCGGCATTTCCAGAAATTTTGCGCGGGCTAAGACGATGGCGATGAGCGACGCTTACGGCGAAGGGCTTTTCGGCAAAACAATTCTCTGCCGCAAATCCGACGCGAAAAAATTTAAAAGCGTCGCTGACTTAAACAAGCCATCAGTCCGAATCATGATTAATCCCGGCGGCACCAACGAGAAATTCGCCCGCGCCAACTTGCCGCACGCAAAACTCATCGTCCATGAAGACAACGCAGATATTCCGATTCAAATCGCCGAGGGCAAAGCCGACATCATGATAACCGAGACCGTCGAGGCAGTCAGTTGGGTCAAGCGCGAACCGAGACTTGCCGCGCCGCTTGTCGATAAGCCGTTCGAGGGCACGCGCCATTCTTGCGGCATCCTCATGGCGAAGGGCGACCAGGAATTTTTAAATTATATCAACTTCGTCTTGGCGGAATTGCGCATGGACGGACGGCTTGAGAATTTGGAAATAAAATATTTGGGACGGAGAGCAAATGCTGCTAAGCGACTTTGATTACGAATTGCCCGAAGAATTAATCGCGCAACGACCGATTGAACCGCGCAACTCCTCGCGGCTGATGGTGATAGACCCTGCGCGGCGGGCGATTGCTCACGAACATTTTTATAACCTGCAAAAATTTTTAACGGCGGGCGACACGCTGATTTTCAACGACACGCGAGTTATTCCGGCGCGGCTTATCGGACGCAAATCGACGGGCGCACGCGCCGAAATTTTTTTGCTTAGACGATTGGACGCGACGACTTGGGAGACTTTGGTCAAGCCAGGCAGGAAAATCACGGAGGGCGCAGAAATTTTTTTCGGCGATGAATTGAGTTGCAAAGTTATCGGGCGCACGGATTTTGGCGGGCGTGTCGTGCAATTCAAATTCAGCGGAATTTTTGAGGAAATTTTGGACAGGCTCGGCGAAACTCCGCTACCTCCGTACATTCACGAGAAACTTGACGACAGCGAACGCTATCAGACGGTTTACAATCGCGAACGCGGCTCCGCTGCCGCTCCGACTGCTGGCTTGCACTTCACGCGGGAGCAAATGCGCGACTTGAAAAATTTCGGCGTCAATCTCGGTTTCGTCACGTTGCACGTTGGACTTGGAACTTTTCGCCCCGTGCAAGTCGAGACGATTGAACAGCACGCCATGCACGAAGAATTTTTTTCTATACCGCAAGCTACGGCAGATTTAATTCGCGAGACTAAGGAACGCGGCAAAAAAGTTATTGCGGTCGGCACCACGTCAATCCGAACTTTGGAGGCAGCGGCTGTCGATAAAAAATCCGTGGCGGTCGGCTCCAGCTCCACGAAAATTTTCATTTACCCCGGCTACGAATTTAAAATCATCGACGCGCTGATAACCAATTTCCACCTGCCGAAGTCAACGTTGCTGATGTTGGTCAGCGCGTTCGCGGGCAGAAAATTTATCTTGCAAGCTTATCGCGAGGCGGTCGCGCAGAGGTACAGATTTTTTTCCTTCGGCGACGCCATGTTTATAAAATCAAGGACGGAAAATTTACAAACGGAATATTGAGGGCAGGATTTGTTAATGGCGGCAATAAAATTTGAACTCATACACAAAGACGCGGCGAC
>JAFXNB010000046.1 GCA_017529935.1 Selenomonadaceae bacterium
TGTACCTTGACGGCTGGGGCAATTATTTCTTCAATGAAAGTTACTTCAAAGCGGCGCAGCAGATGGACAAGGCGGGCGATATGCAATTCGTCTTGGGCTTGACTTACGAATTTGAAAGCTGGATGGACATTGATAAAAATTTCGACAAGGCTCTTGGCGTTCAAAAGTACGCTTCCACTCACGTCAAACCTAATTGGGTTAAACTTTTTATGGACGGCACAGTCGAAACGGGCACGGGCTTTGTCGACCCGCTGTATTCCGGCGGCAAGCAGGGCATTGTCAACTGGTCGGAAGAGGAAGTAACCGACATCACGCGCAAGGCAAATTCAAACGGTTTGAGCATGCATATTCACACCATGGGCAATAAGGCGGTCAATCGCGCCGTCAACGCCTACATCAACGGCGGCAAGGACGAACTGCGCAATACTCTCGTTCACGTACACCAAGTTTTTCCGTCGGATTATAAGCGCATGGCGGATCACAATATCTACGTTACTTCTGGCATGCTTTGGCATCATGTCGAAGACGAGGTTCAAGAGGTGTTGCCCAGCATGGTTCCCGAAGGCATGGGCGATAAAAGTTATCCGATGAAGTCTTTCTTCGATAACGGCGTCAATGTGACTTCGCACTCTGATTTTCCTGCACTCTCCGGCAGCCCCGACGACCCGCTCGGCATTATTGAAGTTGCGGTTACAGGGCAATGCTACATGGAAACCGGAAAGCCTTGGTGGACTGAAGAACTTTTAACTCGCGAACAGGCTATCACCGCTCTGACTATCAACATCGCAAAGCAAATGTTCCTTGAGAATGAACGCGGCAGGATCAGCACGGGCAAATATGCGGACTTCCTCCTTGTCAACAAAGATATTTTGTCTTGCCCCGCGACGGAAATTCACACCGCAAAACTTGAGGCGACGTACTTTGAAGGCAAAAAAGTTTTCGGCTGAAAATGTTGTCGGATTCAAAGCGTGAGACTTGAAAGGAAAATATATGACTGATTTAAAAGCACTGCTTCGCGCACAATACGGCGAAAATCATAAAATTATCGATGGCAACTTTGACAAGTCGCTGGCGGTCAAATGCGTCAACGGGACATTCGTCGGCAAGCGGACGGAAAATATTATCGCTTACAGGGGCATTCCGTTCGTCGGCAAGCAACCCGTCGGCAATATGCGCTGGAAAGCCCCTGTGGACGTTTTGCCCGATAACGGCGTTTACGAGGCTTACTTCAACGCAAAAAGTGCCTACGGCAATGAAAATTTGGAGACTGGCTCGCTTTTCTATCTTGACGAAGATTGCTTGTATCTGAACGTGTGGAAGGCGGACGATTCTGCGATTAAAAAGCCCGTCATGGTCTGGATTCACGGCGGAGCTTTTGAGGCGGGCGGAACCGTCGACCCGATGTTTGACTGCCACAATTTTGTTAAAGAGAATCCAGAAGTTATCGTCGTAACAATCGCTTACAGGCTCGGCGTCTTCGGATTTTTGCACCTGTCACACTTGGCGGACGGCAAGGACTATCCCGACGCGCAGAACCTCGGCTTGCTTGACCAAATCGCGGCGTTAAAGTGGATTCACGAAAATATTTCCAATTTCGGCGGCGACCCCGACAACGTGACGATTTTTGGCGAATCAGCTGGCGCGGGAAGTTGTACACTGCTCCCGCTAATCAAAGGCTCGCAAAAATATTTTAAGCGCGTCATTGCCCAAAGCGGCGCACCCAATCAAACGCGTTCTTCGGAAGAAGCAATCGCTTGCACAAATAAATTAATGGAAACGCTCGGTTGCAAAACTGTTGCCGACTTGCTGAAAATTGACGCCCAAAAAATTTTTGAGGCATCAGCTGTACTCTTAATGCGCCAATTTCCTGAACGTGACGGAAAACATTTGCCGTTGGAACCGTTTGAGGCTTATGCGAACGGCGCGGCAAAGGACATCGATTTTATTCAAGGCTGCAACAAGGACGAAATGAATTTCTTCGTTTACGGCTTCGGACTGGAAGGCTGGAACGCGTGGACAGCTGACCGCAAGAAAGGTTTTGCCGTGATTCCGGCTGAAGAAAAAAAGCTTATGGAGAGTTTCTGCAACGACATGACGGGCGTCGAAAGCTGGGAACGCGACAGCCGTCTTTTAAGTCAGATTTGGTTCAATGCGCCGGTTATTAAGTTGGCGGAAAGTCAGACGCAGGGCGGCGGAAAATCTTACGCCTATTACTTCACGCCGGAAGCTTCTTTGCCGATAATGAAATGCGGACACGCCATTGAACTTGCAAGCATATTCAATCATCCGGAAATGACTGACGACACGGGCAGAGTTTTCGACGAAATTTTTTCCAAGACGATGCGCAAAATGTGGGTGCAATTCGCCAAAACCGGCGACCCGTCACTTAGCGCGGACATTTCCCCCGACGGCAAGGCTAAAACGTGGCCGCTCTACGACACCGAAAACAAGCGCGTTATGGTCTTCGACGAATTCGACATCCACCCCGAAAAAGAATCCGCACGAAAAATCGTCGATTGGGACAGAACCTATTTCCTGACAAAATATTACATGATTTGATTTTTAATCAGCAAGCCACAGGGCAGGGGGATTGACTCCCTCTGCCTTTCCTTGTGGCGAAAGGAGGAGTAGCATGAAGAAACGCAATTTTATCCGATTGTTTGACCAGAAAAAAAGCCGCATAGATTCTCGCATAAAACGCGACTATATCGAGAACGGAATCGCGACGGTGCACTGTTGCATTTCCGGCTACAACGACATAATCAATGCATACAGCGCGAAAGACCAGGAGAGCTTGAATCCGGATTTTGTCGATTATCTTCAAGACGCAGCCGGTCCCATTCCCGATGAATGTCCGCTGGTTTTGAACGTCATCGGGGATTGCTTGTCGGCTGAAGAGAAAAAAATTATCGCGGAAATTATTCGCGACGATTTTTCTTACAGGCTTGGTCTGGTCGAAAAGGAGCAGGAACACGAATTCGGATTTTTTATCTTCATGCTAATCGGATTAATCATCAGCGGATTGCTCTTGTGGTTGACAATTCCTCTTGACGAAGTGCCGCGCGAAATTTTTATCGTATTTTTTTGGTTTTTCGGCGACAGAATGTTTGAATACCTTTTCATCACGAGGCGCGAACTTCGGCAAGAAAAGCGGCTCGCCGGACGTTTGGCAAGTATCAAAGTTAATTTCTCGGACACTTACGAAAAGCCGCATTATACGGAAGAGCAAATCAGCCAGCTGTACGCCGAAATGGATTTGGAGCAATGAAAGTTAAGGTGACGCATGAGAAAACTTTTTACGATTGACGATTTATTTATTGCGCTCGTGGCGGCGGTCGGCTATGGTTTCAGCTTTGAAATACCAAAAATTTTAGGTTACCCAGAATGGCTGAGCATAGCGAGTTGCCTCGTTATCGGAATGGCTCTGGAAGGGCTAGAATACAAAATTGTTTTCAGCAAGACCGTACAGAATAAGCCCGCGTGCAGGTTTACGGCGTTTGCGGTGCTTATAATCATTTTTTTTGCCGCCGTGTATATCGCCACGACGACGGGCGTTTCAATACTCAATTACGTGGTGGAGCAATTCCAATTCGTTATAATCCCGCCGATTTTGATTTTTGCGTTTAACATGGCTCTGCGCCAATATCGCATAAAAAAAATTCGCGAACGCTACGGCGACGGGAGCGACGGCTTTGTATTCGACGGTCAGCTGAAACAAAGCGAACTCGACAAACTGAATCAGCAGAATCAGCACATTCACGGCGCATTTGATAACAATCTCGCGGTTAAGACAAAAACGGGCATCTTCGTCGGAATAAAAGAGAAGAACGCCATAAATTTTTCGGGCATTCCCTACGCCAAACCTCCCGTCGGTGAACTTCGCTGGAAAGCTCCGGAGCCATTGCCCGAATCGGAAAATGTGTTCGAGGCAAAACATTTGGGCGCGTCCGCCATTCAAGTCGATTACGACGGTTCGATTTTAAAACACCACAGGCAAAGCGAAGATTGCTTGACGCTCAACATTTGCATTGAAAGTAAACGTTCGAAGCGGAAAAAGCCTGTCCTCGTGATTTTTCACCACGGCGATTTTACTTACGGCGGTTCAGCCGACCCGCTATTTTACGGCGATGATTTCACCAAAATTTATCCGAACACGGTGGGCGTCATTTTTAATTACCGTCTGGGAGTTTTCGGCTTCATCGATTTTTCCGAAGTTCCCGGCGGCGAAAAATATCCTGACGCGTTGAATCTCGGCTTGCTTGATCAGATTGCGGCACTTCGCTGGATTAAAGAAAATATTTCCGCGTTTGGCGGCGACCCCGAACAAATTACCGTCATGGGTTTTGAATCGGGCGCGTTGAGCTTAAGTTTGCTTGCGGCGTGTGAGCAGGCAAAGGGTTTGTTCAAAAGGGCGTTCATATTTTACGGCGACCCAATGTTTACTTACGCGACGCCGGAAACGTCCAGAAACTTGGCGAAAAAACTTTTGCAAGAAACTGCGACAACGAACATGGAAGAACTTATGCGACTTTCGACACAGCGGCTCAAAGACGCGCAACAAAAACTTGTATTGGATTTGGCGTCCGGACCGACCCGCGACGGAAAATTAATTCCCGCAGATATGTACACCGCCTATCAGAACGGAGCCGCCGCCGGTATCGAATTCATTATCGGAATCCCCAGCAACGAAAAACAAATTTATAAATCCCTTGTCGGCGAAAAAAAATACGAGGATTTCATATCCAAGGAGATTAATTCCATTGTGCGTTTCCTTGACGACAACTATCCCGCCGGAGCAAAAGCCGTAAGAAACTATATCGCGGAGCAAGCGGCGTCGATGTCCGAATTGGAAGCCAAAGCAAAGATGTACGAGCAATTTTACACTTTGAGCACCTATCGTTGTGCGCAAAATTTGACTGCGGGCGGAAACAAAGTTTATCTGCTCTATTGGAACGTCAAGCCGCTGATTGAAAATTTGGGTTCCGGCACCGTAGACGTTTTGGCGACGTTTTGCGGCAGTCGCAAAGCTGTTGAGTTGTATGGCAACGTGCTAAACAAGGATATAGCCGAGACACTCCAAAAACTTTTCCGGAAATTTCAAAGCGGCGACGAGCTACGACTTTTTAACAACGAAATCAAAGGAATCAACGCCATTGACTGGAAAGAATTTCCGCAGGCTCTAATTGTTTCCGAGAAATCCTTTAAATGCGAGCCGATTGCGGATAAGCTGACAGAAGTCAAATGCTTGCTGGAGTTTCTCAAAGAATAACTTTCCGTCATGATACGAAATCATTTGTCAATAAAAATGCGCTTTGTCGTGAGGGATTTACAAAGTAATCCTATTAGTGCACCGATAAAAGTTAAGCGTCGCAAGTCAATCAACAACTTGTGCGGCACGCAAGCAATCGTTTCGCCGACATTTTTAATCGCGCCGCGCTTCACGCAAATTTTTTTTCCGAATCAAAAGCAACCGTCAACGGCATTAACGAAAAAATTATCCGCACGGCGATTAAAATTAAATCGTTGCGCGTCACTTTGAAACCTCTTTAATCGCGTTGACGGCAATTTGAGCTTTTTTGTAGTCGGCATAATCTTTGCCAGTGAGCGAGCCGTAATTTTCCCTCTTGACGTTGCCAAATAAATCGTAGCCCGTGAATTCGGCGGCGGTAATTTTTTTGTCCTTAATCGTAAGCGTCAAAGTGCTGTTGCCCAATTTCTCGTCGCGTGAACTTTCAACAATATAAACTCCGTCTTTGGCGTTGGACAAGTCGATTTTATTTTGCGCGGGCTTCGGCGTGCAGTTCGTGGAAAATTTTCATGACTACAAACGCGCTGTTGTTCGCCGCCAGAAAGTTGGCTGGGCAAATGATTCGCTCTGTCTTACAAGCCAACATGTTTTAGTTTGGTCATCGCGTCGTTCAAGTCGGGCAAGCCGTGATAATATTGCGCAAATAAATCCCGCGCCCGCTACCCAATAAACCGCCGAACGCTCCCAGCAAACAGCCTTCGCCCAAAAATTCGCGGACAATATTTTTATTCGCCGCGCCCCATGCTTTTTTCAAGCCGATTTTAATTTGCTTAGTATGTTGAATTCCGAATTTGTGATTCAGTGGACGAGTTGCGGTTGAATCCCTTCGACGCCCGTTGAAATTTTTTCTTCGATTAATTACAAACTAAATTCCTGCCCGATAATTTCCTTCAATCTGCCAATACGAGCTGACTTTTTGCAGTTCGGCAAAATTCGTGCCCCGATAAAATTTAGCGAACGTCGGAAATTTTTTTTACATCAAAAGTCGCCGCCTCGTTCCCACTCGCCGACGCCAAAGCCGCACTCGTTGCCCTCGGTGGCGTGAATATCGATTTCAATACATCAAGACGCTTGTGAACAGGAAGAACAGCTTCAGCGGGATTTTTAAAACGCCCATTTGCAACGCGAAGAATAAAATTTCCACGACGACCCGCGACGAATCCCGCCCAAATCATTTTTACATCGCTCGACGAGTTATTGAACAGGGCTTGATGGAATAGAATCACTTCCGCGCCCTTGCGATAGACCGCCAAGGATGCCGCCAACGCCAGAGCCTTTGCCTTGCCTGTCGTCATCGATTTTTTATGTAGGAACTAGTTTAATTCCTAATTGATTTTTCAAGCCGCAGAAAATTTTTTGAAGTCAAACGTAATAATTTTATCGCAAACCATCGGCTTGCCGTTCTGGTCAAGTGCGGGCTTAAAAGTCCACTGCATAGCCGCCTTGCGTGCAATTTCATCGACGAAATATCTGCCCGAAGTTTGAACGACTTCAGCCGATTTGACTTTGCCGTCCTTGCCGATTCTCACCGCGATTGACACGTAGCCGCGATAGCCAAGCCCGCTGCCCTTTTCCGGATAAACTTCCATGATCGCGACGGGCGGTCGTCCCATTTGCTGTTTAGCATTAGGAGGAACTACGACGACTTCTTTAGGCGGCTCCTCGCTCTGAACTTTTTGTTGAGATTCCTGCTCCGTCTTGACGACTTGCGGCGGCTTTGGCGGTTCAATCGGTTTAACTTCTGGCGGCGGCGGTTCGATTATCGGTTCGGGGATTGTCAATTCGGGAACAAATAAATCTCGCGCGTTGAACGTCGGCAAAATTTCTTGAACGGTTTCAGTCGGAATTGCCTCCGCCTCGATAACTGTCACGTCGGGCGGCAATAAATCCACGTCGACCCATTCAAATTCCGCTACGTCTTCAATCGTCGGCTCCGGCATTAAATGTGGCAGAACGTAGGAAAATCCCAACGCCGACAGGAAATGAAACGCTATCGACGCAAAAATTGTTGTCCGCCAATAAGTGGAGTAGCCGCTCATTTTTTCATCTCCGTCGCGATTGACACGCGATAAGCTCCCGATTTTTTCAGCAGGTCAAGCACCGCAACAACGCTTTCATATCGCGCAGATTTATCGCCGCGCAGGACGAAAATTGTATCCTTGTCCGCTGTCAAAGCCGCGTGAACTTTTTCTGCAAGTTCCTGATTCGGCACGCTGTCTTTATCAAAGAGCACGTCGCCACTTTCAAGGACGGTTATCGGCACGATATTCGGGCGAGTCTCCTGCTTTGCGGTCGACGATTGCGGTAAACTTACGGGCAAAGTATTTGTCTGCACCATGTAAATTGTACTAATCATGAAAAAAACCAGCAGGAAAAGCATTATGTCAATCATCGGGATTATCATGACGAGCGGTTCTTTTTTTTCGCGAAAGTCACGGCGTCTCATGTTGCCCCTCCAAACCCGCAAGCACTATGTTTACCGTTTTATCAAGCTTGGTTAAATTTTCGTCGAGTTTCTGCGCAAAGTAGGTGTGGACAATCAACGCGAAGATTGACACGCAAAGCCCCGTTGCCGTCGCGATTAGTGCCTCGCCGATGCCGCCGGTTATCGCCAGTGGTTGCCCCGCCTGTATGCTGAAAATATTAAATGATTCAATCATGCCGCTAATCGTTCCGAGCAGTCCGAGCAATGGAGCCAACGTCACAATCATGGAAAGATAATTCAAGCGGGCGCGCAGTCTCATTGCCTCTTCGTCATAGGAAGTATTCAAAGCAAGGGAGACATTTTCGCCCGCCACAGCCGCTTTAACGCCCGCCGCCGCAACAATCCCAACGCAAGAATTTTCCTGATTGCAAAAGTTCAAAACCTCGTCGAGATTTTGCCGCTTGAAATTTTCCTTAAGCAAGGACAAAAAAGTTTCGCTCTCATGGCTGGCGTAGTTGTAAAATCTAAAACGCTCAATACCAATGGCGGCGACCGCTATCGAGCTGATTAAAAGCAAGTACATGACGGGTCCGCCCTTAGCGAAAAGTTCAACGACTTCCAAAAAAAATCTCTCCATTCATGACTAATTTTAGCATGATAATATAGCACACAGCTTTTTTTACGACAATATCGGCTAAAAACCTGCACCGAGTTTTGAGCGCAGTGAAATTTTAATGGGCACGGTCGTCACGCTGAGGGCGGAAGAAAAAAAATTCTCAAGCGGCAATCGAAGAAAGTTTCGCGCGAATTGCTCAGCTGGAGAAAAATATTTTCGCCGACGTAAATTGTACCGAAAAATAATTTCTTGAGAGGTATTCCATAATTGTGTTGAGAGTTTTTAATCAAATCCTTGTCGAAATATGAGCGTCGAAATTTTTGCCGTGAATATCGCGGCGCAACTTAATCAGCCTGTCGACGATTGGCTAAAATATACCAGTAAGCCATATATCTCCGAATTTCCTGTTGAAATAAGTTTGTCACACAGCGGAAATTGAGTTGTTTGCAGTGTCGGCGAAATCAAAAGCAGCGTTGACATTGAAATTGATTCGACTGACGCTTTGGAAATTGCCGAGCATTTTTTTTGCGCAATGAATACGAGAAAATAATTTCTTTGATAGAAAAGTTTCGCAGGCGGCAATTTTTGATATACTGGACGCTAAAAGAAAGTCATTTCAAACTCACGGGCGCGGAAAATTTTATGCAAGCGGACTGTGAAAAAATTCTTAGGGGTTGTTGGTAAAATCATCGGCAAAAATTTTTTCTTAAGCGATGGCGCGGTCGTGGGCGTTTGTATCTTTGCATCAAAATTAATTTCTTTTTCTAATACGGCAACAACAGGAGAGTAATAAATAGACTTCTTGTCGCTGGAGAGAAAATAGTCCTCGGGGCTACTGGCGAAATTGAAAGTCAAGCCGTCAAAGGGAGCGGGAGTAGGATAAGGAGGATTAATGCCGCTCAAATTTAGCATGTAACCGTCGTTGATAAGGAATTCGATACCGTGACGACCTTTTCTTCCAAAGCGAGTCCGCTGAGAGATTTGACACCATTAACCTTCGGCAGTGTTTTTGTAGAGTTTGCATTATAAGTTATGGTGTTGGCGGCGAAATAATAACCTTTCCTTATACAGTGCCGAAAGTAAGTACGCTACGATTAGCAACTAATACGGCGGCGCGATTGTCTTTGCTGATAAGTGCGGGGGATTTTTTTTTGAGAAAATTGCGGTTCGGAATTGACAAAAAAAAAAAACAATTATTATAATGCCGGAAACTCCAAACTTTAAAAGGGAGATGATTTTATGTCGAAAGTGCTTCACGGCGGCGAAGGTGTCGACACGCTCAACGCCAGCTCGGACAAGGCACAACTCTACGGCTTGAAGGGCAACGACACGCTGATTAGCGACGGCAAAAGCGACGTGCTCTTAGTCGGTGGCGGCGGCGAGGACAGCTTGATTGTCATGGGCGGCGAGGCAACGTTAAGCGGCGGCGACGGCTCCGATGTCTTCGAGTTTACTTACTCCGCTGACAAAAAAGTTTCTGCGGTGATTGAAGACCTCGAGCCGTCCAAAGACAAAATCGTTGTGAACTTCATCGGCAACACTGCGCCGCAACTTTCCAGCGTTGCAAGCGGCAATGATGTCGTGTGGAGCGACGCGGACGGCAATTTTAATCTCACGCTGAAAAGTGTTCGCGAAAACGATTACTTCGACGGCGAGGCAAGCGACGAGGCTTGGAAAGTTTTGGAACTGACCAACGCCGAACGCGAAGCCGCAAGTTTATCGCCCTTAACGATGTCGCAAGGTTTGATGACGGGCGCGCAAACTCGTGCGGAAGAAATTAAAATCCTTGGAGAGAGCGGCGCATTGGAGAACCACGACCGCCCCGATGCCGACGGCAAACCTGACCCAAAGAAACCTTATTACACGGTGCCGGTCGACGGAAATTTGACTTTACAAGAGAAATATCACAGCTATGGTGAAAACCTCGACGGCGGCGCAGTCTCACCTGCAGAAGTCGTGGCTCAATGGATGGGCTCGGAAAAACACAAAAAAAATATCCTCGACGAAGAAGGCAAAAATTTTTCAAAGCTCGGCGTCGGCTACGTTGAAGACCATTATGACTCGAACGAATATTATTGGACGCAGTTGTTTGCCGACAGTGTTAAATCGCCCGAACCAATCAGCGCGGCTAATCTTTCTTCCGCCGCCATGAACAGCTACACCGTTTCAAAATCTATCGCGGGCGACGACAACGCCAACACTCTTGAAAATAATTTTTACGGCGTGACGATTGACGCGCTCGGCGGAAATGATTCAATCAACAACGCGGGCTTGAACGTCTCCATTTCGGGCGGCGCGGGCAACGACACAATCGACAGTGGCGGCTCGTTCGGAACAATCAATGCGGGCACGGGCGACGACCAAATTAATTTATCCGACGACGCAAGAGAAAT
The DNA here is from genome assembly GCA_017529935.1 of Selenomonadaceae bacterium. GTDB lineage: Bacteria > Bacillota > Negativicutes > Selenomonadales > Selenomonadaceae > Quinella. The sequence continues at coordinate 10,743 of JAFXNB010000046.1, forward strand.
TTTAATTGAATATTTTTCGGGCGAAGGTTCAGATACTATCAGCGGCTTGAACTCGACGGACACGCTCAGCATTTCGGGTAGCAAATTCACGCCCGCGATTGACGGCGACAATATTATCGTCGGGGTCGGCTCCGATTCAATCACTCTCTTTGGCGCGGCAAGTTCGGGCGTTCAAATCGAAGGCACGCAAAGCAAAATTATTCTCGGTACTCAAAACGCCGACTCTCTCAACAACACGGACGACGCCGCGACGATTGCGGCCATGGGCAACGACGACACAATCCAAAACAGCGGGGCGAACGTTTCAATCAGCGCGGGCGCGGGCAACGATTATATCAACAACAGTAGCGAAAATATTTTATTCTTCTACGAGAGCGGCAACGATACGATTCGCGGCTTTGATGAAACTTCGACGCTTCAAGTTGCTGGCGGCACTTATTCTTCCGTCATGATTGGCAAGGATTTAATTTTGTTCGGATCCGGCTCGACAGAGTCAATTAAAATTTTGGGAGCCTCAAACTTATCTTCTATAAATATTTTCGACGCGAACAACAACCCCGTCGAAATCGGCGACGCAAAAAATATCGTCGGGACGGAACAAGCCGACAGCCTTATAAATCCTGTCGACGGCGCAACAATTCAGGCTTTCGGCGGCGATGACACAATCCAAAACAGCGGCGACAACGTTTCAATCGTCGGCGGAGAAGGCAACGATTCTATCGTCAATAACAAAGGATATTGGGTTACAATCCATGGCGGCGCGGGTGACGACCTAATCAACAATAATCAACAACTTCGCACGGCTTATTTTCACGAGAGCGGCAATGACACAATCCAAGGCTTTAACGATTCAGACACACTCTATATTGGAGGTTACACGTATGAGACCGTCACAAGCGACAATGATATTATCGTAAACATAATCGGCTACTTCGAGACTGTCAGCTCCGTCATACTGAAAGATTATCCTTCTGGTCAAAAAGTTAATATCAATCCCTTTGTTGTTAATGATCCTGAGCGCGGTGAAGAAGTTTATAACAGCACAGATTCCGTATCTGTCATAGGAACAGCAAACAACGATAACCTCAACAACAGCGGCAACAACGTCACAATCGCAGGTTTAGCAGGCAATGATATGATCTTTAACGAAAGCCTTACTTCTAATGTCACGATAGACGGCGGCGAGGGCAGTGATTTAATTTACAATAATAAAGGTGCCAATGTTTCAATAGAAGGCGGTGCCGGACATGATAATATTTACAACATGGGCGGCTTTTTCGTTACAATCAATGGTGGTGACGGACAAGATTATATTATAAATGATAGTCTCGCTTCAAATGTTTCAATCGACGGCGGCGAAGGTGATGATACCGTCCTTAACATAGACGGCAATAACTTCAGTATAAAAGGCGGCGCAGGCGACGATTATATTGGCAATTACGGCGACAACGTGACAATCGACGGCGGCTCTGGCAACGATACCATTTCCAACACTGGCGACTCTGTGACAATCGACGGTGGCGCGGGCAATGATTCCATTTACAACTGGTTCGACGAGAACGTCAGCATCAACGGCGGCGCGGGTGACGACTTAATCAGCTTGTCGAGTAGTTCACAAAATAATTTTATTAGATACGCTGCGGGCGACGGCAACGACACCATTTGGGGAATCAGTGCAACCGATTCGATAAGCATTGCGGGCGGAAAATACACCAGACGTTTCGACCGCAATGATGTAATTTACGAAGTTGGCGAAGGTTCTATAACGCTCAAGGACGGCAGAAATAAACCGCTCCCGATAATTATCGGCGAGTCGGGCACATCGGGCGGCGGCTCCGGCGGCGGCAATAGTGGCGGCAGTGGCGGCGGCAGTTCTTCAGGCAACGGAGGCGGCTCAAGCGGCCAAAGCGGCGGCAACACTTCGGGCGGTACCTCTGCCAGCGAAGGCAACACCAGCGACGCTACAAGCGGCATGTCGGCAACGGCGGGCGTTTCAGCAAGCAATAACAACAGCGGCGGCAGCAGTAGCAGCGGCAGAATCCATAGGACGATAACTTCTTCCACGTCAACAACTCCGTCCACGCCGTCCACGTCGACAACTTCTTCCACTGTCTCCGCCCAGCTTAATGCTGACGCTTCGCAACCTAATACTCCTTCCACGGAGACGCCAAAAATCACCTTGAATGCTCCGACCTACGCTAATAATCCCTCCGGCGAAGATGTTGTTGCTGCTATACAAAGTGGCAACGAAAACTTCAAAAAACATTGGGGCACCGAAGGCAACGACACGCTTTACGGCGGCGAGGGCGTCGATATTTTCATAAGCGGCAAAAATCAAGGCTCGGACACTTTCCTCAACATTTCTGCGGAGGATATTGTTTATTTGAGCGACGTGACCTTGAACGACTTGATTGGCATAAAGAAAACCGGCGACACCGTTTCCATTTCGCTAAAGACGGGCAACACCATGACGATTCAAAGTTCGGATAGCGTAAGCGGCGCGATTGTCTTTGCTGATACGACGTGGCATTTCACGCACAACACGCAAGCCTAAAAAACTTTTCTAAAAAATTAAATCCCCTGCAAAAGTGCGGGGGATTTTTTGTCAGGCTTTGTAGCCGAGTTTTTTAGCTTTGTCGAAGTCGGCTTGAGCTTTGCTCGCCTCGCCCATCGATTCATAGATTTTTCCGCGATTGTAGAAAAGCCAGCCTTCGGGCGAAAGTTTAATCGCCGTGTTCATATCGGCAAGAGCTTCCTCGTAACGTTTCAAGCCCGCGTAAGCACCTGCGCGGGTATCCAAAAAATTTGCTTCGTTCGGTTTCAAGCTGATAGCTCTGTTCGCGTCAACGAGAGCCTCCTCAAATTTTCCGATTTGACAATAAGACCAAGCGCGCCCGTTGTAAGCACTCGCGTAATTTTGGTCAAGGGCAATCGCCCGCCCGTAATCGGCAATGGCTTCGTCCCAACGCTTGAGCCGCCCATAAGCAATCGCGCGATTGTGATACGGCCACGAGAATTTGGGATTAATTTCAATCGTCTTGTTGTAATCGGCAATCGCCGCCTCATAGTCTCTGAAATAATTGTTGTAAATGTTGCCGCGGTTGACAAAGATGAATTGATTATCGGGGAAAATTTTGGCGGCTTCGTTTAAAAGTTTCAGCGCAGTTTTGAAGTCGCCGCGTTCGTTGTGCGCCAAAGCCTTCTCGATAACTTTATCGCCGCCCTCGTTGGAGCGAGTCAAATTTGCGGCGCGTCGAAGGTCGGCTTCCGCTTGTTTGGTGTTGCCCAAACCGAGCATAGCCTTGCCGCGATTTTCATAGGCTTTGATGTAGTTCGGCTTGAGTTCGATAGCTTTGTCATAATCGGCGACGGCCGCCGGCATCTGTTGCAGCCACGACTTAGCCACACCGCGATTGTTCCACGCAATGGCGTATTTCGGATTTAGATCAATAACTTTGTCGTATTCTTTGATTGCCGCGTCGTATTTTTTCTGCTGATTATAAACCCAGCCGCGCCCGAAGTAAGGCAACTCGGAATTAGGATTCAGCTGCGCCGCTTTGTTGAAGTCGTTAAGAGCCTGTTGATATTTTTTCTGCTCGATTAAAGCCCAGCCGCGATTATGCCACGCCAAAAAGTTTTCGGGATTCAAAGCAATCGCCTCGGAAAAAAGTTTCTCCGCATTTTTATGGTTGCCCTCGTCGCGGAATTTATTGCCCTCGCGCAATTTCAAATTCGACAGAAAAACTTTGTCCTCTTCGACAATCTGTTGAGCGATAACTTTTTTCTCTTCCGTCGTCTCGGCTTTAAGATATTTTTTCTTGAGAGATTCAATTTTCTGCTCTTGTTGCTCCTCCTGCAGACGGATGACTTTTTCGCCGGAGACAAGCTTAATAAGTTCCTCCGTGTCCTTCTGCAAAAATTTCTCCACGGTGCTCGTATCAATGTCCGCCTTGACTTTCGCGCGAACGAAATAGCCCTCCGTGTCGGTTAATTGAACAACCTCGTAGGAAGTTTCAAGGACGCGCAGGACGCCGCTTGCCACGGTGATAATTTCGTCTTCAAGCTCCCGCATGTTGAGTGCTCTGGAGATGGAGTGGATATAAACGCCGGCTTTTTCGCGGGCGTCGCGCAACGCCCTTTCGCGAGCACGCTCCCGCGCCACGTTAATATCTTCCACCGCGCCCAAAACATAGTATTCGTCCGTGCCCTCGTAAGTTTCAATTTCAGCACTGGCGATTGAGCCGAAAATCAAACTTATCAGCACCACCACTAAAAATTTTTTCATAAGATATCACCCGCTAAGAAAATAAAACTGACCGCAATTTTTACAAAAATTTTTCCACGCGCCGCCTTATGAATTGAGATAGCGGCTGCCTTCTTCGGCGAGTTTGTCATAAAGTTCCATTGCTTCGGCGTGATGAGCCTTGATAAACGTTTCAGCGTCGCGCTTGTCCGATTCTGAAGCGTTTACGTCTCTTAGAACATTGCCCGCCATTTCAAGTTCTTTAGCAATTTTTGCAGTCTGTTCGCCGCCGATAGAAAGCGCGGTTGATTTCAAGGCGTGAACAAAAATTGTGTAGTCCTTCCAATTCCCGCTCTCGAATGCCTTTTGAATTTTGCCTTTTTTATCGTCCTTGAGGCCACAGAAAATCTCCACGACACTTTTAAACAAATCTTCCATGCCGTCGCTGTATTTCAAGCCCATGGCTATGTTCATGTACTTGTAATCGGCTTGGGGCGGTTTATTTTCAATCGCCGCGCCGATATTAGTAGCCGACGCCTCAATTTTTTCCGCCGGCAAATATTCCAACAACATTTCCTCCAATTTATCGGGATTAATCGGTTTGGTTAAATAATTGTCGAACCCAGCCGCAATGTATTTTTCCCGCGCGCCGGAAATGGCGTTGGCAGTGAGGCAAACGGCAACGGTGCGGCAATTTGGATTATTTTTTTGCGCTCTCAATTCCTGCAAAGTTTCGATACCGTCCTTGTCCGGCATCATGTGGTCTAAAAATATAACGTCGTATTTATTTTTTTGCGTTAAAAAGATTCCCGCGTCGCCGCTGATTGCCGTGTCAATTTTAATTTTAGTCTGCTTTAAAAGATTCGTGAAAACCATAAGATTCATAGAGTTATCGTCGACGACAAGAATTTGCGCGTTCGGAGCGGTAAATTTCTCCCTATATTTTTTCCGTTCGTGCAAGCCGGCTTTATATGACGCTTCATAATCGCCCAACGGCTCCCATTTAATTACTTTTTGCTTCAGTTCAAAGGAAAATTTCGAGCCTAAGCCGTAAATACTTTCAACTTTAAGGCTACTCTTCATCAAACGCAGCAAATTTTTTGTAATCGCCATGCCCAGCCCCGTGCCTTCAACATTGCGGTGGCGTTTTTCGTCGATACGTTCAAATTCCTCGAAAAGTTTTTTCATATCTTCCGGCTTAATTCCAATGCCCGTATCTTTGATTGAAACCAAGAGAATCACGCTGTCCGGTTCTTGCGCGGCGCGTTTGAAACTGATTGAGAACGTCACAATTCCCTTTTCCGTGTATTTTACCGCATTGGTCAGCAGATTAGTAATAACTTGCTTGATTCGGACTTCGTCGCCGCATAATATTTTCGGCAAATTTTTATCAAACTCCAGCGACAAGGCAAGCCCTTTGTTGTCCGCCTTGATTTGAATCATGTTCACCAAGTCATTAATCAGCGACGAAAGGTCGTAATCGACAGGGATAATTTCAATTTTTCCGGCTTCAATCTTTGAAAAGTCCAGAATGTCATTGATTATGCCCAAAAGCGTGTTGCCGGCGGTCTTAATATTTTCCGCATACGATATAATTTCCGAATCGTTGCACTCACGGATAATCGTTTCGTTCATGCCCAAAATCGCATTAATCGGCGTGCGAATTTCGTGGCTCATATTGGAAAGGAAAGACGATTTTGCTTCGCTGGCGGCAAAAGCGCGTTCCGAAAGATTGAGGAGCTCATCGCGCTCCTTTTTTTCTTTGTCAATATCTTCGATAAGCCACAGCACATTGGAGACAATTCCATTTTTTAAGCGTTGCGAGGCGATAAACCGCGCCCGCCGCCAATTTTGCTCTATATTTTGATATTCAATCGCCACGGTGTCGGAATCTTTCAAGCGATCGTTCAAAGTGTCGAGTTTTATAAAGCGGAGCATATCCTCCAGAGATATTTTGCTTACCATTTGGCGCATCGTGCTTTCTATCATGGAGCTTGCGCTTTCGTAATTTGCCTTAGGCAATTTGCTGAGAAGGGAACGCGTCGATTGTATTTCCTTAAAAGTATTTTCGATAACATTTATATCGTAAACGGACAGATAAATATTCGACAGCGAAGAAAGTTGCTCGTTAAGTTCTTTTGCCATGGTGTAGCGTTGATTCGATTTGTTGAGGATATACGAGAGAATCACCACGATTATAACCACGACGATTATTGTAATTGCCAAAAGAAATTTCAGCGGCGTAAATATTTCCGTGGCATTTTTGACGGTCAAGCACCGCCAATTATTTTCAATCTTTTCGGCATAAACGACATAATGCGCGCCTTTATAGTCAAATTCAAAGAAATCATTGTCGGCGAAGTTTGCTTTGTTTAAAATCACAGCCCAAAAGGTGTCTTTTTCCTTTCTGTAATTCTTGCCAATCTCCGTTTTTTCCGAATGGGCAACTACCATGTCGCGGCTATCTAAAATGAATTCGTAATCCGATTTGCCCGATTTTACGGACTCCTCCGTAATATTTTGCACTTGGTCAAGGACAATATCCATTGCCACGATACTTTTGCCGTCAACGAGCCGCTTTGAAATTGTCATGGTCATTTTTCCGGTCTGTGCGTCGAGATACGGGTCGATAAGCGTCACTTCTCCATTGTTTTGCATAGTCTGGATATACCACGGGCGTTGCGTCGGCACAAAATCCGCGTCCGGAACCCAAAGCGCGCCGTCAAGATATTCGCCGTTGATGTAGCCGTAAAGTCCGGTCGTGTTTTCAAAAACGGTGCTGGTCACAGCGATAGATTGTCCAACCAAATAATCGAGAATTTCTTTATTCGTCTTTTTATTATTGAGCATGCCGTCAATCGTGTACGCCGTCAGCTTGATAGCGTCGATACTTGTGGAAAGATATTCGCTGAGATAATTTTTCGACTGAATGGCGGCGGTTTGTCCGTTTTTGATGATGCTTTCGCGCGTTTGATTGTAAAGCATGTTGTAATATGACAACACGATACCGACAAAGAACGCAATCACCAGCGTGTAAAACAAAAGTTTTTTTATTTTAGCGCGTTTATTTTCGCTTTGATTCATAACTTCCTCCAAACCGCTATCGAAAGATTGAATCACGGTGTGTATCTTTAAGCGAATTATAACACAGCGGATAATTTTGTCGACAGTCACTTTTTTTTGTAATGATGTTAATGGCATCGTCAAAAAAATTGCGTGTGACTGTGTGAATGGCGCATTGACATAAGGATACAATTTTTGTATAGTTCGCTAGAAATCTTCAGAGGAAGTACGATAGATTCGTTTTCCGGCTAGTTAAGGGGAGGTCGAGTCATGAAGATTAAGCCGACCTTGGAAGAGGTCAAGAAAATTGTTTCGGCGGGCAAATTCAAAGTTGTCCCGATAAGTTGCGAACTGCTGTCCGATTTCTGCACGCCGATTGAAGTTTTGCGCGTCCTCAAAAATGTTTCCGCGCATTGCTACTTGCTGGAGTCGGTCGCGGAAAAGGAGAATTGGGGACGCTATACCTTTTTGGGCTTCGAGCCGAAAATTTGCGTGACGTGTGCGGGCGGGTTGATGACAATCGACGGGAAAGAATTTTCCACGGACAACCCCTCCGAGCACATTCGCAAGATTTTGGACGACTACAAAAGCCCGCACCTTGCCGACATGCCGACGTTCACGGGCGGGCTTGTCGGTTATTTTGCTTACGATTACTTGGGCTACTCCGAGCCGAAAATCAAGATGGAACTCGACGACGAAGAAAATTTCAAGGACGCCGATTTGATGTTGTTCGACAAGGTTATCGCCTTCGACAACTTCCGCCAGAAAATTATTTTGATTGTGAACGTCGCCGCAGAAAATCTTGAGCAAAATTACAATCGGGGCGTCGCCGAACTGGAGCGCATGAAAAATTTGAATCAGCACGGCGCGAAAAAAATTGAGCCGCCCGCCAAACTTTTGGGCGAGATTGAGCCGTTGTTTGAACGCGAAACTTATTGCGCGATGGTCGAGCGGGCGAAGAATTACATTCGCGAGGGCGACATTTTCCAAGTCGTGCTGTCGAATCGGCTGGCGGCAAAATTTGAGGGCAGTTTGCTAAATGCCTATCGCGTCTTGCGCACGACAAACCCGTCGCCGTACATGTTTTATTTTTCGGGCACGGATATGGAGGTCGCCGGCGCGAGTCCCGAAACTTTGGTTAAGCTGGAGAACGGAATTTTGCACACGTTCCCGCTTGCCGGCACTCGTCCGCGCGGAAAAAATTCTGCGGAAGATTTGCGGCTCGAAAAAGAATTGCTTGCCGATGAAAAAGAACTTGCCGAACACAACATGCTCGTCGATTTGGGCAGGAACGACTTGGGCAAAATTTCCAAATTCGGGAGCGTGCAGGTCGAAAAACTCCACAGCGTAGAAAGATATTCGCACGTCATGCATATCGGCTCGGTCGTGCGCGGCGAGATTCGAGAAAAATTTGACGCGCTGTCTGCAATCGAGGCGGTTCTGCCGGCGGGAACTTTATCTGGTGCTCCGAAAATTCGCGCCTGTCAACTTATCGGCGAGCTGGAGAAAAATAAGCGCGGCATTTACGGCGGGGCGATTGGCTATATTGACTTCGCGGGCAACATGGACACTTGCATTGCAATCCGAATCATCTACAAGAAGAACGGGAAAATTTTTGTGCGGTCGGGCGCGGGCATTGTCGCCGATTCCGTCGCTGAAAAAGAGTTTGATGAGTGCATGAATAAGGCGCGCGCTTGTCTTGAGGCTTTGAAGACGGCGGAGGAGTTGGAACAATGATTTTGCTGATTGATAACTACGACAGCTTTGCTTACAATCTTTATCAGCTCGTCGGCGAAATAAATCCGAACATTAAAGTTATTCGCAACGACGCGCTGACGGTGGAGGAAATCGGCGAGCTTAAGCCCGAAAAAATAATTCTGTCGCCTGGACCGGGCAGACCCGAAAACGCCGGCATTATTATTAACGTCGTCGGCAAGCTCGGAAAAAATATTCCGATTCTGGGCGTGTGCTTAGGTCATCAGGCAATCTGCGCGGCGTTCGGCGCGACGATAACTTACGCAAAAAAACTTATGCACGGCAAGCAATCCGAAATCATTTGCGATAACGATTCGCCGCTTTTCCAAACTTGCCCGAAAAAATTTTTGGTCGGTCGCTATCACTCGTTGGCGGCGGACGAAAAAACTTTGCCGCCATGTTTAAAAGTCACGGCGCGAACAATCGACAACGAGATTATGGCGGTGCAACACGCGCACGATAAAATTTTCGGCGTACAATTCCACCCCGAATCAATCTTGACGCCGCAGGGAAAAATTATCTTAAAGAATTTTTTAGAGTTGTAAGGAGCAGCACCATGATTAAAGAAGCAATTATCAAAATCGTGAACAAGGAGGATTTGAGCTATCAAGAGGCGTTCGACGCGATGAACGAGATAATGAGCGGGCAAACTTCCGCCACGCAGAACGCCGCATTTCTTGCCGCGCTGTCGACGAAGAGCGCAAAGGCTGAAACCGCCGATGAAATTTCCGGTTGCGCCGCCGCAATGAGAGCGCACGCCTTGAAAGTCGAAACGGACATGGATATTTTCGAGATTGTCGGCACGGGCGGCGATAATGCCCAAAGTTTTAACATTTCGACGACCGCCGCGCTTGTCGCCGCTGCCGGTGGCGTGAAGGTCGCTAAACACGGCAACCGCGCCGCCTCCTCCAAATGCGGCACGGCTGATTGTCTTGAGGCTTTGGGCGTGAATATAAATCAAAGTCCCGAAAAATGTCTTGAGCTTTTGGACGAGGTCGGGATTTGTTTTTTCTTCGCGCAGAAATATCACACGTCGATGAAATACGTCGGCGCAATTCGCAGGGAGCTGGGCTTCCGCACGGTGTTTAACATTCTCGGTCCGCTGACGAATCCTGCGCACCCCAAACGTCAACTGCTCGGCGTCTATGATGAATATCTCGTTGAGCCGCTGACGAAAGTTTTGATTGATTTGGGCTTGAAACGCGGCATGGTCGTTTACGGGCTGGACAAGCTGGACGAAATTTCCATGAGCGCGAAAACTCTAATCTGCGAATTCAAAGACGGCTGGTATCGTCACTACACGATTTCGCCCGAAGATTTCGGCATGAACTTTTGCGATAAATCGGAGCTTAGAGGCGGCGAACCTGCCGAGAACGCGCAAATCACGCGCGAAATTTTATCGGGCTTCGACGTGACTCCGAAACGCGATGCCGTCTTGTTGAATGCGGGCGCGTCGCTTTACATTGCCGATAAAGTTCCCACATTCGCCGACGGCGTTAAACTCGCGCAAAGTTTGATTGACAGCGGCGCGGCGATAAATACCTTGAAAAAATTCGTCGAGGTCAGCAACCGATGAACATTTTGGAGGAAATTGCAAAAGTTGCGCGTGAACGTGTCGCGGCGGATAAGGAAAAAATTTCACTCGACGCGCTTAAAGCGCAAAGTTCAACGTTCGGTGGCGGCGGAAAATTTCTTGCCGCGCTGAAACGTCCGGAGCTGTCGTTTATCTGCGAAATAAAAAAAGCCTCGCCGTCGAAAGGCATTATCGCGGAAAATTTTCCACACGTCGAAATTGCGCGGGAATACGAAGCGGCGGGCGCGGATTGCGTCTCGTGCTTGACTGAACCGAAATATTTTCTTGGCTCCGATAAAATTTTCCGTGACGTTCGCGCAGAAATTTCCCTGCCGATGTTGCGCAAAGATTTCACGGTTGACGAGTACCAAATTTATCAGGCAAAAGTTCTGGGCGCGGACGCAGTTTTATTGATTTGCGCGATTTTGGACACGGCGACGCTTGAAAAATTTTTGACAGTCTGTGCTGACTTGAAACTTACCGCGCTAGTCGAAACGCACGACGCGCAGGAGATAAAATCGGCGATAGCGGCGGGCGCGGAAATTATCGGCGTGAACAATCGCAACTTGAAAAATTTTTCGGTCGATTTCTCCAACGCCGCACGACTCCGCGAGCTGATTCCGCCGGAAAAAATTTACGTTGCGGAAAGCGGAGTAAAAAATTCTGCGGACGTGGCGACGCTTAAAAAAATCGGCGCGGACGCAGTTTTAATCGGGGAAACGCTGATGAGAGCCGCTGACAAAAAAGCCGCGTTGCAAAATTTGAGGGCGGCGACATGACTAAAATAAAATTGTGCGGGCTGAGCTGCGTTGAAGATATTCGCGCCGCCAACGAACTTTGCCCCGAATTTATCGGCTTTGTGTTCGCGGAAAAAAGTCGTCGATACATTTCGCCCGAAAAGGCCGCCGCGCTGAAAAAAATTTTGCGCAAGGAAATTTCTGCCGTCGGTGTGTTCGTCGACGCGGAAATTAAAACCGTCGCGACGCTGGCGAATCAGAATATCATCGACGCGATTCAACTGCACGGCAACGAGGACGACGACTATATAAAAAATTTGCGCGCGCTCACTGACAAATTGATAATCAAAGCCGTCCACTTCGACGCGCTAAAAAATTTTGCCGCAGATTTTTTGCTGATTGATTCGGGCGCGGGCGACGGGAAAATTTTCGATTGGAGCCTGATAAAAAATTTCAGCCGACCGTATTTTTTGGCGGGCGGTCTCACTCCCGAAAATGTTTCCGCCGCGATAAAATTTTTGAAGCCGTTCGCGGTTGACGTTAGCTCCGGAATTGAAACGAACGGAAGGAAGGACGCCGCTAAGATGCGCGAATTCGTGACGGCGGTGAGAGGTGCAATTTTATGACGAATGCAAAAGGGCGTTTTGGCGTTTACGGCGGGCAATACATTCCCGAAACTTTGATGAACGCCGTTATCGAGTTGGAGGCGGCTTACGAGAAATTCAAAGCCGACGCCACCTTCAACGCCGAACTTGAAAAACTTTTCAACGAGTACGCGGGCAGACCGTCGCGGCTTTACTTCGCCGAACGAATGACGAACGATTTGGGCGGTGCGAAAATTTATCTAAAGCGCGAGGATTTGAATCACACGGGTGCGCACAAAATTAACAACGTGCTCGGTCAAGCGTTGCTGGCGAAAAAAATGGGCAAGACGCGCTTAATTGCCGAAACCGGCGCAGGTCAACACGGCGTGGCAACCGCGACCGCCGCCGCGCTGATGAACATGGAATGCGTAATTTTCATGGGCGAGGAGGACACAATCCGCCAAGCTTTGAACGTCTACCGCATGAAACTTTTGGGCGCGGAAGTTGTCGCCGTGAAGACCGGCACAGCCACGTTGAAAGACGCCGTGTCAGAAACTTTCAGGGAGTGGACGCGCCGCATTTCCGACACGCATTATTGTTTAGGCTCGGTCATGGGTCCGCACCCGTTCCCGACGATTGTCCGCGATTTCCAAGCCGTCATCTCCAAAGAAATTAAATCGCAGATGTTGGAGCGCGAAGGAAAATTGCCCGACGTCGTGATTGCGTGCGTGGGCGGCGGCTCCAATGCCATGGGGAGTTTTTGGAACTTCATCGACGACAAACAAGTCAAGCTGATTGGTTGCGAGGCGGCGGGCAGAGGTGTTGACACTTTCGAGACGGCGGCGACGATTGCTACGGGTAGGACGGGAATTTTCCACGGCATGAAAAGTTATTTTTGCCAAGACGAATTCGGCGGCATTGCTCCGGTTTATTCAATTTCCGCCGGGCTTGATTATCCTGGCATCGGTCCCGAACATGCCCACTTGCACGACACTGGTCGCGCCGAATACGTGCCGATAACCGACGCCGAAGCCGTCGAGGCGTTTGAATATCTTTCGCGCACGGAGGGAATTATTCCCGCGATTGAATCCGCGCACGCCGTCGCCTACGCTCAAAAAATCGCGCCGAACATGCCCAAGGAAAAAATTATCGTGATAACAATTTCCGGGCGCGGCGATAAAGATTGCGCGTCGGTTGCCAAATACAGAGGAGTAAATATTGATGAGTAAAATAAAAAATGCCTTCGCGGGCGGCAAGGCTTTTATTCCGTTCATCACGTGCGGCGACCCCGATTTGGCGACAACTGCCGCGTGTGTTCGCGAGATGGTTAAAAATGGCGCGTCGCTGATTGAATTGGGCATACCTTTTTCCGACCCGACCGCTGAAGGCGTCGTGATTCAAAATGCGAATTTGCGAGCCTTGCGCGGCGGCACGACGACTGATAAAGTTTTCGAGCTGGTAAAAGATTTGCGGCGCGATGTGAAAATTCCGCTGGTCTTCATGACTTATGCGAACGTTGTTTTCGGCTATGGCGCGGAAAAATTTATTTCAACCTGCGCGGCACTCGGAATTGACGGGCTTATCCTTCCCGATTTGCCGTTTGAAGAGAAAGGAGAATTTTTGCCGCTGTGCAGGAAATACGGCGTGGATTTGATAAGCATGATTGCGCCGACTTCCGAAAATCGAATCGCAATGATTGTCCGCGAAGCCGAAGGATTTTTATATATCGTGTCGAGTTTGGGCGTGACGGGCACGCGCAACAAAATTGTCACTGACCTTGCTCCGATTATAAAAATTGTCCGCGAAAATACTAAAATTCCCTGCGCGATAGGTTTTGGCATTTCTACGCCCGAACAGGCAAGAGCCATGGCGAATTTGTCCGACGGAGCGATTATCGGTTCAGCGATTATAAAAATTTTGGCGGAACACGGCTCCAACGCGCCGAAATTCATCGGAGCTTACACAAAGACGATTGTCAATTCATTGCGCCGCAAATATGATTCAAATGTTTAAATTGCTCATTACCTACCCACAGCTTGCGATAATTTTGCGGCGACGTTCCAACATATTTTTTAAACTGATTGTTAAAATGTGTCACGTTGTCATAGCCTAGCTCCATGCTTATTTTGGTTATGCTCTTGTCCGTGCCAATCAACAATTTCTGACTCGCGCCAATTTTGAGGCGGATAAGATATTGCACCGGCGAAAGCCCGAAGACTTTTTTAAAGTAGTGCGAAAAGCCCGAAACGCTCATGTTCGCGATTTTGCTCATGTCTTCGACCGAAATATTTTCCGTGAAATTTTTATCGATAAAGTCTTTGCAACGTTGGAAGGAGTCATCAAATTTCCGGTGAGTCAAATTCTCGTGCGGCAGCTGATTTTCCAAAATTATCAACAGTGAACAAATCAGGTGATGACAGACGGCGGCGGCGCGGAATTTTTTCTGCGATATTTGCTCGTAAAGCTCGTGAAATATCGCGCGAACGGTATCCGCCATGTCGTCGCTGTGCAAGACCGGCTTAATCCCCTGCGGCAACAGATGATTCTTCGGCAAGCACGCTGATTGAAAATTTTTCACGCCGCAGTTGTAGAAGCTCATGCCGCAATCAGGGTCGGCGCGCTCGTCGTGGAGGACACCCGCATTGTAGACAATTACGTCGCCTTCTTGCACGTCGTAGGCTTTTCCGTCGATTCGGATATGCGCCCTGCCGCCGCTTATGTATTGCAACTCCAAATGTTCTTCGTGGGCGTGCATTGCCGTCGGAATAATCGCGTTCTCAACGTCGGCTTGACAGACATACAGCAACTTGACATTCGGCTCACGAAGCGGATTTTCCTCAAAATTTTCGCTGTTGTAGTAGACGACCGCCATATCAACACCTCCTCAGTTATGGTGATATTTTTACCCAAAACTATAAAATCCTGCTTAATTCTTTTCCAAAGCCGCAAATTTTATTGCAAACTATTGACAAGGTTTTTCTTATGTGATAGTTTACGAAAACAGGAATTAATCAAAGGAGGGCTTGAAATGAAGATTGCTTTTGATGTTGACGTGCTCGCCAAACAGATGAGCATCAACGATTATGTCCACAAGGTTGCCGATTGGGGATACAAATATATTGAACAGTCCCCGCACCCGCGCATTAATCCGTTTTACAAGCACCCGCTTTTCTCCACGGAGTGCGAGGCGGAATATCGCAAGGCTCTGAAGGAAACCGGCGTTGAAATTTCGTCGTTCATCGTCGTCTATCGCTGGTCTGGTCCGACCGAGGAGCAGCGTCAACACGCCGTCGCCAACTGGAAAAAAATCATTGAAATCGCCGTAAACATGGGCGTGCCCGTCATCAACACCGAATTCAGCGGCGACCCCAATCAGCAGGAAATTTGCAACGGCATGTTCTTCCGTTCAATGGAGGAGCTTCTGCCGATAATCGAGCGCGAAGGTCTGCGCGTCGAAATTCAATCGCACCCCTACGACTTCTGCGAACTCAACGACGAGACTTGCGACATTGTTAAATCTTTCCGCTCAAAAAATCTCGGCTACGTTTACAGCGCGAGTCACGGCTTCTTCTACGACCAGGGCAAAGGCGACGTTCGCCACATGCTCAAATATGCCGGCGACGAATTGACTCACGTCCTTTTGGCTGACACGTGGAATCAAACTATCGACTGCCGCTATATCGTCAATCCGCCTTGGCTCAACGGGCGCGGCAAAGCTGATTACACGATTCACCAGCATACAGCAATGGGTGAGGGCGAAGTTGATTTCTACGGAATTTTTGAAACGCTCCGCGAAATGGACTTTGCTAACAAACAGCTCAAACCCGACGCGCCCAAAGTTGGCGGCGACAACATCATTTGCGTTAGCTACTTCGGCTTCCCCGAAAAAATGGACAAGCAGGCTCCTGAAGCCCTCGACCGCATTAAGCGCGAACTTCTTAGCAAATAATTTTCTCAGCCTTACCTCCACAAGAAAAAAATTCCCGTCAATCGTGGCGGGAGTTTTTTTGTATAAGAGACAGTTTCTTTACGCAAAATTTATACGATGCCAGTCACGGCAAAAATCGCCAAGCAAATAAACGCAACCGAAGTTTTTAGCAACGTCAGGACAAAAACGTCGTAATAAGATTCCTTGTGACTTAGACCGCAGACCGCCATTAGCGTTATCAGCGCGCCCGAATGTGGCGGGGTGTCGATACACTCCGAGGCGAGCGCAACGATTCTGTGCAAAACTTCCGGATTCATGCCGATTTGATTTGCCATAGTTAGCCACTGTTCGCCCAACATGCCCAGCGCGATTGTTTCGCCCGCCCGACGCTGAACCCGTGATTCCGCACATGATTAGCGTCGTGATAACCGCCGAACCTAAAGGACCGTCGCCGATAGAAATTCCAAGCAGGGCTTCTTTAATCATCTCGAAGGCGGGAACTGCCGCGACCACGCAACCGAACGCGTAGCACGAGGCGACGTTCAAAATTGCCGCCATGGAGCCGACCGCGCCGGTATTAATCGGGTGAACGACGCCGCCTTTCGACGCCAAACATTTCCTGCCGATAATCGCCGCCGCTATACAGCTCAAAATTAACGCCGCGTTAATCGACCAAATCGCTTGCACTTTGCCGACGCCGCCCGCCAACAAGCTCAAGTTCAGACCTGCCAAACTGTCAAGACTGCTCTGATCCCAATGATAAGCCCAGCTCCAATTAAACGGATTGCTGATAAATAAGTTCAAAACGATGACCATGACGAGCGGAATTGCGGAAAGTTTCCAATCGGGCAACTCTTCTTTGGAGACTTCAGGCTCGTTGATTAAATTCGTTCCGTAGCCTTCGCCCGCCGCTTGAAGTTTTTTCGCGCGATAATTAACCCAACCCCACGCCATGGCGAAATAAAGAACTGCGCCGATAAGTCCAAGTCCGATGCCCGCCCAAGTCGTCGTGCCGAAATAAGCCGTCGGGATAATGTTTTGGATTTGCGGAGTGCCGGGGATTGCGACCATGCTGTAAGTAAAAATGCCCATCCACAGCAAGCCCGGCAAAAGTTTTTTGGGATAGTTGGCTTGCTTGAATAAAATCGCCGCGAAAGGATACATGACGAACGCCACGACGAACACGCTCAAGCCGCCGTAGGTGAGGACGCCGCAACCGATTAGAATTGCCAAGATTGCTTTTTCCTTGCCGAGCGTTTGAACGATTTTATTTGCGACCGAAGCGGCAAGCCCGCCTTCTTCCATGATTTTGGCGAAAATCGCGCCCAGCAAAAACACGGGATAATAAGTTTTGACGTACTCGGCCGCCTTTGTCATGTAAATTTCGCTGAAAACGGGCATTGGGTCATGCCCGCTCCCGATACTCGCCACGACTGCGAACAGCGGCGCGATAAATATTATAGAGTAGCCGCGATACGCAAAGAATATCAGCAACACTAGGCTTAAAATAATCATCGTCAGTCCCAAATTGTCCACCTCATTCCAAAAAATAAACCGCAACGCTTGAAACGTCGCGGCAATTTTATATCATTGAGTTGTAAGTGGCAATAGTTTTAACCAGAAAATATTCAACAGATAACAAAATTACTTGCACAGAGTTAGCGGCGTTTTTCGCTGAATATGACGACATTGTTGCTAAAAATTTTTCGAGACGCAAATCATGTAGGAATCGTCCTCGCCCTTGCCCAAAAGCACAATCGTAAAGCCGCGCTGTTCCAGAAATTTAATCTGGTCGACAGTCGCGGTGACGATAAAAAATTTGCTGTTGCGCTCGAACCAAAGCAAAGTTTTCATTGGAATATCCTGTTCGTTGGGGCGGAGTTGCGCCGAGTGCCAGCCGCGAAAAGTATTTAGCATTAATACGACGTCAATTTTATTTGCCAAATCGCCTTCGACCAAATGTTGAAGCCAGCCGCCGTAAAGTTTCACGCCGCGTTCGTGCGCCTGCTTGTGTGTGGAAAATTTTCCCTTGAAACAATCTTGAACGATTACTTCGGACAGCATGAAATGTTCTTTAATTTTGGTGCCGACAATGGCGTCGCCGCCGCAAATATCAGCCAGCACGAACGGATAAGAAATTTTGCCGCCGCGAATGAGTTTGCCGAGGCAATCGATAATTAAACTTGAACGCGAGCGCGGGTCGTTAGTGTCGTAATCGGAAACTCCGACGCGCTGAAGAATTTCCCTTTCGCGTGAATCGGGCGGCGGAGGCGTGT
The DNA here is from genome assembly GCA_017529935.1 of Selenomonadaceae bacterium. Lineage (GTDB taxonomy): Bacteria > Bacillota > Negativicutes > Selenomonadales > Selenomonadaceae > Quinella. The sequence continues at coordinate 28,902 of JAFXNB010000046.1, forward strand.
TCGGCCAGAGATAAAAATCTTTAATGTCGACCGTCGCGGCTTTTTCTTCCAGCTTGCCAAAGAAATAATTTGCGGAAATTCTTTTGAGAATCACTTCGCAAAAACCCTTTACGACTGCCTCCGAAGCAAAAATTTCTTCCGAGACGAACGGCAAAATTTGCCCGCCGAACTTGAAAATTTCTCCGTTCCAAAAATCGATGGGCGTGGTGCCGATTGTGTAAACGTCCGCGCCAGCAATCGCCAACACGTCGCGCCCCATGAACGGCGGAACGTAAATATGCGAGCCGAAATCATTTTCCGTGGTGAAGACGCAATCGGCGGCGTGTTTAATCAAAATCGCCTGCTCGTGAGCCGAAAAACTTTTCAGCACGCGGCAATTTTTTCCGCCGGCAATTTCGGAGCGACTGTCCCAAGCTCTGCCCGTGTTGAAATTCAAAACAACGACGGGAATTTTTTCGGCGAGTTTTTCAACGAGCAATTCAGTAGGGACGACGTGCTTTGAGCGGATAACAATGTCGCGCTTGCGCCCTTGAACTAAAACATACGGCTCTGACAAATTTATCTGCAAACGGTTTTCCAAATCGCTTTTAAGCTCCGCAGAATCGTAATCGATTTTGGCGTAAAGATTTTGCTTGTGACCTTCGCCACCGTAGATATTAAAAAATTTTTCCCACATGCCGAAGTGAACGCCGTTTATAAGATTTAAGTCCGAGCTGAAAATAAATTCCGGTCGCTCAATATTAAACGGTCTCAATTTTTCCGTAATGTAAGCTTGAACGGAAGCTTTAATCGCGTCTTGCGAATCTTTTCTGTAAAGCGTGGCGATGTCGTAGGCAAAGTAACCGTCGGCGCGGCTGGCTTTATAGAACGGGTCGGCGGAAATGTCGATAAAAATATCGGCGTAAGGATACCAGATATCCATGCCCGTTCTGCCGCCGATTATAATTATATCTTCAGGCGAGCAAGTCGTTTTGAATTTGCGAACAAGCCCTTGCCAGTTGAAAAGTTCGTAGCCGAATTCGCCCAAAAAAACAAATACGTAATTCATGCGCTCACCCCTTGAACGAAATTATTTGCCGGCAGATAAATTCAACTTCCCATCCGCCAAAGATTGATGTATCGGCAAGCAAAGCGTACAAAGCGCGGCGGCTTCGGCGTTCGGCAGGTGTTCGAATTTTTGCCCGTACAAATTCACCCAATGCAACGGATAATATCTGAACGTCGTGTAAATATTTTTTCCGCGCAAATATGACGCCAAGCGGTCGCGGTCTTCGGGATTTTTTGTTTGAACGTGGTACATGTAGTAGGAGGATTTTTGATAATCTTTGAGCGGCGGCGGAAGTTTCAACCAATCGACATTCGCCAGCAACGAATCATAAAGCTCGGCGACGTGTTTGCGCTTGGCAATAAACTTTGGCAATTTTTCCAGCTGAACGAGTCCAATCGCCGAGGAAATGTCATTCATGATTGAGCGGCGTCCGAAGGTATCGATTTGAAATTCCCACCACTTCGAGTCGACGGAATTTGTAAAGCCGCTCTGCGAAACCAAGCCCAGATAAATATTTTGCCGCAATTTTTTAAACTTGTCGGCGTCTTTAACGTAAATCATGCCACCATCGCCGCAGACGAGAATTTTCATTGCGTCGAAAGACCACGTGCCCGCCTGCCCGAAAGTGCCGCACGCCTTGCCCTTGTAAAAAGAAGAGACAGCAGTCGCGCTGTCTTCAATCAGAGTGATATTTTTCGCCGCGCACAGTTCTACAATCTCGTCAAGTTCGCAGGGGACGCCGCCGAAATGCAAAATACAAACGGCTTTCGTTGCGGGCGAAATTTTTTCTTCGATGGCCTTCGCGGTCGCATTCAGCGTGAGTTTGTCCACGTCGCAAAAAACAACACGCGCTCCCCTGTCGACGACGGCATTGGCCGCCCCAACAAAAGAACACGTCGGCATAATAACTTCGTCGCTTGGCTCAACGAAACATTTCATGACTTGGAAAAGACCTTCGGTGCAAGAATTGACGCTAAGACAATACCCCCCCCATTTATCGAATTTTCGCGGAGATGTTCAAGGAATTTTTCCTCGAATAATTTTGTCTTTGCGCCCTTGCCAATCCAATTCGACGCAAAAACTTTTTCGACGGCGAGCAATTCTTCTTTTCCTAAGTTCGGCTGAAATACATTTATCATATCATCACACTCCCACTTGAAACGTTATGACACGGATTATTCGCTTTTCAGATGAAACGCTCCGAACGGTGCGCAGGTCTGCGGCGATAATTGCTAGTTGAAGAAGATTTGCGTTCATCTTTAGGCCAGTTATAATAAGCCCAGCCGCGTTTATAGCCGCAAACTTCAGCGATATGGAGACAATCTTCGTAGGATTTAGCGTATTTAAGAGCTTGATGAGCGACCCAACCGACTTGATAATTTTTTTCCTTAGCAATTTCCATGAAGGCTTCGGGGGAGGTGGGCGCGTGAGTAATGCGGCGACTGGAAAAGTTGCCGATTTTGCGTTCGATGTGTAAAAGCGTGCCTTCGTGTTCGCGGAGGCGTTCTTCTTCGTCTTCCTCCGTGATAAATTCATAGCCGCAACAAGGACAAACGTGAGTAGCCATAGGGACGACAAGCCCGCATTGGTTACAAAATTTAACTGGAGCGGAGAAATGTCTTTTCGGCGGATTGGGCGCGAGTGACCATTTATGAATTGCGTTGGGCAAGCCGAAACGCGAATAATTTTGCACGTGGTCGATAATGACGGCGACCTTATTGGGGTCGGAGGGGTCGGGGCGCATGGGGCGCATAGCCTGTTGAATAAAAAGCGTTAAAGATTGCGTAGGGCGGGCGAGGATAACGGCTTGCATATTGGGCACGTCGAAACCTTCGCTAAAAAGTTCGGCATTGCACAGGATTTTAATTTTGCCGGCGCGAAAATCTTCGACGAGTTTAGCGCGTTTAATTTTGGGAGTTTCGCCGTCGCAATGGGCAGCACAGATACCTTTTTTGTTGAAGGCGTCAGCGACTTGCTTGGAGTGTTTAACGTTGACGCAATAACAAATGGCAGATTTACCGGCGGCGTGGCGATTGTAATTGTCAACGATATTGCCGATGATTTTTTTATCGCCCATGACTTTGGCAAGGTCGGAGTTGACGTATTCGCCAAATTTTGTCCGCACATTGTGCAAATCAATTTTATCAGCGTGGGAAAAATATCTAAAATCGGTGAGGTTGCCGAGCTTAATAAGTTGGTCAACGGTGGGACCTTCAACCATGGAAGTGAAGACGTCGCCGAGATTAATGCCGCCCATACGCTGTGGCGTGGCAGTGACGCCCAAAAGATAAGCGTCGGGATAGGCGTCGAGAACTTGCCTGTAAGTGTTTGCAAGTATGTGGTGGCATTCATCGCAGATAAGAAAATCGGGCGCGGGCACAGTTTTTAAACGTCTGGCGAGAGTTTGGATTGAGGCAATTTGAACGGGCAAATCGAGTTGGGATTTATAGCCGGCGGAAATGATGCCGTGCGGAATTTCAAGTTGTTCAAAAGTCTCGGAAGTTTGTCTGATTAACTCGTGCCTATGAACGAAAAAAATTACACGCTTGCCGCGCCTTTGAACTTCGCGAATCATCCAGCCGGTCATAATAGTTTTGCCCGCGCCGCAAGGAGCAACTCCGACCACGCGCTTGTGGTTTTGACTAAATTCGATGCGAACGTCGTCAATGAATTGCTTCTGATAGGGGCGAAGAGAAATTTTATTCAAGATACTCACACCTTTCAGTTGAATTCAATGATACGTTATTTTATAATTTAAAGTAGCTATTAGTCAAATGATTTTTCTTGATAAAATGGCTAAATACTAACGTCGAATACAACAAAAAGTAATTGAAGATCAGCTATAAAAAATAAAGTCGAAGTTGAAGCCGAAAGATACGGTTTGAGAGCAACGCCCGAACTGAATAACGTCGGCGAACAATCTGCTTTTCTTTGCGAATTTGACTCGGTTAATACGCTGTTTCCACCTTTATCAATAATAGCAACTTCGTGAAACTTTTTGGCAATGTCAATACCGATAATGTACATATTCAATTTTTAATATCTTATTTTTTATAACGGGAGGATTACATATGACACGGGCGGCGGCAGAGGCAGTTATCAAGGCGTTGTTAAGCGAGAAAGATTATTTGAACGGGCTGGACGAAAAGCTTGGCGACGGCGACCACGGCTCGAACATGGCAAGCGGCGCGTTGGCGGCGAAGGAGGCTTTGGACGAGGCGGGCGACGAGGCGGACTTGAAAAAAATTTTGCAAGCGGCGGGCGACGCGGTTATAATGAACGTCGGCGGCACGGCGGGACCACTTTACGGCGCGGCATTTTTAGCAGCGGCTGAAGTCGTCAATAAAAATTCCGCACTCGACGCGGCGACTTTGGAAAAAATTTTCGGGGCGGCGGTCGAAGAAATTCAGAAGCGCGGCAACGCTCAACTCGGCGATAAAACCATGCTCGACGTTTTGATTCCGATTCGCGAGGCGTTCAATGCGGAAAACTGCGCGGGCAAATCGTTTGAAGAAATTTTGACGGCGGCACGCGACGCGGCTCGTGACGGTTTGGAATTCACGAAGACAATCGCGGCTAAAAAAGGTCGTGCGGCGTCGCTCGGCGAAAAATCTATCGGCTTTGAAGACCCTGGCGCGGCTTCGGCATTGATAATTTTCCGCGCATTGTGCGGCTATTGGAAGGACAGCTTAAGAAATTAATCGGGCAGACAGCTTGAAAAATTTTCGTGACGGCTTGGAATTCACAAAGACAATCGCGGCTAAGAAAGGTCGTGCGGCGTCGCTCGGCGAAAAATCTATCGGCTTTGAAGACCCTGGCGCGGCTTCGGCGTTGATAATTTTCCGCGCATTGTGCGGCTATTGGAAGGACAGTTTAAGAAATTAATCGGAGGAGATAACTTGAAAAGAATTCGTACACGCTTTGCGCCCAGCCCGACGGGCTACATGCACATCGGCAATTTGCGCACGGCTCTTTATGCTTACTTGTTCGCCAAAAGTCAAGGCGGCGATTTTATTTTGCGCATAGAAGACACTGACCGCGCCCGTTACGTTCCCGACGCGGTGGAGTTTATCGAACGGACGCTTGCCGCCGCGAAAATTATTCCCGACGAGGGACCGCATCACGGCGGAAATTTTGCTCCCTACGTTCAAAGCGAGCGCATGGACATTTACAAAAAATATGCCGAGCAACTTGTCGAAAGCGGGCACGCTTACCACGAAGACGGCGCGATTCGTCAAAAAATGCCGCGCGTCGGCGAGACAACTTTTTACGACGTGCTCCACGGCAACATCACAATCGCCAACAGCGAACTTGAAGACCAAGTTTTATTGAAAAGCGACGGCATGCCCACGTACAATTTCGCGAACGTGATTGACGACCACTTGATGGAAGTTTCGCACATAATCCGCGGCACGGAGTTTATCACGTCGACGCCCAAGCACGTCCTGCTTTACGAATTTTTCGGCTGGGAGTTGCCGACGTTTATTCATCTTGCGCCGGTCATGGGCAAGACGGAGGACGGCACCGTTTCCAAACTTAGCAAGCGGCACGGCGCAACGAGTTTCAACGACTTGATTGAGGCGGGCTACTTGCCCGAAGCCATTACAAATTACGTCGCGCTGTTGGGCTGGAGTCCTAAGAATTCTTGCCAAGAAATTTTTTCCATGGACGAGTTGATTGCAAATTTCAGCCTCGACGGCTTGAGTAAATCGCCCGCCGTGTTCGACTACGCCAAGCTTGACTGGATGAGCGGCGAATATTTTAAGGCGATGACTGATGAAAATTTTGCCACCGTTGCTGATAAATATCTCGCCGGCTACGATAAAATTTTCCTGGCAAGCTTGCTTAAAACGCGCGTGGCGAAACTCTCCGATATTCCCGCGATGATTGCCTTTCTTAAAGAATTGCCGCCGTTCGATATTGAGCTGTTCACGAACAAGCGCAACAAAGTCACGCCGCAAAAATCCGCCGAGATACTTACGCCCGCGATAAAAATTTTGGAGACGGTCGACGATTGGACGCTAGACACGCTTAACGAAAAAATTTCGGCGTTCGTGGCGGAGTCGGGCTTGAAAGTCGGCGCGGTGATGTGGCCGCTTAGAATCGCGCTTTCCATGCAAAAAGTCACGCCCGGCGGCGTCACGGAAATTTTATATCTGCTGGGCAAAGAAATTTCGCTTGAACGACTGAACGCGGCATTAAATAATCTGCGTAGCTGAAAAAATTTTTTGGCTAGGGAATTGTCAAAAAAAAAAACAATTTATAATGCGCAAGAAAGGAGATGATTTAATGGCTACTAAAAACAATGATAAGGACGGCGCGCTCGTCAAGGGCACGTCTTCGGCGGACTTAATCACCAACGACGGCGGCAATAACGTCTTAATCGACGCGGGCAAGGGCAATGATACAATCCCTGTCAACGGCGGGCACAATGTCACGGTCAGCGGCGGCACGGGCAACGATACAATTCGTAACTTTGGCGGCGCGAAAGTTTCAATCAATGCGGGCGCAGGCAACGATTATATTTCTAACGCCGGAAAAAATGTTTTGATAAACTACGGCGGAGGCAATGATTCAATCAGAGGTTTCAACGCGACAAGCAAACTTAAAATCGCGTCGGGCAAAATGGATTCTGTTGTTAAGACGAACGGCTCCGATTATTTCTTGAGCGTCGGCAAAAATATCGTCAGGCTTAACGGCGTTGCAAGTCTCGACAAAGTTAATATCGTCAACAGCAAAAATAAAGCCGTCTCATTCAGCGTCGAAGATGTCAACACCGTTACCAATAAAAAAGCTAGTCAAAAAATCAACGGCACAGCTGACAGAGATAAAATCACCAACAGCGGCAAGAAGTCTTTGCTTTATGGTTTGGCGGGCGACGATACTATTTCAAACAGCGGCGCGAATTCAACGATAGAGGCGGGCGCAGGTGACGATTCCATTTCTAACAGCGCGGCGAATGTCTCAATCGTCGGCGGAAAAGGGCACGATTATATTTCCAACAACGGCAAGAAAATTACAATCAGCGGCGGAGCTGGCGATGACGTTATCGAAAACAGCGGCGCGAACGTCTCAATTAATGGCGGGGCGGGCAATGATAAACTTTACGGCAGTGGCAACAAAAACACGCTCTGGGGTGGCTCAGGTGACGATTCCCTTTACGGCGGCTACAACAGCGCGGATATATTCATTTACAAACCTGGCGAGGGCACGGATACAATTTTCGATTGCCGAAGCGACGACATGCTCAAGATTCTCAAGACGAACGGCAAGGACGGCGGCACTTACTCTAAGGCGACGTTTAGCGACAACACTTTGACTTTGGCAATCAGCGGCGGCGGCTCCGTTATTTTCAACGGCGTGAACGAGGGCGACGCGATTAACATCAACGGCAAAATCCGCACAATCAGCGGCGAAGGTCTCAAATGAACTGTGGCTTGATAATCCCGTCGCTCAACGCGGGCAGTCAATTTAAAAAATTATTATCACAGCTCGCCGCGCAGACTTTGCCGACAAAAAAGTTAATCGTGGATTCGGAATCGACGGACGGCACGGCGGATTTGGCAAAAAGTTTCGGCTTGGAAGTTTTGACAATCCCGCGCAGAACTTTTAATCACGGAGCGACGCGGCAATTTGCGCTGGAAAAAATTTTGCCGCTCGACGTGGTAATTTTTTTGACGCAGGACGTTTTGCTCCACGACGACGAATCACTCGCCAAGCTGGTAAAAATTTTTTCGGAAGATTCGACAGTCGGCTTATCTTACGGGCGACAACTCCCGCACGAAGGCGCGACGAACGAGGCGGCGATTTTGCGGGCGTTTAACTATCCGCCGGAAAGTCAGTTGCGCTCCTTCGACGACAGAAAAAAATTCGGGATAAAAACGGCGTTCGCGTCGAATTCTTTTGCGGCTTATCGTGTGGCGGCGTTGCAACGTGTCGGCGGCTTCCCGTCGAATGTGCCGCTGTGCGAAGACATGTACGTTGCGGCGAAGATGTTGCTTGACGGCTGGAAAATTTTCTACGCGGCGACCGCGCAGGTTTATCATTCGCACAACTACACGGCGGCACAGGAGTTTCGTCGCTACGTGCAGATAGGAAAATTTCACGCGCAAGAAAGTTGGATTCGCGAAACTTTCGGCTCGGCGGAGGGCGCGGGTAAAAAATTCGTCTTGATGAAACTCTCCATGTTAGCAAAAAAAAATCCCCTCGATTGCGTCGGTGCAATCTTCAGGGACGCCGCAAAATTTTTCGGCTATCGTTTCGGTAGGCTCGCTTGAGCCTTATTTTTTTGCGGCTTTGAGACTTTTGATTTCGTTTTCAAGTTGAGAGATGCGTTGATGAGCACCAATCAGTTGCAGGCGATAAGAATTCACCATGCTGAAAAGGAGCGTCGTCAAAGCTTTGTGATTGCCGTCGGAAAATTCTTTTTGCAAAAAAGCGTCGAGAGCGGGCGCGGGCACTTGCATATAAATTTCCATCACGCCGTTCAACAGTTCATTGATAAACATGTCAAACAAAATATATTTCAAATCGGGGCGGCGCGAAAAAAATTCTCGGTCGCTCAAAAATTCTTCAATATATCTTATGACCGTTTTTAACGCCTTGACTTTTCGACTCAAAAATTCGGGCAATGTTTTTTTCGCGTGCGTGATAGAACCTTCATTTTGGCGATAATAATAAATAACGTTGGGAAGCAGAACGTATCTTTTCGCGCTGCAAAGTTCGCAAATGGTGAACAACATATCTTCGGCGGTGATGTCGCAGAATTGAATTTCATTGTTCACTATAAAGTCACGGCGGACAAGCTGATTACACATGTTCCAAATGAGTTTTCTTTGTCCGAAAAATTTAATTCGTTCCTCAAAATTGTTTTCCCAAACGAGCGGCTCCGTTATTAAAACTTTTTCGCCCGTCAAATAGTTCCAAGGCTTCAAATGCTTTCTAAATTCCGAGTGATACGAAAATTCATCGGGAACCACATAAAATTTTTCGCAATGAACAACGTCCGCGTCAAATTTTTTTGCTTGAGCGTAAAGCTCTTCAAGGGCGGTCGGCGTGACGAAGTCGTCGCTGTCCATGTTGAAAATATATTCGCCGCGAGAAAATTCAATGCCCTTGTTGCGCGGGAAGCCTGCGCTACCCGTGTTCTTTTTCATGTGCGCAAGCTTGAGCCGCCCACCGAATTTTTCCGCATAACTTTGGAGAATCGCGGGGCTTGAGTCGGTTGAGCAATCGTCCACGACAATCACTTCAAAATTTTTTAGCGTCTGGGCAAGAAGGCTGTCTAGGCAATCTCGAACATATTTTTCCACGTTGTACATGGGAATGATGACCGAAACCGCAGGATATGCAAATGGGGGGGGGTATTATTGAACGGCATAAAGTTTTCTCCTTTGCAAAAAATTTTGTCGGGCTATTCGCCTTAAAAGAAAAATTTTCCTGTAGCAAATCGCAGGAAAATTTTTATCGCAAAATTATTTTTTTGTCCAGCCGAATTCTTCAAAGCTCTGTCGCCAAGCAATTCGTTCGTAAAAATCTTTCATGGTCTTTTGCTCGGTATTGAAAATCGGGACGCGCTCCAACGCGAAAAAATTACTGCCCTTGTCAACGACGCCGTATTTAATCGTGAACGCGCCTTTGTAGCCCAAATCCTGCGCGATACCGGCAATGTGCAAGTTGTAAGTGCCGGTCGGGTAGGCGAGGAATTCGACGGGGTGCCCCAAATTTTCCTCAAGCATATTTTTGGAGTTCAAAAGTTCGTTGCGGATTTCGTCGTCGGGCAATTCCTCAAGCTTTGGGTGGCTGAACGTGTGCGATTCAATCGTTATGCCGCCCGCTTCCATCTCCTTGAGCTGTTCCCACGTCATGTAGCCGGGATAAACGCTCGTGAACGCGGGGATAATAAAAATCGTCGCCCGCAAATTGTACTTTTTTAAAATCGGGAAGGCGTTGGTGTAGTTGTCAAGATAGCCGTCGTCGAAAGTTATCAGCACGGGCTTTGGCGGCAGTTCAATTTCTCCGTTCAAGCCCGCGTAAAGTTCGTCGGGCGTTATCGTTATGCAGCCGCTGTCGACGAGAAATTTCATCTGCGCCTCAAAATTGGCGGGCGACACGCTTAACGGATTTGCTTTGTTGTCGATTTGATGATAATTCAGCACCAAAATTTTTGAGCCGTCAGCAATGGCGGAAATTTCGTCGATATTCTGCGCCTGCGAATGATAGAAGCCAAGCCCGATAACAATCAGCGCGATTAGAAAAATTTTTTTCATGTCAATCAGCGGGACGCTCGCCGCTCTTGCCGGTGAACTTGTGATACGCGCCGCCCTTGCGACGATTCATCAGCTCGGCAAAAAGTTCTTCGGGCTTGATTCCGTGCCACGCCAGCAAAACTAAGCAGTGATACCACAAATCGCCCATCTCGTAAATAATTTTATCGTGGTCGCCGTTCTTCGAGGCTATGATAGTTTCGACAGCCTCCTCGCCGACTTTCTTTAAAATTTTGTCGTGCCCCATGTTGAAAAGATAATTGGTGTAGGAGCCTTCGACGGGGTGGCGTTGGCGGTCTTTGATGACGGAGTAAAGTTCGTAGAGCACAAGCGACAAATCTTCGGGCGGCTGGTCGACGACGGCGGGAAGATTTTTATTTTCGTCGAGCCTGCGCCCGCTGAAGCACGAATAAGTTCCCGTGTGGCAAGCGACGCCCGTCTGGTGAACTTTAATTAAAAGTGTGTCGCCGTCGCAGTCGTAGTAAAGAGCTTTGACTTGCTGAACGTTGCCGCTGGTCTCGCCCTTCTTCCAGAGCGTTTGGCGGCTACGGCTATAAAAATGCGTGTAGCCCGTCTCAATCGTTTTCTTTAGCGATTCTTCGTTCATATAGGCGAGCATCAAAACTTGCCCGCTTTCTTCCTGCACAATCGCGGGGACAAGTCCGCGTTCGTCGAATTTTATCTTGCTGATGTCAATTTCCATAGAAAAGACCTCCTTTTTGACGCGCCTATTGTAGCGAATTTTGAAAGGAGTGGCAAGCTTAATCAATCGCGCCCTTTTTGATGAGGAAAATATCGCCAATCTGTCCACCAAGGTTATTAGGTCTTTTAATCGTTCGCAAAGCCTCAAGGGGATAAACGGTTTCGCCGCCTTGAACGTGAATAAAATGCGAGTAGTTCTTCGTTAGCAAAGTCATCATCGATTCAAAGTAGCCAGAATTGTCCCAAAGTCGCAGGTTACACTCCATAAAAATTGGCGCGGGATTTTTTGCCAACAGATTTTTCGCGCCGAGCAAAACTTGCGGCTCGAAGCCCTCCGTGTCAATCCAAATGTATTTGATTTCCTCCGCCGCGATATTTTTTTCGGCAAGGTAAGAGTCAAGCGGAATAATTTTAACCGTTTCAGTCAGAGAGCCATCATTGAATTTAAATAATCCATCACCACTAAAAAGACCATTGCCGCCCGGATTTTCCAAGTATCTGTACATAGTCATCTCGTCGAATTTGTCGCCAAGCCCGCAGTTGACGAGCTTCGCTCTATCTTCCATGTCGTTGAGTATTGTGTTGACGCGCAGGAGTTTGAAATTTTCGGCATCGGGTTCAAAGGCAAGCAAATTTAAATTCGGCGAGAGCTTCTTGCAAAAATAAATTCCCGTCGTGCCGATATTCGCGCCCAAGTCGAGGAAGTAGCCTGCGCTGTCGTCGACGCCGTAATATTTCTTCGACAGGTCGCGGAAAATTTTCATTTCATGCGCCGCGTGATTTTTGCTAATCAAATACATATATTCAATTACAAAATCATCTGCGGACGTGGCAACATAATTAAGCCCTTCGGCAGAGGCGGCGATATAGTGGTGCCAAAGTCTATGATTGAAGAAATTGCAAAGCCGTTGAATAGTGTCATGCATCGGAGTCTCCGGCTTCAAGAGCGCGTAGACAGCGGCAAAATTATTCTGCCAGCTATCCAAATCGTTCGCAAAAACGATATTTTTCGTGGAAACTTTCATCTCGCGCATCGTCTTGAAAATCGCATTAAATATTTCGCGCTGACCTTTCTCGAAAATCAGAACGAAATCCCAATCGCCGCGCATGATAACTTCGGCTTGGTCGGGGTCGTCGGGGCGCAACGTGCGGATAACTTTGACGTCGCTTTTCAAAAAAGTTTCCGCCCAATTTGCACTTTCGCCTGTGTAGTCCCACAGCACAACTTTAAACATTCAATCAGCCTCCAAAAATTTCGGCGTCGGTTAAATAACAAGATGGGTCGCTAGCCCAAAAATCGCCGGTGACAGCTTCGGCGCGCGTGCGGAAATTGCCGTTGCAGTTATCCAAAAATTTACAGCGGGCGCAACGTCCTTTCAACAGCGGCTTGCGATTTTTTAAGCCGGCGAGAATCGGATTGCTTAAGTCAGTCCAGATGTCGCCGAATTTTTTTTCGCGGACGTTGCCAAAGGTGTGGTGTTGAGTGAATTGGTCAGGGTGCACGTAGCCGAGCGGGTCAACTTCGCCGAACGCAATGCCCGAACGATTGCCGCCGTTCATGCTGATAAATTTTTTAATCTGCGAGGCTTGAGCGTCGTCGCCTTCCGCCAAAGCTTTCAAGTACATGTAGACGCCGTCGCAGTGATTGTCAACGGTCAAAATTTCCTTAGCCAGCCCGCGTGCGGCAAAATCTTTCGTGCGGCGGATAATCGTATCCATGGCTTGGCGCGATTCGGCGGGCGTGACGTCCTCGGCAAGCATTTGACTGCCGCGACCGGAGTAAACCAGATGATAAAAGCAGACGCGATTAATTTTCTCCGCCTCGATGAAGTCAAAAATTTTGTCAAACTCCTCGAAGTTGTGATGATTAATCGTGAAGCGCAAGCCGACGCGTTGCCCGACAGCCACGCAATTTTCTATGCCGCGCATGGCAAGTTTGAAAGCTCCTTTAACGCCGCGAAATTTATCGTTGACATCTTCCAAGCCGTCAAGGGAAATGCCCACGTAGCCCACGCCGATATTTTTAATTTCCTGCGCGACGGAGCGGGTGATTAAAGTTCCGTTCGTCGAAAGCGTCGGGCGAACTTTTTTTTGCGCGGCATAAGCGGCAAGTTCAAAAAAATCCGGACGAATCAACGGCTCGCCGCCCGAAAACAACAGCACGGGAACTTTGAACTCGGCAAGGTCGTCGATAAATTTTTTAGCTTCGGCGGTCGTCAGCTCGTTTTGATATCTGCGCGAATCCGAATCCATGTAGCAATGGCGGCATTTCAAATTGCAAGTTCGCGTTGAATTCCACACGACAACCGGACCCATGCCCGCCGCCGCGCCGTTAGTCATCTTGTGCGCGTCTTTGGTGTAGCGCAGGGTGTCGCCGAAATATTCCTCGGCAAAAAGCAGTTTCGTTACGCTTATCATAAAAATTTTACTCCTGAATTTTATTATTATAACAAGGCTTTTACTTATTTCGTTCGCAATTTGTCTGCAAAATTTAGTGGTTAGATATTTTCCCTAATTTCAGTTTTGAGCGTCGTGAAATAATGACCGCGTTTGAAAAGCAATGCGTAATGATTTTGGTTTTAATTGCGCATTTCGCCTTGAACTGCGCCATGTCACTCACCCCCGAAAAAAATTCCCTCCGACATGGAGGGCTTTTTTATTTTATTTTGCATAATACCCCCTGCGCAATCACACTGCCACCATATTTTAATCAATAAAATTATAGCACATACAGCAGAGGTTTACAATACGACGGGGAAAAACACTAACCCCTAACCACTAATGCGCTGACGCCACCACAAAATACGGGCAAAAAAATTTGACCCGCGAATCGTGCATAACAAGAACAGGGCGGCGGTTGACACCTACAATCAGTTCATCCAGAAAGAATTCGCGGAGCTCGACTTCAAAGCCGTGCTTGACCGCATAAAAGGCGCACTGGCGGGATTAGCCGCTGATTATTCGACGGAAGCCAATGCCGCCGCCGATAATCAAAACGACCTCGCGGGCGCGTTGAACGACAAGCTTGCGGACACAATCAACAGCTTGAATTCAATTTACAATTCGCTGAAAGATTGCGACCACGTTGCAAAAAACTCTCGGCAGTACAGTCAACGAGCTGGCACAATAGCGGTATACAAATCGGCTGAACACGAGCACCACGAACGCAGAACTTTCCAATCGCAAAAAGATTTAGACGCTATTCGGTCGAGCGAAGAACGGAACGAAAACGAATACATTGCGGACGCAAAACAAAACGGCACCTATGTGCTTAGGCAAACCGAACTTGAAGCTGAAGCTAAAACGCAGGATTCTTTATATCAAAACTTCGGCTGGATTTCGGCGTTAAACTATCCGACGTTCAGTCTTTTTTATAATGCAGGAAAGTTTGCATTGGGGCTTTTCCCAATGGCGAAAAGAATTGCCGGCGGCTCTTTTGCTGAAGCCTTAGAAGAATTTGGGCAGGAAGTTATAAACTTGCGGTCGCTTGACAAACCGCCCGACCCTGTTAGCCTCCGTGAATCATTCCGCAAATTCGGCAAGGAATACAGTGAGCTACGGCAATTTTAAGGAGGAAGTTCAAGACGCTCTCGACAAAGGCAACGTTTATCGCGGCGAAAACGGCGGAGCTGAAGGAAAATATTGAGTGCGCAATCCCAACATGAATGTTTCTACGGAAGGTATGCGCCCCGAATCCTTAAACGCGCTGGACATGTTAGGCAAGTATTTCTTTGAACACACTGGCAAGCCCTTGATACTAAACGCGGGCACA
>JAFXNB010000047.1 GCA_017529935.1 Selenomonadaceae bacterium
ACGGACAGCCGCCGCGACTTCCTCATTCGGTCGGAACAGCGTGACTTCGCGTTTGGGTTTGCCGACAGCCGCCGCAATTTCCTCTTGGAAGGCGACGAGCTTTTTAACCGCCTCGTGCCCGAATAAAATCGCGTCGAGAACAATTTCTTCGGGAAGTTCTTTAACGCCAGCCTCAACCATCATCACGGCATCTTTCGAGCCCGCGACGATTAAATCCATTTCGGACACGTCAAGCTGTTCTTTCGTCGGGTTGATGATAAATTCTCCGTCAATGCGCCCGACGTGCACGCCCGCAATCGGTCCGCCGAAGGGAATATCGCTGACGCAAAGCGCACAGCTCGCGCCGAACATGCCCGCAATTTCGGGCGCGTTGTCCTCGTCGTAGCAGATAACCGTCGCGATAATCTGAACGTCGTTGCGGAAGCCGTCGGGGAACAGCGGGCGAATCGGTCTGTCAATCAGGCGGCTCTTGAGAATCGCGCTGGTTTGCGGACGACCTTCGCGCTTGATGAAGCCGCCGGGGATTTTGCCCGCGGAATACATCTTCTCCTCGAAGTCGACGGTCAGCGGGAAGAAGTCGACGCCCTCACGCGGTTCAGCGGACATCGTCGCCGCAACCAAAACCGCCGTGTCCCCGTAGCGCACGAGAACTGCGCCGTTCGCCTGCTTAGCCATCTTGCCGTGCTCGACGATTAATTTTCTGCCGCCGAGTTCCATTTCAAATGTTTCCAAATTCTTTTCCTCCTAGTCATTTTTCACGCCGCTAACTTTCGACACAAAAATATTTTTTCCTGTAGAAGGCGGCTTGCTTTTCAGCGCGGGCAGTGTAATAATTCTTTCAAAGGAGGCTGAACGATTGAAAAATTTATTCGGATTGACGCTGACGGAATTGGAGCGGGAACTTGCGCCGCTGCCAAAATTCCGCGCAAAACAAATCGCCGCGCACATTTACAAGCACGGCATGAAAACTTTCGACGCGATGAACGACTTGCCCAAAAATCTGCGCGGGGAATTGGCGGAGCGTTATGAAATTAAAATCGCCGACCTTAAAAAGCAACTCGACAGTTCGGACGGCTTGACGACAAAATTTTTATTGGGCTTAGCGGACGGCGCGGCGGTTGAAGTTGTTTTAATGCGCCACGACTACGGCAACAGCGTTTGCATTTCAAGTCAAGTTGGCTGTCAAATGGGTTGCAAATTCTGCGCGTCGACGCTCAAAGGTTTGGAGAGAAATTTGACGGCGGCGGAAATGCTCGGCGAAATTTTTTTTGTCAACGAATTCCTCGGCAAGGTCGTTGATTCTGTTGTCGTCATGGGCACGGGCGAGCCGCTGATGAATTTCGACGCGCTGATTAAAATGCTCCGGCTTGCGCACGAAGATTATTGCCTCGGCATGAGCTACCGCAAAGTTACAATTTCGACGTGCGGCATTGTCCCCACGATAAAAAAATTGCGCGACGAAAAAATTCCCGTCACGCTGTCGATTTCACTGCACGCCCCCGACGATAAACTCCGCTCCGCGCTCATGCCGATTAATTCCGCGTTCGATTTGAAAAGTCTACTTGCGGCTGGCAACGATTACGCTCAAGCAACCGGGCGGCGCGTCACTTACGAATACATTTTGATTGGCGGCGTCAACGACACGGAGGAGCACGCCCGCCGCCTTGCAAAAATTTTGAGCGGACAACTCGCCAACGTTAATTTGATTCCGTTTAATCCCGTCGACGAAAGAACTTTCAGCCCGCCGACTAATCACGCCGTTAAAAAATTTTTCCACTTCCTGAACACGCACGGTATCTGCGCGACTATTCGCAAGGAGATGGGAGCCGACGTCAACGCCGCCTGCGGTCAACTCCGCGCGAAACGAAAATGACTTGTCCCCGATATGACGTCCCTCGGAAACAAGTCATTAACAGATAAGATGTTCGCAGTTCAACGCTTAGAGTTTCTTAACGTTGGCCGCCTGCGGACCGCGCTCGCCCTCGATAATGTC
This sequence comes from Selenomonadaceae bacterium, assembly GCA_017529935.1. GTDB lineage: Bacteria > Bacillota > Negativicutes > Selenomonadales > Selenomonadaceae > Quinella. The sequence continues at coordinate 1,994 of JAFXNB010000047.1, forward strand.
GAAGGAAACTTCCTGCCCCTCGTCGAGAGTTTTGTAGCCGTCGCTCTGGATGGCCGAGAAATGAACGAACACATCGTCGCCCTCTTCGCGAGCAATGAATCCGTAACCTTTTTCCGCGCTAAACCACTTTACCTTACCAACTGCCATGTTTGAATACCTCCAATAAGTTTATCGCTATTCGTGCGCAAGCTGTTTAATTATAGACGCCCAAAATTTTTCTGTCAACCGATAAAATTAACGTAGGACGAATAATTATTTTTTGTTGCGAACGTTCGATAAAATGCTGTGAATTTTGTCTTCGGTGGAAGGTTGAGCGGCTGATTTAGTTGCGCCGGCTTGCGGTCTTATGTTGCTTAGAATGCTGTTGATAGCGGCGGAGCTTGATTGAGCTTGCGGCTTCGGTTGAGCGGGAGCGGCGGCGGTTTCTTCTTTGGCGTGGCTGGATAAAATGCTGTGAATCAAATCGTTTGTGGATTGCGGGGCGGCAGGTTGAGCGGCTACGGTCGCGCTCTGTCCAAGGACTTGTTCGCCCGCCTCGTACAGAATATTTCCGTTAAAGGTTTGTCCGCCGATTGTTAGCGCGTTTGTGTATTGCCACATGCGCCCTTTGAAGTTGTCCTCCGAATTCCACTGCGCCGACCAAATTTCACAGCCCAGCGATTTCCAATCAATGAACTCCTCCAACCACGACAGATTGGAATAAACGCCGCAGTTCAAAGGCTTGATACCGTCAAGGAAAGCTTTGCAGATGGCGGTGACGTTTTGGCGGCTGAAGTCGAAGTTGTGCCGTCTCTTGTATTCGTCGCCGTCTTCCATGTCAAACCACACGGGCAACTCCAAAAGGACGCCCGCCCGTTCGATTATGCCTTTGCAGAACTGCGCCTCGGCAACCGCGTCGGCGGGAGTGAGCGCGTAGGAATAGTGATAAGCACCGCAAATCAGCCCCGCTTTGTGCGCCTCCTCGACATTGTGCTGAAAGTTTTCGTCGAAGCCCGTCTTGCCGTAGCCCGTGCGGCAAATGGCAAAATCAATGCCCGCCGCCTTCACAGCCGACCAATCGACATTTTCGTTAAAGATGGAAACATCTACTCCGCGCATGATAAAACCTCCTGTCATCAAAAAAGCCCGCCGACCGAAATCGACGAGCTCTTTTTAGTATCGAACAACATGCATCCCCGTGGGACGCGATTAATCTTACTGGAGCAAGCTGAGAACTGCCGAGCTGTTCTGGTTTGCCTGAGCCAACATAGCCTGAGCTGCCTGAAGCAGGACGTTGCTCTTGGTGTAGTTGGTCATTTCCTTCGCCATATCAGCATCGCGAATCGTCGACTCTGCCGCCTGGACGTTCTCGCTGGAGGTGGTGAGGTTCGTGCTGGTGTATTCGAGACGCGCTTCAACTGCGCCGATTGTCGTCTGCTGGTCAAGAGCTTTGGTCAGCGCATTTTCAATGACGTTGATTGCCGCGTTGGCGTGTTCTTTGGTGTAGACGTCGATTCTGGTGCCGTCGGAGCCTTTCAAGCCGAGAGCTTGCGAGCGCATGTCACTCAAGCCGACTTTGATAGCCACGTTGGCTTCGGAGCCGATGTGGAAGTTCAGCGACATATCGCCGGTCTTGTTTTCTGCGCGCTGATACTGTTTGAACTGGTCGAGAGCCGCGTTGGCAGCCTTCTTGACGTTGCCGTCTTGGTCGAGAATGCTGATCGTGAGACCGGAAAGCTGTCCTTCGACGCCAGCCGTAGCCGCCGACACTGCCAAGCCTTCAGTCTTATCCGGCGTGTAAACGAGCTTGTTGAACTTGTCTTTGCCGTCTGCCTTCTGCGCACCGTAATCCCAGCTAACTATAGTGGCAGTAGCAGAGGATGGAACGGTGGCGTTTGTAGCACCCGATTGGTTAAGCGCGGTAGTCCAAGTAACGTCTGTAAGCGCGTCTTTACCTGTGGTTGAAGCGTTTGTGGTATAAGTACCTTTGTAAGTATAACTGTAATTCTTAGTGCTAACCTCGGTGTGCGTTGAGGTAAGGGTAACTGGAGTACTAGTTTGGTAGAATTCCTTCGCACCCAAAACTTGAACGACACCGTCGCTCTTTACTTCTTGGAGACCAGCGACTTCCTCGTCACCGTTTTTAATGTTCAAGATGTCAGACAGCTTCTTCGAGCCGACTTCGCCGCTCGTCGTGGTGATGACGCCGTTCTGAACCCAAGAAATTTGGTATTTGTCGGTCGACGCGATGTTGAGGGAATCGCCCGCGCGGTTATGCAGGCTTGTCAAAGCACTGGAAGTGGCAGTACCCTTATCCAAGCTCTGGTTGAGCAGGATGGTCTGCGCGGTGTTGCTGGCGTTGTTCTTCGAGCCGTCGATGAGATATTTGCCGTTGAACTGCACGAGGGCGTTGTCGTCGATCTGGTCGATGAACTGGTTGATTTCCTTCTGAATGGTCTGGCGATCTTCGTCGGTGTTGGAGTCGTTGGCGGCGTTGATTGCCTTTTCCTTGAGAGCACGGAGAATTTCGACGGTGTTGCTGACTGCGCCTTCTGCGGTCTTCATCAAGCTGGAGTCGTTCTGCGTGTTCTGGTTAGCCTGGTCGAGCGAACGAATGCGCACGCGCATACGCTCAGAAATCGCATACCCCGAAGCATCGTCCTGCGCACTGTTGATCTTCATGCCGCTGGAAACTTTTGCCAAGCTTTTCTGCAACGCGCTGGTGTTAGCATTGAGGGTGTTGAGAGTGCGGACTGCACTCATGTTGTTCTTTACTACCATTGCCATGGTCATTTCCTCCTTGATCTTTCCTAGAAAAATTTTCCTTAGTCGACGGTTTCCTTTCCGCCGCCAAACAAACGTGACTTGCTGCCTGCCCGACCGTCGCCGGGCTGTGCGCCTCGCACGCGTAACGAGTCGCCGCAGTCGTCGTCGTTCATTGTCTGTTTAAAATTTTATCGTCAATTACTCGCAAAACGTTAAACGCTTCGGAAAAAAATTTTTCTCCCTTGCGCCGTATTGTATCAAGAAAATTTTTTCGCGTCAACTAAATCACGCCGCGCCAATAAAATTTTTTCCGTCAGCTAGTTTTCTTCGGGATATAAAATTTGTCTGCAGTTTTTCCAGAACCGAGAATACCCCGTCGCGTTTTAATGGCGTTTGTGCCCGTGCCAGAAACGGTGATTTCATCTGTTGCGTATCCGTTAGTTGCCCCAAGCTCAGATATTGCTGTTATATTGCCTTCATAATAACAGCTTCCCGACGGCGGCTCCGGTTTTGCTTGCAAATAGCCATCATTGACTAAATCATCGACACTCGGAGTTGTATTATCGCCTTTTTCCATTTGATAAACAGCAATGGCGGTGTCGATTGTCGACAGATCCGCTTGAATTTTGGCGGTGTTGGCGGCGGTCGTCACGTTGGTGAAACGCGGCACAGCTATCGACGCGAGGATCCCGATAACCATGACCATCAAAATTACTTCCAGCGTTGCAAAGCCTCGTTGATTCATGTCGGTCTCTCCTTTGGTTTTTATCGATTATAAGGCAAAAATTATTTTATTGTCAATTCGGCTCGTTTGGTTTATTATGATTGAAAAAATTTATCGTGTAGGAGGAGTTACATGGACGAAAAAATTTTGGACTGGGTGACGTTGGCGGAGAAATTTTCTGCGAGCGGCGACCCAAAATCCATGCGCACCGCCGCACGGGAAATTTTTGAGCTGGATAAAAATTCGGCGGAAGGTCTCGCGATAATGGCGGAGTCGTCGCTGTATTTGGGCAACGTCGAGGAGGCGGAGTCTCTGGCGGGATACGCGCTCTCCGTCGAAGCAAATCACCTGCGCGGGCGGCTGGTGCTTGGCGGCGTGGCAATCAAGAACTTAAAACTCGGCGAACAGCTGAAAATTTTCGACGCGGTAATTGCCGACGTGCACGCCGAGTTGAAAACTTTGCAGACGCGCTCCAACGACTTAGCCCGCCAATTCAAACTCAAACGCCGCGAAAAAACTCCCGCCGACGAGGAACTTCAACAGCAGCTGGAGAAAAAATTTTTCATCGCGCAATCGATTTTGTTCAAGGCGTTGGGCTGGAGCGCAAACAGTTTTTATTTGGCGGGTGATCCTGCGCGGGCGGCGGCAAATCTTCTGGAGGCGAGCACTTTAACCGACAGGGCAGAGCAGGCGGCGGAGTTTTATTCCAAACATCTGTTCTTAAAAAATTATCGCGACGTGCCGCCGAAGCAAGCCAAAGAATTGGCGCGGCAATATAATTCGTTCTTTGCGCGGGTTGTGCCCTTCACGCACGACAGAAAAAATTTCGACGCGGATAAAAAACTTCACATCGGCTACATTTCGCCCGACTTCCGCGAACACGCTTTGGCGAATTTTTTGTTGCCGCTCCTTGAAAATTATGACGCGGAAAATTTTTCTGTGACGTGCTACTCGACGGGCAAAAAAGATTTCGTCACGGAGAAACTAAAGGCGTTGCAGGTCGGCTGGCGCGATTTAATCGGCAAGGAACCGTTGACGGCGGCGCGGCTAATCGACGGGGACAACGTGGACATTCTGGTTGACTTGTCGGGGCATTCGCAGGACAGTTGCCTGCCGATTCTGGCGCACAAGCCCGCGCCCGTTCAAATTTGCGCACTCGGCTACACGGCGTCGACGGGCTTAAATACGGTCGATTATTTTTTATCCGATAAAATTTGTTCGCCCAAAAGAAATTTCGCTGATACGTTCACCGAAAAAATTTTGCGGCTCGACACGTGTTGTTTCTGCTACGCGCCCGGCTTGATTCGTGACATGCCCGCGCAGGAACTCCGCGCGCCCGTCCTCAAAAACGGCTTTATCACATTCGGCAACTTTAACAACTTCGCCAAAGTCAGCGAGGACGTTTTATACATGTGGCGGGCGATTCTCGACGGCGTGCCGCATTCCCGACTGATTCTCAAGGGGAAAATTTTCAGCCTCGACGACGGGCGGCAACTCGTTCGCGAACGGCTCAATAAATTAAGTTTTCCGATTAACCGCGTGGAGTTTCGTCCCTACAGCCCCGACTACCTCGAACAATACAACGAAATTGACATTGCGCTGGACACTTTCCCCTACACGGGCGGCACGACGACTTGCGAGGCGTTGTATATGGGCGTGCCCGTCGTGACTTTCCGCGGCAAGACGCACGGCGCAAGGTTAAGCGCGTCGATTTTAAATTCTGCCGACGTCAAGGAGCTGATTGCCAACAGCCCGATGGATTACGTCAAGAAGGCGATTCAGCTAAGCAAGCGCAAGGAGTTAATCGCGGCGTATCACGTCGGGCTACGCGAACACGTAAAAATTTCCGCGCTCATGGACAGGCAGAAATATATTCGCGAGCTGGAGAAAATTTATCGGGCGGTGTGGAGTGATTTTTGCCGTTCGGCTCCGCGTAAAAAATTTAATTCGTTCAAAATCTGAGGAGGTTTTTCTTTGGATAAAAAATCGGTTGAACTGCTAGCACCCGCCGGACAATGGGAGTCGCTCGTTGCGGCAATAGAAGCAGGAGCGGACGCGGTTTATCTGGGCGGCAAGGCGTTTAACATGCGCGTACACCGCACGGATTTTAATTTCGACGACGCACAGCTCAAGGCGGCGATTGAATTTGCTCACGCTCGCGGCGTCAAGCTTTACGTCACGCTAAACAATTTAATCAGCGCGGAGGAGATTGCGCCGCTCGAAAAATATTTGGCTTATCTTAACGAAATTCAGCCCGATTCGATTTTGGTGCAGGATTTGGCGGTTATAAATCTCGTCCGTAAGCTCGGCATAAAAATTCCAATGCACGCCTCGGTTATGATGAACACGCACAATTTCCACACCGTCGAACTGCTTAAAAAATTCGGGATAACGCGCGTGGTCGTCGGTCGCGAACTTACCTTGACGGAAGTTTCGCTGCTTAAGGAGCGCACGGGCATTGAAGTCGAATATTTCATGCACGGCGACATGTGTTTTGCCGAGTCGGGGCAATGCATTCATTCGGGCGTAGTCTTCGGGCAGAGCGGCAATCGCGGGCGTTGTATGAAGCCTTGCCGCTGGACTTACAAACTTATCGACGAGGAGACGGGCGCAACGCTCAACGATTGGTCGTACAAACTTGCGCTCAACGATATGTGCATGTTCCGCAATATTCCCGACCTGATTCAAGCGGGCGTCGTGAGTTTCAAGATTGAAGGGCGCATGAGACCCGCCGAATTTGTCCGACGTTTGGTTTCGACTTATCGCCGCGAAATTGATTCTTACCTTGCCGACCCGACGGGCTACGCTGTCGACGAGGCGCACTGGGATAATCTTTATAAAAACCGCGTCCGCGACTTCACGACGACTTTTGCATTTGGCGCACCGACGATTAAAGACATCGGCACGACGGGCGAACGCGAACCGCGAATTTTCAGCCGCGCAGTTGTCGAACCGAGCTTTGACGACGACGCCGTTAAAAATATTTTCGCGGAGGAACGGGCGATTAAATCTTCCGGCAAGCCGAAATTATCTGCGCGGGTTGCGACGTTGGAAAGTGCACGTGCGGCGATAGATTCGGGCGCGGATTTAATTTACGTCGGCGGAGAAGTTTTCAAGCCGCTCAAGCCGTGGACGCTCGCCGAATTAAAAAAAGCCGTCGAATTGGCTCACACGGCAGGGAAGAAAATTATTTTGGCGACGCCGCGAACCTCCAAGGACAAAGACCTAGCGGAGCTGGCGGAAATTTTTTCACGAGCGATAAATTTTGACGGCGTGCTTGTCGGGAATTTGGGCGCGTTGAACTTAATAAAAACTTTGACGGACGCGCCTATTTACGCGGACGTTTCGTTCAGCCTGTTCAATCCCGTGGCGGCAGAATTTTTACAGAGTTTGGGCGCGGTGCAAGCTACGGCGTCTTTGGAGCTGGGCTTCTCACAAGTTCGGAGCGTCGTCGAAAATTCACCGTTGCCGATTGAAATTATCGTTCACGGCGCGACGGAGTCAATGATTTGCGACCACGACTTTGCCAAACTTTATCTGCCCGATTATGACGAATTCGCGACGCCGGAGAAATTAAATCGACATTACGCGCTGGAGGACGAGGCGGGCGAAATTCATTCTTTGCGCGTCGACCAGTTTAAGCGTTGGCATATTTTCTTCGGCAAGCAGCTTTGTCTTTTGCCCTACGTCGAAAAATTTTTGGGCGCGGCGGCGTTGCGGATTGAAGCGCAGAATTATTCGCCCGAAATCACCGCGCAGGTCGTCAAGTCTTATCGCGCCGCTATCGACGACATTCCTAATTCCTCATTCCTAATTCCTAATTGTCGTTTCGGCGCGGGCGTCTATCGTTTCAAGCAAAGTAAAAATTCAATTCAGCTGTCCTCGTAAGGGCGGACGCGCAAAGTTAAGCCGCGCTCGTCACAAATTTTTTTACACGCAGAAATTTCTTCGGGCGGCGTGACGTGGTCGACGACAGTCAAGACGACGTGCGGCACAAAATTTTTCATGTGTTCGGCGAAAGTCAACATCGCGTCGAAAGATTTTATTCCGTAGGCGGCGCGGGTCAGTTTGAAATATTTTTCGGCGGTGGCGGCGTTGAGACTGATTGACACCGTGTCCAGAATGTTTTCAAAGTCTGCGGCAATTTCCCGCCCGTGATAAAGTTCGCCCAAGCCGTTTGTGTTGAGGCGCGTCGGCATGTTCGGGCGAATTTTTTTTACGTAAGCCAAAAGCTCCACAAGCTCGGCAAGTCTAATCGTCGGTTCGCCGAAGCCGCAGAAAACAACTTCCTTTATAACTTGCCACGGCGCGGCGTCCAACTCGGCTTTGACTTCCGCGACCGTCGGCTCACGTTCCAGCCAAAGGCTCGACTCCTTAGCCATAGATTTTTTTTGTCGCAGGCAGAAGACGCAATCGCAGTTGCAACGGTTGGTTAAGTTCACGTACAGCCCGCGCAGAGTCCCCGAATCAATCTTCAAACTTTCGGCGAGCGGCAAATATTTTCCGCCCGCGTGCGTCGCGTAAACAATCATTTGAATCACTCCTTGACTTATCGGCGCGTGTGTGATAAATTTTTTCTATAACAAAGAGATAATTTTAATGGCAGGCAGTCGATGGTTGCACGTCGACTCCTTCCCCGTTAGTACTAAATAAAGTTGTTAAATCGGGTTCGGAGCCGTCGTGGGATGACGGCTCTTCGCTTATTTGTGGTTGTCGAAGTAGGTTCCGAGCCTGCCATAAAATATCATACGTTCAGAAAACTTTCAAGTTCAATTTGATATGGAGGTCTTAAATTGGTAAACACCGAAATTAAAAATCGTATTTGTTATGTGGAAATGCAAAACGCCGACCACTTCAACTGCCTTAGCGATAAAATGTGCACCGAATTAATTGACGCGCTGAAGTACGGCTACGAAAACGAGTGCGTCGGTATCGTCATCAAGGCGCAGACAAGACGCGGCGTCTGGAGCGCGGGGCATGACATTCACGAATTGCCGCAGGACGGTAGCGACCCGTTGAATTTCGGCGTTCCCATGGAGCGGCTGTTGCGCAAGATACAGGATACGCCAATCCCCGTAATCGCGTGCGTCAGCGGAACCGTTTGGGGCGGCGCGTGCGACCTGTGTTTATCGTGCGACATGATTGTCAGCTCGAAGAACGCTACCTTTGCCATAACGCCCGCCAAAATCGGCATTCCTTACAACGCGTCGGGCATTCTGCACTTTATCAACCAGCTCGGCATGAACAAAGCGCGCGAAATGTTTTTCCTCGGCACGCCGATAACCGCAGACGACGCGCTAAACGTCGGTCTTATCAACCGCGTCGCCGAACTTGACGACTTGGATACCGTGCTTGAGGAGCAATTCCTTAATCCATTGCGCCGCAACAGTGTCCTTTCCGTCAGCGCAATCAAGCGGCAATTCCGTATTCTAAGCCGTGCGTCGACGGTCATCAGCGCGGAAAATTTCGAGCGAATCAACGGCTACCGCGCCCGCGTCTACAGGAGCGGCGATTATCTTGAGGGCATTAAATCTTTCCTAGAGAAACGCCCGCCGCAATACAAGGGCAAAGCCACAGATTTAGATTGAAATTGCGATTGACACGCCCAAAGCTTAGTGATACATTTCCGCTAAGCTTAATTTTTTTGGGAGGGATTAGCATGAAAAAGCTGATTAACGCGGTCGACGCCGTGGAGGAGCAAATGATTTTGGGTCTGGTAAAGTCCGCGCCTGATAAGCTCGCCAAGCTTGACTGCGGCAACGTGGTTGTTCGCGCCAAGAAAAAATCCGCTGATAAAGTTGCGCTGGTGAGCGGCGGCGGCTCAGGTCACGAACCGGCACATGGCGGTTTCGTTGGAGCGGGTATGCTTGACTGCGCGGTTGCTGGAGCGGTCTTCACTTCGCCGACGCCCGATAAAATTTTCGAGGGAATTAAAGCCGTTGCGACCGACGCGGGTGTCCTTTGCATAGTCAAAAATTACACGGGCGACGTTTTGAATTTTGAAATGGCAATCGACATGGCGGGCGACGAGGATATTAAAGTTGACCATGTGGTTGTAAATGACGACGTGGCAGTTCAGGACAGCCTTTATACGACGGGGCGTCGCGGCGTCGCGGGGACAATTCTCGTGCACAAAATCGCCGGTGCCAAAGCTGAAGAAGGCGCAAGTCTTGAGGAAGTCAAAGCTGTTGCCGAAAAAGTTATCGCGAACGTGCGGACGATGGGCATGGCAATTTCCCCGTGCACAGTGCCCGCCGCCGGCAAGCCCGGTTTTGAACTCGCCGAGGACGAAGTTGAAATTGGAATCGGCATTCACGGCGAACCCGGCACGCACCGCGAAAAAATCGCCACGGCTGACGAAATCGCCAAAACGCTCCTCGATAAAATTCTTGCCGACATCGATTATAAAGGGCGCGAAGTCGTCGTTATGGTCAACGGCATGGGCGCGACGCCGCTCATGGAACTTTACATCATCAACAATTTCGTGCAGGATTATCTTGCGGCGGCGGGCGTCAAAGTTTATGACACGATGGTTGGGAATTATATGACGTCGATTGAAATGGCGGGCTTCTCGCTGACGCTGTTGCGCCTTGACGACGAACTTAAGAAACTTTACGACGCGCCCGCTGATACTCCCGCGCTCAAGAGGTAAGCCATGGATACGAAAAAAATTCTCGCGAGAATCGCCGCCATTGCCAAGAAGATTGAGGCGGAGAAAGATTTTCTTACGCAACTGGACAACGAAATTGGCGACGGCGACCACGGCATAAATCTTTCGCGCGGCTTTAAAAGCGTGGAGGAAAAACTTCCGACCTTCGCGGACAAGGACATTGGCGCGATTTTAAAGGGCGTCGGCACTCAACTTGTCTCCACGGTCGGCGGCGCGTCGGGTCCGCTTTACGGTACGGCGTTCATGAAGGCGGGCAACGTCTGCAAGGGCAAATTTGAGTTGACGGCTGAAGATTTCGCGGCGGCGTTGGAGGCGGCTGTCAACGGAATAAAAATGCGCGGCAAAGCTGTCGAGGGCGAAAAGACCATGCTTGACGCGCTGTGCCCTGCTTACAAAGCTTTAAAGGACGGCATCGACGGCGGCAAAAATTTAATCGACGCGCTGGCTGACGGCGTTGACGCGGCGGCTAAAGGCGTTGAGTACACCAAAACGATTATCGCCACGAAGGGACGCGCAAGTTATCTTAAGGAGCGCAGTCTCGGTCACCAAGACCCCGGCGCAACGTCAAGCTTGTACATGTTGCAGACGGCGTTGGAAGTTTTGCGGGAGGCGTGACATGGTCGGAATCGTTATCGTTTCGCACAGCCAAAAACTCGCCGAGGGCGTCGTCGAAATTTCTAAAATGATGGCGGCTCAAGCTCCGATTGCGGCGGCGGGCGGTTTGGAAGACGGCTCACTCGGCACAAGCTACGAAAAAATCTGCGCGGCGGTCGAGGAAGTTTATTCGGCGGACGGCGTGATAATTTTAATGGACATGGGCTCCGCCGTCATGACAACGGAAATGGTTTTGGAGGATTTGGACAAGCCGCTCGTCAAGATGATTGACTGCCCTTTGGTGGAAGGCGCGGTACTCGCGGCGGTTGAATCGGCGGGCGGGCAAACTTTGCAAGAAATTTCGGAGCGCATGGAAGAATCGCGCACGACAAGAAAATTTTGACTGCGGCTAAAAATTTTTCTTTTGGCTTGAAAATTATCCTGTTGCGTGCTAAACTGCAAACGGTACGCGGTTGTAGCTCAGCAGGATAGAGCAACTGCCTCCTAAGCAGTAGGTCGCGCGTTCGAATCGCGCCAATCGCACCACAACTTTAATCGGAAATGTGGAATTAATAACGGATAGAAAATTATTTTAAGCTCTTCGCAGCAGTGAAGGGCTTGTATTTTTATCAGGGGGAATTTTTATGTCGAGGGGGAAAATTTTTATGAGTGTCCTAGCTGTCGCGGTTGCCATCGCTATCGGAACGTATCTTGCTTTCGCACCGAAAAATATTTCCGCGTCGCAAAGTTTCGGAGCGCAACTGCCGGAGGAAATCATTCAGCAGAATCAACCGGGCGTCGGCGAGTCAGAAATTTATCTGGCGGGCGGCTGTTTCTGGGGCACAGAATTTTTAATGCGCAATGTTCCCGGCGTCGTGAGCGTGGAGGTCGGCTACGCTAACGGTCCGACGCGCAATCCAACTTATCGTGAAGTTTGTAAATCTTCGGGGCACGCCGAATCCGCGCACGTGATTTACAATCCGCATGTCATTTCGCTGAATAAGTTGCTGGATATTTATTACCAATCGATTGACCCGACGCTCGTCAACCGGCAGGGCAACGACCACGGCGTCCAATATCGCACGGGCATTTACTTCAAAGACCCCGCCGACGAGGAAGTCATCAAGGATTCTCTGTACAAGTTGCAGGGCGGCTTTACTAAAAGCGTCGTCGTCGAGTGTATGCCGATTAAAAATTTCTATCGCGCCGAGGAGGAGCACCAAGAGTATCTGATTAAAAATCCCAACGGCTACTGCCACATTTCGCGCGCGTTCATCGACGAGCAAGCCAAAATTAAAGCGGCGCACGAATTCAAGAACAAAGACTTTTCGCGGAGCAGAGTCTACGGCAAGCCCGACAAGGAAGCTTTGAAAGAACTAAGCGAACTTCAACTTGCCGTGACGCAAGAGGCAGCGACCGAGCCGCCGTTTAAAAATGAATACGACGAAAAATCCGAGGAGGGCATTTATGTCGACGTGACGAACGGGCAACCGCTCTTTGTGTCGATGGATAAATTTGATTCGCATTGCGGCTGGCCTGCCTTCTCCAAACCGATTGACAAAAATTCTATCGTCGAGCGCAAAGATTTTTCGTTCGGCATGGACAGAGTAGAAGTTCGCGCCAAGGCGAGCGGCGCACATCTGGGGCACGTCTTCGACGATGGACCCAAGGACAAGGGCGGCATTCGCTATTGCATTAACAGCGCGTCGCTCCGCTTCATTCCCCGCACAAAAATGACGGAGGAAGGCTACGGCGATTGGCTAGATTTATTCAAGGATTGAATCTGAAAAAATTTTGTAGTATATTATTGTGGACAAACTTTTAACAAGGAGAGTGCCTATGCCAGTAGATTTTGATTTTACAACAAAAGTCCGCGATCTCGTCTCGACGATAACCCCCCTGGACATATTCGATATAATTATCGTCGCGGCGATTCTCTACAAACTTTATCAGATGATTCAAGACACCCGCGCCATAACTTTGGTTAAGGGGCTAATGGTTATCGTGGCACTGACGATAATTTGCGGCTGGCTCAATCTGCACGTCATGTCATGGATTTTGCAAAGAAGTTCCGACTGGCTGTTAATCGCGCTTCCGATTTTATTTCAACCGGAACTGCGCCGCGCCCTTGAACATTTGGGGCAAGGAAAATTTATCAAGGACAGCGTCTCGCTCCTCGACAAAAAAGTTGCGGATTCTGTCGTCGACGAGATTGTTAAAACGGCAAAAAAACTTTCGCAGACGAAGACGGGCGCACTCATGGTCATCGAACGCGAAATGAAATTAAACGACATCAGCTTCACGGGCATTCATATCGACGGAATTATTTCCTCCGAATTTCTGCTGAACGTCTTCATCGTGAACACGCCTCTGCACGACGGCGCGGCAATCATTCGCGGCAACAGATTAATTTCGGCGGCGTGTGTCCTGCCGCTAACTGAAAATCACGAACTTTCTACGGAGCTGGGCACGCGGCACAGGGCGGCAATCGGGCTGTCCGAACAATGCGACGCGCTAATTGTCGTGGTAAGCGAGGAGACGGGGACAATTTCCGTTGCCGAGGGCGGGCGATTAATGCGGCGTTTCGACGAAAAAACTTTGGCGGCTAAGATTCGCCCTGCTTTTGAGCAAAAGGAAAATAAATTCTTCGGCAAATTTTTTTCAAGGTGGAGGGAGGAGCGATAATGAAAATAATCAATCTTTTCTACCACAACTTCTTGAAAAAATTAATCGCGCTTATCGTGGCGTTTTTCATGTGGGTTTTCGTCATGACGGAGCAAGATCCGGAAATCGAAGACTCCTACACCGTGCCGCTGACAATGTCGAACGTGCCCTACGAATTCATCGCCATATGCGAGACAAAAAGCGTGGTCATTAATACGCGTGCGCCGCGCTCAAATTTCGTCAAATACGACGCCAACGCCTTCCGCGTCTACGCCAACCTTGAGGGACTGGGCGAGGGCGAACATCAAATTCTTCCGCAAGTCATCATGCCGCAAGGTTTCGAGCTGGTGGAGACGGATCCTTTGGTCGTCAACGTCAAGCTTGACCCTTTGATTGAACAGCAAATGCCGATTGAACTGATAACGGCGGGCGCGGTTTCTCCGGACGCGGTTGTCAAAGAGATAACAAAATCAATGGACACGGTGACGATTGTCGGTCCGAAAAGTTTTGTCGAGAAGGCGGTTAAAGTTTATGGCAGTGTGAATTTGTCAAACAACACTTCAAGCTTTGAACAGCAAATTCCAATGAACGCCGTCGACGAAAAAGATAACATTGTCCCGCGTGTGCGCGTGGTGCCGAGCGTCATAACCGTTTCCGTGGACATTGAGAGCGGTCTCAAGAAGCGCATCGTTCCCGTTATCCCTGAACTTTCCGTGGCGGAAGGCTGGGAGCTGACAAAAGTTTCTGTCGAGCCCGCGCAGATGGAAATTGTCGGCGCGGAGTCAGTGATAAATTCAATCGTGACATTGAGGACGGAACCTTTCACGGTGCAGACGGGACAAAGATTTTTCAAAGGCTCGTTGAAATTGCTTATCCCTGACGGCGTGACGGTTAAGAGCGAGGAAGTTACCGTTTCCGCTGAAGTCGTCCGCAAATCCGTCATGCGCGACCAATAGGCAATTTCGCGCCGCTATTATTTTCAGAATTTTTAATGCGTTGCGCCTTGACGTAATGCGCCAAAAGTTGTAAACTTTTTTTAAACAGAGCTTAAGGCTCCGCGAACGTTTTTTTCTATCAAAGGGAGGAATGCCAAATGGGTAACCGCAGGAAAATTGTTGTCGTCGGAACTTCTAATGTCGGCTCGGCAGTCGTCAACAAACTCGCCGATTTCCAACTCGCATCTGAAATCGTTTTAATCGATCTTAATCAAGATAAGGCATGGGGCGAGGCAACCGATTCCAGCCACGCGACCGCTTGCGTTTACAGCACCAATATCAAATTCCGCTCCACCGGTGATTACAGTGCTTGTGCGGGTGCCAACATCGTCATTATCTGCGCGGGTCCGTCGATTCGCCCCGGCGAAACTCCTGACCGTCTTAAACTCGCCGGCACCAACGCAAAGATCATGAACTCCGTTTTCCGCGCTATCGCCGAACACACCAAAGAGGCCGTCATCATTCTCATCACCAACCCGCTCGACGTTGCCACTTACGTTGTTAGCAAAATCGCTGACGAAATCGGCTATCCGCGCAACCTTATCATGGGCACCGGCACCATGCTTGAGACTTATCGCTTCCGTCGCATTCTCGCCAACAAGTACGAAGTCGACCCGAAGAACATCAACGGCTACGTCTTGGGCGAACACGGCAACGCGGCTTTCGTTGCTTGGTCAACCACCGGCTGCGCAGGCTTCCCGCTTGAAAAACTCGACACCTATTTCCACCACGCGGAAAAACTCGACAAGAAAGCTGTTGAGCAAGAACTCATTCAAGTTGCTTACGACGTTATCAATCGCAAAGGCTTCACCAACACGGGCGTTGCTATGGCGGCGGTTCGTTTCGTTAAGTCCGTCCTCTATGACGAACATACGATTCTGCCCTGCTCGGCTATCATGAACGGCGAATACGGCATTACCGACGTTGCGCTCTCGATGCCTCGCATGGTTTGCGCAGATGGTCTTATGCGCGTCTTTGAAATCGACCTCACCGACGAAGAACTCGAAAAGATGCACGCGGCGGCTAAATCCGTTCGCTCCGCTCTCGACGGCGCAGGCATTAAATAATTTCGACGATAATTTTCTTGCATAAAAAAAGCCCTTCCAACTTCGGAGGGGCTTTTTGATTTACAGCGACAAATTTTTTAGCCGAGCAAAGCGCAACTCGTGCAGGGCAATCGGCGTGGAGATAAACTCGTTTGTGCCGTAAAGCTCGGAATATTTTTCGCGGCAATGGAGAACGCACTTGACGTAATCGCGGGTTTCGGCGTAGGGAATTTTGTCGACGTCGGAAAAATTTTCGCTCCAGTTATTTTCTTTAATCCACTCGTGAACGTTGCCGCGCCCTGCATTGTACGCCGCCAGTGCCAAAACGTCATTGCCCTTGAATTCGTCTTCAAGCTCGGCAAGATACCACGTGCCGTAGCGAATATTCGTTTCGGGGTTATGCAGATTTTTTATATCGTCGACGACTTCTTCGGGCGTCTCGCCAAGTTGATAAGCTATCCAAGCCGCTGTCTCCGGCATGAGTTGCATTAAACCGACCGCGCCGCTTTGGGAATGTGCCGCCTCGGAAAAATTGCTCTCGACCTTCATGACGGCGACCGCCAAAAACTTATCGACTTTCCAGCGCGAAGAATAATTTTCTACCGTTGAACGATATGGAAAGGGATACAAAAATTTTTTTTGAATCGTCGGCACGCTTATCAAAAAATATATCGCGACCAATGCCGCGCAGATTGCCAAAAATTTTTTTATCATCAATTCACCTCCGCACGCTCTTTTATGTGAATTTTAAATGATTAATCCGCCGCTGTCAAATTTAATTGATGTTGATACGATAATTCAAATAGTAAATAGCTTGGGCGCAGCAAGCGTAAAAGATTTGAGTGCTCGTTTCAAAATGACGGAGGACAGCATAAGAAAAGATTTGACGCTTTTACAGAAAAGAGGCTTGCTAAGAAAAACTTACGGCGGCGCAATGCGCATAGAAGATGATTCGCAAGTTCATTTTGTTTCGCAACGCAAAGGCAAATACATTCTCGATAAGCAAAAGATAGCCAAAAAAGTTCTGAGCCTGTTCAAAGACGGCAAAATTATTTTTCTCGACATATCGACGAGCAATATCGAAGTGGCGAAAATGTTAAAAACGTCGGGCAAAGCGTTGACCGTCGTAACCAATATGATTGAAGTAATGATGATAATGGCAGACGACAATTTTAATCGCTTGATTTTTATCGGCGGCGAATTCACGGAGGGCAAGGACGGTTTTGTCGGCGTGGCTGCCAATCGCGAAATTTCAAAATATCGTTTCGATAAGTCATTTATGGGCGTGGTCGGCGTGAATACCGAACGCAACGCCGTAACAATTTACACGCCCGAAGATGCCTCAACCAAAGAGACCGCGCTGAAATGCAGCAAGAAATCTTACATGTTGCTTGAAACGCGCAAGCTCGCTAACGACGCCAATTTTGTCTATGCGGGCGTAGATGATTTTACGGCGTCATAACGGAGAAGCCGCTTGAAGATTGGCACCGAGAAAATTTGTCGCCATACAATTTGGAATATATCTGAGATAAGAAAA
The DNA here is from genome assembly GCA_017529935.1 of Selenomonadaceae bacterium. Lineage (GTDB taxonomy): Bacteria > Bacillota > Negativicutes > Selenomonadales > Selenomonadaceae > Quinella. Next base: position 18,969 of record JAFXNB010000047.1, read on the forward strand.
AGCCTCCACCCTGCGGAAGAGGCTTTTCTTTTCTGCACTTAATATGTATAATGCAGACGTCTTAATTTTTTTTAGCATGTTACTTCGCCGAAAGGCTCCGTAATGTGCTTATTTTTTGTTTAAATGCGCTTCAATCTTATTCAAGATAGCGTCGGTTTTCTTGATAGCGTCGCCGATACCGATACGGACAATGGGCTTGCCCTTACCAGTGAAACGCTCTTCGTTGCGAATGGGCATGGCGTTTGTCGGTAGTGTAAAATGGATTGTGTAAGTAAGAGAGCACAATCCATTTTTTTGATATAGGAGAGAAAAAGAGATGAAAAGAAAGAAACGAGACACACCCGCCAGGAGAATTGCTCAAGTCATTATCGCCCAGTACAAGCCCAAAAGTGTTGCCCAAATGCAGGCTGCGCTTAAAGAAGTCTTCGGACCAATGTTTGAGGCTATGCTTAACGGCG
>JAFXNB010000048.1 GCA_017529935.1 Selenomonadaceae bacterium
AGAAAATTTTTGCGGCTGGTCTCTTACGGTTGCTATCATCGGAATCTTTTCGCCAAGCACGCAATCACTCCACGCAGTTACGACGACTTGCTGAGGCAAATACGTTTTTTCGTCCCCGAAAAAAATTTACAGATGACGCGCCACGATAAGTGCTCTTACTTCACAGTTGTCGGCGATTTTCGGCACGGCACCAAAAATTATTTTTATTCGTCGTTTCTGCTCAAGACGCTCTTGCCCGAACATTGTCTGCAAAAAATCGTATTGTTGCAAGTGCTTGAGGGTACGGGGGCTTTGCCGACGGCAGAAATTTTGTCGCGGGCTGAAACCGTGCTGACCGACCATAAGCCCGACCGCATTGAAGCCGACCTGTTCCAAAGCTTTCGACGTCGCCTGAACGAGCTGACCGATTCGGGCATCGTGCGCAAAATCGAAGCGGGCGGAAAAATCCTGTTTGAAAAAAATTCCAACCCTCTCGACTTCCTGTCGGCGGACGAAGTTAAACTTTTGCTCTCCGCGCTGAAATTTTATCGGAACGTCGCGCCGATTGGAACGGCGGGATATTTTTTGTGCGACGCCTTGAAAAACGACGCGGAGTCTTCGCGAGAAATTTTTCAATTCAAAAACAATAATTTTGCCCGAATCCTCGACGACGACATCCTTTTGACGATTGCCGAAGCTCTTCGCCGTCGAAAAAAACTTTTGGTCGAACGCGAAAACAAATTTCCCGTGACGGTCTCGCCCCTTGCCGTCGAAACTGATTTCCTCTGCTCGCGCCAATATCTGGTCGCATTGCGGCAAAAAGAATTGATGAGCCTGCGAATTGAAAAAATCACGGCGGTTAAGCTAACGAATGACGACTCCGAACCGATTGCCTCGTCGCGGCAAAGACTGCGCCAAGTCCGTTTGCTGATTCACTTCAAAGACGCCGACGAACGCCGACGTCGCGAAAAAATGTTGACGGACGAATTGCCCGCACGAATCGTCGAGGATGCGGAAAAAGTCATATGCGTCGTCGAAACGTCTGACCCGTTGCAAATTTATCCGCGCCTGTGGAAATTTCAACCGTGGGCGGAGATTTTGGCGGGCAAAGACGGCTTGCGCGAAAGAATGCACCGCGACGTGCAGGAGGTATTGAAAAATTATGCGAAGTCTGTTTGACGATACGAAAAATTCGCTCTTCCGCCTGCTGTGCCAAATCGTCAACGAAATCTGTGCGGGCGGTAAATTTACGCGCAAGGACATCCTGCGCCGTATTTTTGCTTTGCACGAATTCATCTATCTTGAGGCCCCCGAACAGGCTCGCGAAGAAGAAATCGTCGATGCGCTTTTCAACTTCGACCGCAACGGCTTTGCAGTCGCGCCGGCAGAGAAAAATTTTTCCTTGCCGCCAAGTGACGCCGAACTTTCATGGTTACGTGCAGTGCTTGTCGAAGAGGAGCTAACGTTTCTTTTGCCCGCCGCCCTCAGTGAAAAATTGCTTAACCGATTGGTGAATTGTTCGCCGCTGTTTGAAAAAAGCTCGTGGCGAAATATTTGCCCCCCACAAGATAAATCGTCAAAAAGTTTGCTCGTCAACCTGTCGATAATCGTCGAGACCTTGCGCTTGCGGCGGAAAATTTTCGTCGACGGGCAAGAAATGTCGCCGTGCCGCCTGGAGTACGATTTGGCATCGAAAAAATATTTCCTGATTGCTTGGCTTGAAGAGGCGCGGGCGATAGAAAAAATTTCCGTCGAGACTTTGAAAACGGTCGAGTTGAGCGACGAGCAAATCTCCGACGAAGTCGACGCGCGATTGGAAAATTTTTACTCGGCGAACGCCGCAGAGGTTTCGCTTGAGGTTCAAAACACGCGCAACGCCGTCGAACGCTGTTTCGCGCTGTTCAGTTCCTTCGACAAGAAAGCCCGCCTGCAGGATGACGGCACCTGCGTTTTGACGATAAGCTACAGCGCGACGGACGAAGAAGAAATCTTGGAAAAAATTTTATCATTGGGCTCGGCGGCTGTGGTCATCGCGCCGCAAAGTCTTCGCGAACGTGTGCACAGACGATTCGCCGAGATAAATGCCTTGTACGAAAAAAATCCCCGCTGACGAACGCCGAGGATTTTTTTTATTGCGCGAACAGATTGGCTTCGAGTTCATCAAGCGCGCGGTGCATGAAGGCGCGGAGCTTGTCGACAGTCTTAAATTCGCCGTAATCCTCTCGAGCATGTGCGCTGTGGTTGCGCTCATCCTTTATGCGAAAATATTTGTCGACGATGCTCAAGAATTTTTCCTTCGATATGCTGACGGCAAAAACTTTTTCATTAAGCAACTCGTGAATCTTCAACGCCTTGGGATATTTCATGAAACCGCTGCCCGTGAAATAATCCGGAACGTATTCATCAGCCAACGCGTTGTTAAAAAATTTGGCAAGAATTTTCACTCGTTCGCCGCCCCACTTTTTGGCCTTGAGCTCGTCATCGAGGGCGTCCAGGATTTTGCGGACGGGTTCCAATTCGGGCGACGACAGGTCAAGCAAAAATTTCGGCTCTTTGAAAATGGCGGCGAGCGTCTCCAATTGTTTGCGGAAGTCCGAGTCGTCGGGGCAAAACAAGTTGAGCGGCTCCAGCTTCCGATTCAAACCCGCAAGCCATGCGTCGAAATTGAATGTCTTATTCTTAATCGCCAACCATGCGTCGAGCTTGACCGATTTGCAGAAAATTTTCTTGCCTTCGTCGAGCTGGTTGCCCTTCGGCTCAACTTTGCTGAACAGGTAAAAAAACGGCTGAAGTCTGTCCTTGGCGGCGCGTCGCTTGAAAGCTTCTGCCTGCTCCGCGTCAAGGATAATTACGCCCCTTTCGCCGAGGTATTCAGGGATTCGTTCGGTGTAAAGAATCAAAGCCTGTTGCAAATAATCATTGTCCAAGCACCAACGAATAACGCGCAAGTCGTCCTTTTCACGCGAGAAAATCAAATCGGCGTAGTCTTTACGGATTAGCGAAATGAATGTCGCCATCAAGACATCTTCGACGTCATCGGTCGGCTCGAAGTCTTTAACTGCGTCGTGCAGATTTTTAAT
>JAFXNB010000004.1 GCA_017529935.1 Selenomonadaceae bacterium
CTGACTTATCATGAAGTACCAAAACGCCACCAACAGCGCAATCGGCAACAAAGACGTAAGGAGCGTCATCCACCACGGCGGGTCTTTCGGATTCTGCGCAACTATTTCCACGCCTTTGGCTTGCAACACATCAACCAGGTCGTCGTCATTAACTGGTTCGTCGGGGGCTATCGTCGTGAATTCTTTTTCCTCTTTTGTCGTGAACTTAATCGTGTTCTTCGTCAGAACGACTTTAGAAATGTCGTCCTGTGCGACTAAGGTCAGGAATTTTGAATAGCTCACTTCCTCCACGGGCTTCGGCGTTATCGTCAAGTAGTCGTAGGCAGTCACCGCAATAAAAATCGCCAGCAGATAAAACCCGACGTTGCGCAAAAAATTGTTCAATCAAAACGCTCCTTTGCCTTAGTCATTTTCCGCCGTAAACAGAGCGATTCAAAATGCCCAGATACGGCAGGTTGCGATAGTGTTGCGCGAAGTCAAGCCCGTAGCCGACAATGAACTCATCGGGCACGTCGAAGCCGCAGTAATCAATTTTAACGTCGACTTTGCGGCGGCTCGGTTTGTTGAGGAGCGTGCAAATCTTGACGCTGTTGGCTTTCTTGTCCATGAAGTAATCGATTAAAAAATTCATGGTCGTGCCGGAGTCGATGATGTCTTCCACGAGCAAAATATCGCGCCCTTTGGGGTCGTTGTCGAGATTTTTGAGAATATTGACTTTGCCGGTTGTGTGCGAGTTCGCGTCGTAGCTGGAGGCGATGAGAAAATCGAATTGGACGGGAATGGTCAGCCGCCGCACAACGTCCGTATAAAACATGACTGCGCCGTTGAGAATGCCGACCGTCAGCAGGGGCTTGGCGATGTCCTTGTAGTCTTCGCTGATTTGCGCACTGAGCTCCTTAGCGCGGGCGGCGATTTCCTCCTCGGTGTACAGTACGCGTTCGATGTAATCTTCCTTACTCTTCACAGCAATCAACCCTTTCTTTAAAAATTTTTCGTTATGTAAAGCCTACCTTTTTTTAAATCAGCCCGCAAATTTTTGGGCAATTCGACGCCTGCCGAGCCGTGGATTAAAACTTTGCGGACGCCTTCAAAGTGCACGAAGCCGAAATCTTTTACCGAGCCAGTGACTTGCGCCAGAAATTTTTTTATGACGACGCGTTGAAGTGCGGGGTGGAGTTTTAAAAATTCTGCGCGGACAAGTGCATTGCCGCTGATGACGGCGGGAAAATTTTTTCTGCCTGCGCGGCGATAAAGTCTGATTCTTCCGCAGTGACTTCGCCCAATCTGCACAGCGTCGCGATTAATGCGGGATTGAATTTCTCCAGCGTCGGAATAAGTTCCAGGCGAATTCTATTGCGCGTGGCGTCCGGTTCAAAGTTCGTCGCGTCAAGGCGTGGAGATAAATTTTTTTCGCGGCAGAAATTTTCCAGCTCGGCTTTCCTAAACCTAAGCAGCGGGCGAATCAGCAAGCCGTGTTCCGATAGCGTCCTGAACTTCATGGCGGATAAACCCGTCGAAGTCGCGCCGCGCAGAAGTCGCATTAAAATCGTTTCGGCTTGGTCGTCGGCGTGGTGCGCTAGGGCAATCGCGTCAAAGTTCAAATCGCGTCGAACGTCGCTTAAAAATTCGTAGCGCAGAATTCTTGCCGCAGTCTCGATTGAAATTTTATTCTCCGCCGCGAAATTTTTCACGTCGCCGCGCCCGCCGATAAATTTTATCCCGCGCTCCTCGGCGAAATTTTTCACGAACGCCGCATCGTCAAGGGAATCTTTTCCGCGCAAGCCGTGTTCAAAGTGCGCAATGACAATTCCCAACTTGAAACGCCGCCGCGAATTTATCATCAGCTGCGCCAACGCCAGCGAATCTGCGCCGCCCGACACCGCGATTAAAACACTGCTCAAGCCGTCGAATATTTTTTCCGCCGCGCACACGTCGATAAATCTTTTCAGCAAGATAAAAAAGAGGTCAGTCCGACCGTCTGGAACCGCGCCCGCCGCGCTTTGAATCCGTCTTGCGTTTCAAGTCGGTCAAGCGTTCGTCGCTGTCCTTTAGGAATTTGGACAGCTTATCTTCAAATGAGGCGGACAGTTGCCTTTGTTGCGGCTTGCGAAAGTCCGTGCGCCTTTGTTTGAAGGGTTGCCCGTCAAGCTCCGGCGGTTTAATCTTTGCCTGCTTCAAAGACAGCGCGATTTTGTTGCCGTCGACATTTACGATTTTAACTTGAACCGTATCGCCCTCGCTCAAGAAATCGTGAATGTCATTGACATAAACGTCAGCGACCTCGGAAATGTGAATCAGCCCGACTTTACCCTCCTCCAATTCCACGAAAGCTCCAAAATTCGTGATCCGCGTAACTTTGCCTTCCACAATGCTACCTGCTTCCATTGCCAAAATACCTGTCCTCCCAAAAAATTTTTTAATTCTTACGGTCGCGCCGCTTGATAGGGCATTTCGCCTTCTTTGGCAAGCCCCAGCTCTTCGCGCGCCAATTTCTCAATGGTGTTGATGTCCTGCAGTGCGGCGAGTTCCTTGCGCAATTTTTCGTTCGTCGCCTTTGCCTGCTCCAATCTTTTATCGGCGATTCGCTGGCTTTCGCTTACGTGTGCCAAATGAACTTGTTGGGAAATTAAAACCGTCGAGAAGTAAGCGATCATCGCGAACATCAACAACGCAAACCAGTTAAAACTATTCCTCTTTCGCATTGCGCTGCCTCCTCAGCTTTTTTATATAATAGCAGTTAGCCCGTCCTTTCGCAAGTTTTATATTTGCCCCGCGACTTTGAACCGGTTATAAAAATTTTCATGCTTATTTCAACGGGCTTTGCGATCTTTCCTGCCTTGACAAACAAAATCGGCAAGGTTATCATGACAAAAAATTTTTCGGAGGAAGTGCAATGAAACTGTTCAAGAAAAATACTTTGCGCAAGTTCGCGGCGGTCGCGGCTGTAAGCGGTGCATTTCTTTTCGGCGGCACGGCAGACGCGGCTACGACTGAAGATGCGGGCATGGCGGCTTTCCGCGAAGCTTATCTGGGGCAACTTGCTACCGAGCGAGCCGTCGACCAAGACCTTACGCTTATCTCGACCAATTTCCATCTCGACATGGATTCTAAGGCGCAAATTTTTGACGACGGCGTCATTAGGATGAGTGGCAACTTGTCGTGGACATACACGAACCTGAAAAAAAATTATTCGACGAACAGCAACATTCCGTTTTACATTGAGCAGATTGGCAACGAAATGACGCTCTACGTCCAAAGGCGCGGCAAGTGGAGCAAGATGTACCTGCCCGGTCTGCCCACGGGTATCGCCACGATTTGGAAGGCAAGCGGTCCGAGTTTCGTCAAAGAAAATCTTGCGGCCGTCAAGAAAGTTGAAGTCCTTAGAGATACGCCCGACTTGCGAATCATGAACGTCACGCTTGACGGGAAAAAAATTGCCGACCTTTTGGAGAAGAACAGCCAAGGCTCCTTCGCGAAACTTTCCGGCGACGAGCTTGCTGAACAAAAGGAAATGTTAAACAGATGGCTGGCGGCTGTCAAGGCGAACGATATAACTTTTGCGTGGACGGTCAACAAGCCCAGCTGGACGACTGTCACCGCCGCCTTTGACTTGACGCCGATAATGCGCGCCTATGCTATCTACGTTCTCGACGAAGCCGCCGCCGGTCGCGTTGTCCTCACCGAAGAAGAACGCGATTTGCTTGACGCCATGGGCTATTACAGCGAGTTGCGCTCCTACACAACTTACGTTTCGCCCAAGACCAACAAGATTAACGTGCCGCCGAATTTGGACAAGGCTCCCGAAAACGATAACTCACTCAACGATATTTTCTATGAAATGACAACCGTCGTCGAAAAATAATTTCTGCTTTGGGACTAGTGATTAGTCCCTTTTTTTTTTGGAGGGATTTGAAATGATTTTTCTGCCGATAGCACTGGCTGTATTGGCAAACGTTTTTTATCACGTTGCGAGCAAATCGATACCCGCCGAGCAAAACGCCTTCATGGGTTTGGTCGTCAATTACGCGACGGCATTTCTGGCGAGCGCGATTTTATTTTTCCTAACGCCGCACGAAAAAATTTTGCTTGAGGCGGCGAAAACAAATTGGGCGTGCATATTAATGGGCTTGTCGATAACAGGCGTGGAAGTGGGCTTCATCATGATTTATCGGGCGGGCGGCGAGCTGTCCACGGCGTCTTTAATCGTGAACATTTTAATTGCGTTGGCGATGCTGTTCGTGGGCGGATTTTTTTATCAAGAGCAAATTTCCGCGCGAAAAATTTTCGGGGTGGTGCTGTGTATGGCGGGCGTGGCGTTGCTGTCGTTGAAGGAATAGTTGCGCGGCGCGGCGAATTATTAAAAAAAATTTTTCAGAGGAGCGATTGAAATGAAGTTTATAAACGTTATCGACGCCAAGGAACAATTTTCCTATCTGGTGAATTTGCTGTGCGACCCGCAGGAAGAAGTTTTTCTGACGTTCGGCGGCAAACCGATTATCAAGATGACTCCCATAACCGAGAATTTGCCGCGTGTTCAGGAAAAAAATCCCGCGCTCAATCCGCCCAAACGCCGTATCTTTGGTATCGCCAAGGGCACATTCACTTTTGACGATAAACTTTTCGACGACATGGACGAGGAAATTGATAAAATGTTTTTCGGGGAGGAGAAGAAATGAAAATTTTACTCGACACGCACCTTTTGATTTGGTTTTTCGGCGGCGACGAACAACTTCCGCTCGAAGCCCGCGAACTTATCGCAGATGAAAAGAATAAAATTTACTACAGCATTTTGTCCGTTTGGGAAGTCGAAATTAAACACAAGTCTCACCCCGATAGACTTTCCATGACCGGCAAACGTTTTTTGAATCACTGCGAAAAGCTCGGCTTTACTCAAGTTCCCCTAAGCCTCGAATATATTTTGGAGGTTAAAAATCTTGTTCGCAGGGAAAACACTCCACGTCACCGCGACCCGTTCGACAGGCTCATGATTTGTCAGGCGATTGTCGAGGGAATGACTTTCATGACGCACGACGCGCGAATTGCCGAATATGTTTCCGATTCAATTTATAAAATTTAAAAGGTGGCGAGCGCGGAAGTTCAAAAAAAATTTTGCGAGGTGAGGCGCGTTGACTGAACGAAAAGAGATGACCGCAACAGAAGTTTTAAAAAAATACGACAAAGAATCAAACACGATGGAATATACCGGCGTCATGGCGAAAATAATTTCGGCAATCGCGATAAGTTTTTCCGTCTTCCAAATTTATACGGCGAGCTTCGGACTTTTGGACGCGCAAATCCAACGCGCGATTCATTTGGGCTTCGGGCTGTGCTTATCTTTTTTATTATACCCGACAAAAAAATCTTGGCGGCGCGACAGACTTCACCCGCTTGACGGAATTTTAGCAGTCATGGGTGCGGCGACTCCCGCTTACATTGTGATAAATTATCGTGAACTTATTTTGCGGGCGGCACTGCCCACCCAAACGGACGTTTTAATCGGCGCGTTGGGAATTATTTTAGTTATCGAGGCGGCGCGGCGTGTGGTCGGAATCCCGATGGTGTGCGTCGTTTTATTTTTTATAACTTATGCGTTCGCGGGACCGTACATGCCGGGGCTTTTGGCGCACAGGGGCTTGACGGTCGATTATTTTGTCAGCCACGTCTACTTCACGACGGAAGGAATTTTCGGAATCCCGCTGGGCGTTTCGTCGACGTTTATATTTCTGTTTATTCTGTTCGGCGCGTATTTGGAAGGCACGGGGCTTGGGAAATTTTTTATAGACGTGGCGAACTCAATCGCGGGCTGGGCGAGCGGCGGTCCCGCAAAAGTCGCGGTTCTTTCCAGCGGCTTAATGGGAACTGTCAGCGGCTCCTCCGTCGCAAATGTCGTGGGCACAGGCTCGCTTACAATCCCGATGATGAAAAAACTCGGCTACCACAAAGATTTTGCGGGCGCAGTTGAGGCGGCGGCGTCCACTGGCGGACAGTTAATGCCTCCCGTCATGGGCGCGGCGGCTTTTTTAATGGCGGAATTTGTCGGCGTCCCCTACGTCGAAATCGTCAAGGCGGCAGTCATTCCTGCGGCGTTGTATTTTATCGGCGTGTGGCTCGGCGTGCACTTTGAAGCTAAACGAAACGATTTGCAAGGCTTGCCCCGCGCAGAACTCCCCAAGCTCGGCGAACTTTTAAAAACGCGCGGACATTTGGCAATCCCGCTTATAGTTATCGTTTATCTTTTGGTCAGCGGCTATACTCCAATGCGCGCGGCACTTGTCGCGATAATTTTATCAATCGTGGTGAGCGGCATAAAAAAATCAACGCGCATGTCACCCGTCGCGATTGTTCACGGCTTGGAAACGGGCGCGAGAAATGTTTTAGGAGTATTGGTCGCCTGCGCGGCGGCAGGAATTATTATCGGCGTCGTGACGAAAACCGGCGTTGGATTAAAATTGGCGTCGGCTCTGCTTGACTTGTCGGGCGGATTAGTTTTGCCGAGCATGTTCTTGACTATGATAACCGCGATACTTTTGGGCATGGGCGTGCCGACGACGGCAAATTACGTCATAACCTCGACGATAGCCGCGCCCGCGCTAATTCAAATGGGCGTGCCGATTTTGGCGGCGCACATGTTTGTTTTCTACTTCGGAATAATCGCGGACGTCACTCCGCCGGTCGCGCTTGCAGCTTATGCGGGTTCGGGCATTTCGGGCGGCAACGCATTAAAGACGGGAATCAACGCCTCCAAGCTGGCAATCGCCGCGTTCATAATCCCTTACATGTTCGTCTTAAATCCCGAATTAATTTTGATTCACGGCGTGACGGGCGGATTAATTTTGTCGTTGCTGACAGCGATAATCGGAATGGTCGCGCTGTCGTCGTCGCTTATCGGTTATCTTGCCGCGCCGCTGAAAAATTTTGAACGGATAATTTTGGGCGCGGGCGGACTGATGATGATTAAGCCGGGGCTTGTCACGGACGTTGCGGGCGTCGCGATTTTTGCCGCGATTTTATTTCTCCAGCTCCGTGCGCGTAAAACTTCGCTTTAAAAAATAACGGCAGAAATTTTTTGTGCGCCGATAATACCAAAGAATAAAACCGTGCCGATAATCGCGCCGACAAAAGCCCCGTTCAAGCGGATAAACATTAAATCTTTGCTGATCTGCGACTTGACAATCCGGTTCATTTCTTCATCGTGCATGCCCTTCAAGACGCTTTGAACGAGTTGAGCCGTTTCATCTCTGGCGACCACAGCTGTATTCCGAACAACTTCGTGCAAGAAATTTTTAAAGGAATTCTGTAGCTCTGAATCATTTCTAAGTAATTCAACGATAAGCTTAAACTGTTCCTTGAGCACCTCCGCAACGTGCGAGCGCAAAGCCTTGGCAGCGTAATCGGAAATATTTTGGCGCGTCGTCTCGCTTTGGAAACTTTTGGAAAGATGGGAAAATAAATCGTTCAAGACATCTTCCAAGGGCAAATCGTGGATAAATTTGTGCCGCAAGCCGTCAACAATGTCGCGCACATATCGGTTGCTAATCATGTCGTCGGAGCATTGGCGAATCAAATACAAAACTTTATTCTGCAACTCCGAATCCCTTATCGCCAGCTCGTCGGCTATCATAACCAGTTGCTGTTGAGTTTCCCGCGCGGCGTCTTCAACATTAACGACGTTGAGCTTTTCGCCGATAAAAATTCCAATCCTTGAGAAAAAACCCTCGTTGGCTTTTTCTTCTTTTGATTGATTAAATCGCTCTTCAAGCATTCTCAAAAAATCCGCGCTCTGAACGTAACTTCTAAAATACGGCGCAACCCACTGCAAAGCATTGTAACCGTTGTCGCCGGTTTGGAGCCAATTCAAGCCGTAACGCAACAGCTTTTCCGAATTGTATTGCAATAATTTTTTGCGCAAGAGATCTGCAAGGTCATTTACGCTCTTGCCGCGACCGTCTTCCAGCATTTCTTCGCGCACAAGTTCCATTAGCTTTGATATGGCTTGAGCTTGATTTTCCGGCGACTTGAACGCCTCGATTGCCATTCGTAAAAAATTCGGCATGGCAATTTTTATTTCGCGCAGGAGGTCTTTCTTGGTGATTAATTCCGTAACAAGCTTTGCCGAGCCGTTTGCAAAAGTTTCTTTCTGCTTGGGCAGAATCGCCGTGTTTGGCACGGGAATTCCGAACGGGTGCTCAAAAATTGCCGTCACTGCGAACCAATCGGCTATCCCGCCGACAAGTGCTGCGTCCGCCGCAAAGTGAAACCACTCCCAGAAAAGGCTGTCGGGATTTTTCGCGGACATGTAAAGCGTCACCACGAATAAAATTGCGGCGATTAACAGCGAAAAATTTGCGTACCGCTCGTGGATTTTGTAATTTTGTTTTGCAGTATTCATTTCAACATTCCCTCAACAAACATGGCAACGAGATATAAAACCGTGCCCGCCAGACCGCCCACCAAAGAGCCGCTTATCCGAATCGCATGAGCACTGTCGCCCGCGCTGTCTTGCACCATTTTAACGATTTCGTCTTCGTCCTTGGCAAGCAACGCCGCTTTAACTTTTTGGCGGATCTGCTCGTGGTTGGCTTCGATTAGCTTATCGGCTTCCTTCTTGGTTATTTCGTTGAATTTTCTCTGCCAGTCCTTGTTTTGGCAAAAACTTTCTATCAACCGATTAAGCAACAGCTCTATGTTGTTGAGAATCTCGTTAATGCCGGAACGCCTGTATTTTTCCAAAGTGTTGTAAATCCAGCCGCCGATGTCCGTTTCCTCCAGCAAAATATTTTTCCGGTCGTTTATCAGCTCCGCAAAGCTCGGCGAATGAATATAATCCTCAACTTTTTTCCTTATCAGCGAGTATGATTCTTCGGGCGCGGCAATCATCATTTCGAGTTTATCTTTCCCGCGTTCCAAAATCAGGCTCAATAAATATTCGTTGCTCAATGCCAACGAGTGCACTTTTTCGCGCAGGACGCCGCCGCTGTCGTATCGTTCCATCATAGCTGTTATATTATCCAAAATTATGCGCCCGAAAATTGGTCGATCTAAAATCGCTCTGACTAGGTTCAGCAGGACGCGATAAAAATTGACCGTGTGGCGGCTCGAAATTATTTTGGTGATGAGTTTCGGGATTAATACTTCTGCCGTATCCTTCTTTAAAAATTGACGCATGTCTGGTTCAAGTTTTTCTATTATCGTCTTTAAATCCAAGTTCTCCAAAAATTTTCGGACGACCACACGACTGACTTTAATAATTTTTTCTTGCCCGTGAAATTTCTTCAGGTAATCAATCAGCATTTGCGCCGGATTTATTTCGTCGGAGTGCAATTTATTTTTTATGTTGTGCTTGTTAAGTACGTCGTCCGTGAAAAAATCCGCGATTGATTGAATCAGATCTTCGCGTTCGTTGCGGATAATGTCCGTGTGCGGGAAGATGAACACCTTTTGAAAAAACGCCGTAATCGCGAACCAATCAGCCAGCCCGCCCACGAGTGCCGCCGCAAATCCCGCGTGAGCAATGTCCACAATAAAATTCGTGCCGGAAAAATAATGCGTGACGCAAAAGCAAACGAGACTCGCGATTAAAATTATTTCTGCTACGCGCTTGTTGTCCATGGTTATTTCAACTCACTATAAAATAAATTATCGCCGCGATTATAATCACGACGCCGCCGAATTTAACGATCAGCCCCGACAAAGCCTTAATGATGCCGCCGAGAAGCCCTTCAAAAATTGCATCCGTTACACCTTTGCCGCTTGAGCGACTGACTCCTCTTTTGCCCGCCATAAAAATTTCCTCCAATCTCAAAAAAATCGCCCCTATATTCAAAAAAAAAATGACTTTGTCAAGTCATTGAGCGAAATTATTTTGAAAAATTTTTAAAGCGTTTCAAGCCAAACGAGTAGAACGGAAATATCAGCGGGCGACACTCCCGAAATCCGCGACGCCTGCCCGATTGAGCGCGGACGTATCTCCGAAAGTTTTTCGCGAGCCTCAACGCGCAAATTTTTTATAACGTGATAATCAATTTCGGCGGGAATAATTTTATTTTCAAGGCGGTCAAGCTTTGCGGCAAGCTCCGCCTGTTTTTTTATGTAGCCCTCGTAGAAAATGCTGATTTCAACCTGCGCGGCGGCTTCAGCGGAAATTTCCGGCAAGTCAAAGGCGGCGCGAATTTTTTCATACGTGACGTTGGGGCGGCGCAAAAGTTCGGCAAGCGGCATGGCGTTATGAATTTCTCCCAAATCAAGCGCAGAAAGTTTTTGATTAATCTCCGCGCTCGGCGTCAATTTAATTTCGTTTAGACGCTCCGTTGCCGATAAAATTTCGTCGCGCTTCGTCTCGAAAAGTTTTCTGCGTTCAGGAGAGGCAAGTCCGAATCTGATTGCGTGCGGCGTCAAGCGCAAGTCGGCGTTGTCCTGCCGGAGCAAAAGTCTGTACTCGGCGCGCGAAGTCATCATTCGATACGGCTCGTTAGTGCCCTTCGTGACTAGGTCGTCAATCAGCACGCCGATATAAGCCTCCGAACGTTTCAAAATCAGCGGTTCAAAATTTTTCACGAACGCCGCCGCATTTATCCCCGCTATTAATCCTTGCGCCGCCGCCTCCTCGTAGCCTGATGTGCCGTTCGATTGTCCCGCAGAAAAAAAGCCAGCGATTGTTTTAAATTCCAGCGTCGGCTTGAGTTGCAGCGGGTCTAAGCAGTCGTATTCAATCGCGTAGCCCGCCCGCATGATTTTTGCGCGTTCAAGCCCCGGTATCGTGTGCAAAAATTCTATCTGCACGTCCATTGGCATTGAAGTCGACATGCCTTGAATGTAATATTCTTGAGTGTTCAAACCTTCCGGCTCCAGAAAAAGTTGGTGGCGTTCCTTGTCGGGGAAGCGGATAATTTTCGATTCAATCGACGGGCAATAGCGCGGACCGATTCCCTCGATGATTCCGTTCGCCATGGGTGCGCGGTGTAAATTGCGCCGTAAAATTTCGTGCGTGCGCTCGTTCGTGTAAGTCAGGTAGCAGTTGACGCGATTTTTCACGGGCGTTTTAGTCATGAAGGAAAAATTTTGTGGAGGTTCGTCGCCGCGCTGAATTTCCATTTTGCCAAAGTCCAAAGTCCGCGCGTCGACCCGCGCAGGCGTGCCCGTCTTGAAGCGCATGAGTTTGACGCCAAGATTTTTCAGCGCGGAAGAAAGTTTAATCGCCGCCCGCTGACCGTTGGGACCGCCGTCAAAAATACTTTCGCCGATAATAATTCGCCCGCTAAGGTAAGTGCCGCTCGCCAAAATCACCGCGCGTGCCAAAAAAGTTTCGCCGGTCTCCGCCTCGACGCCGACGATTTTATTTTCCTCGACCAAAATATTTTCTATCAGCAACTGCTTTAAATCCAAACCGTCGACGTTCTCGCAAAAATTTTTCATCACGGCTTGATAAATTTTTTTGTCAGCTTGAGCGCGCAACGCTCGAACGGCGGGACCTTTGCCGGTGTTTAGCGTGCGGAATTGAATGCAAGTTTCGTCGGCGGCGATTCCCATTTGCCCGCCCAGCGCGTCGATTTCGCGAACCAAATGCCCCTTTGCTGGTCCGCCGATTGACGGGTTGCAAGGCATCATCGCCAAATTCTCCAAAGATAAAGTTGTAAGCAAAGTTTTGCAGCCGAGCCGAGCCGCAGCCAACGCCGCCTCAATTCCCGCGTGCCCCGCCCCGATTACTATCACGTCGTATTTGTCCGCGATAAACATTTCTCTCCTCCTCAATTAATTTTGCGCCAATCTTAAATTTTTCTGCTATAATTAGCAAGCAAATTTTAGGAGGTGTTTACATGGTAAAAAAATTTTTCGGCGCGTTGATTGCCGTTTTTCTGCTGAACGTTTCAATCTGCGCGGCGGCAGAACTTGTCATCTTCCACACGAACGATATGCACTCGCGCATCCAAGACACGGACGACAGCGGGCACAGTATCGGGCTGGCGGAGTTGGCGGCGGCGGTCAAGAAAGTTAAATCGCAAAATCCGGCGACGTTTTGGTTTGACGCGGGCGACACTTTCCACGGCATGCCCATGATAACAATCAGCCGCGGAGAAAGTTTGGTGCCGCTACTAAATGAGGCGGGACTCGACGCGATGACTGCCGGCAACCACGACTTTAACTACGGCTCGGCGCAACTGGAGAAGCTCGTCAAGAAATTGAAGTTCCCGCTCCTCGACGCAAATGTTGTGCGCAAAAACAACGGCAAGCTCCTCTTCAAGCCGTACAAAATTTTTAAGGTCGACGGAATTAAAGTCGGCGTGTTCGGATTGTCGACGCCCGAAACCATGTTCAAGACAAATCCGAAAAATGTAACGACCGTTGAATTTTTAAATCCCGTGGACGTGTCGAAGGAAATGATTAAGAAACTCCGCCCGAAATGCGACGTGCTGATTGCTATCATGCACATGGGCGTTGACGCCAGCTCCGAATACACCAGCGAACGAATCGCCCGCGAAACTGACGGCATTGACTTAATCGTCGACGGGCACAGCCACACCACGCTCCCCGAAGGCTTGCGCGTTAAGGATACGCTGATTGTTCAAACTGGTTGCTACGAACATTTTCTCGGCAAGGCGACGATTGAAGTTGAGAATCACAAAATTGTTTCCAAGAAGGCTGAACTCCTCACCGCCGAAGAAATTAAAGCGATTGCTCCCGTCCCCGACAAAAAAATTCTCGCTTTGCTGAAGGACGCCAACGATAAAGCAGAAAAACTTTTGGACGTGGTCGTTGCTCACTCCGATAAAGAACTTTCCAGCGAACGGCTACTTGTCCGCCGCAACGAATCTGAACTTGGAAATTTGGCGGCGGATGCATTTCGTTGGGTGGCGAAGTCCGATATTGCCATTGTCAACGGCGGCGGTCTGCGCGCTAACTTGCCCGAAGGCGACGTAAAGAAACGTGACACCATGGCGATTTTCCCGTTCGGAAATACACTGCGCGTAGCCGAGATTAAAGGCGCGACGGTTCGCGAAATGCTCGAACACTCCGTTGAATATTATCCCGCGTCGTTCGGCGGCTTTTTGAACGTGAGCGGCATGACGTTCAGCTATGACCCGTCCAAGCCCGGCAAGCACCGCGTCGAAAAAATTTTTGTCGGTGGGCAGCCGCTTGACGAAAATAAAACTTACACGATTGCGCTTGCCGATTTCCAAACTTTGGGCGGCGACGATTACTCCATGCTAAAAGGTTTGAAGATTGTCGGCGAATACGGCACCTTCGACGAAATTCTCGCCGAGTATCTAAATCAAGTCGGCATGAGCGGTATTGAAGTCGGCAGAATCACGCGGCTTAAAGAAGTTCCCGTTCCCGATAGCAAATGATTGACTAAAATTTTTTCTTCCCGTCACAGCGGCGGGAATTTTTTTTGCCGTAATTGCAAGCGATTCGACAACAAGTTATAATGCAAAAAATATCGGGCGGATTTTTAGGGAAGGAGCGCGATTGTGATGTATCTCGTTCGTGATGCAAATTCTAAATTAGAATTCGTTGAGCCGTATTATTACAGCGTAAGGACTTACGACGACGGTCACTTGGAAATATCGAACGGCTCTTCAAATTCCATCATGATGCAATATGACGAGTATTTGGGTTGGAAGAAATCTTATCCGGTCTCTTATCCCTACAATTACGTTGGAGAAAAATATTGGGATTATCCTAAAGAAAAAGTTAGCAGTGATTATGATGACGTTTGGGAGTGGCAATATATTTACGTTGACGGCAAACATCCGACGGTTTCTGGTTCAGGTGCGAATCTCACGGGCGGCGCGGGTAACGATTACATTTCCAACGGCGGCGACAACGTCATAATCGACAGTGGCGCGGGCGCGGATTCCATCTCCAACTACGGCACCAACGTCATAATCGACGCGAGCGCGGGCAAAGACTCCATTCGCAACGAATTTACCGGCTCCTGCGCAATGATAAACGGCGGCGCAGGCTCCGATTCCATTTATAACTTCGGCTCTGACACGACAATCGACGGCGGCACAGGTAGTGATTACATTCACAGCAATCTTTGCTCCAAAGTTTCAATCAACGGCTCAGCAGGCGACGATACTATAAGCTATGGCGGTTCTGATAGCACAATCGACGGTGGTGCAGGTAGTGATCATATAACATGGAACGGCGACAACTCAAAAATCACTGGCGGCGCGGGCGACGATTATATTTCAAGCGGCGGCGATAACGTTACAATCAATGCGGGCGCAGGCAACGACACAATTAATAACCGCGTAAGAGAAACGACAATCGACGGCGGCGCAGATAACGACTACATTAAAAATTTTGCCCGGCACGGAGATATAAGCGGTCTCGAATTGAGCGTTTATGAATCAGAAAAGAATTCTTACGATTTGGCGGGACATGTCTCGATAAACGGCGGTAGCGGCAACAATACCATTGAGAACGTAGCCTTCAGGTGGCACCGCAAGGACAACGTTATAGAATCGGACGGAAAACAGGTTACCATTCACGCAGATAACGCCGTATTGGAAGAATCAATTCTCGGCGGCGATGATGTCACGATAACGGCGGGCGCGGGCAATGATATGATTCAAAGTTACGGCGGCTCGCGCGTGACAATCAACGCTGGCGGCGGCAACAATTTTGTCAGCGTGGGCGGCGGCGGCGAAAATATTTCTGTCAAGGCGGAAGATAAAGACGACACGATAGTTGCTCATGGCGTCAAAGATATTTTCGGGACTGTTGCCGATAAGGATAAACTTGACGGCGGCTCAAATCTGACAATCGCGGCGGGCGACGGTAAAAATTTTATAAGCGTAGCAAGTTCCTGGAGCAATATCACGCTAAACGGCGGCAGCACAAAGGGCGCGGATGCTATCTTCAACGGCGGCGAAAGTGCTTTAATCAAGGGCAATGCCGGGCTTGACGTAATCGAGAACAAAGGTGACTTTGCGATTGTCTTGGGCGGCGAAGACGGCGATCTTCTGACGAATTATGGGAACAACGCTTACATACAAGGCGACAACGGTAAAGGCTCACGTCCGAGCGAGGATTATATTTTTACCAATTCGGGCGACTTAGTTACAATCGACGCGGGCAAAGACAACGACACAATAGAGGCTTATCACGATACGCACGCTTCTATTTAGGGCGGCGACGGACATGATTATATTCTCCTGCAAAGATATTCAGCGGAGGACGTAAATAAAATTGTCGGAGCGGTTTTCCAAACGGGTTGCGAAGTTGGCAAAAGTGTTCTGGAAAATAAGTATGGCGTTCCGTTGAGTATTAACAGTTTGTTCATGAACGCCGCCGAAATACTTTACGCGCCCCTTGGTCTTGCGCTTAATGCTTTGGATACGGCGTATAGTATTTTTTCGGGCGTCAAAGCCGGAGCCGCTTATGCGGAGGAAATGAATTCCGAAAGCACAGTGTCGGGCGGCAAAGGCAACGATACGATTATCAATGACGGATTGGCTCCGCGTGTCTTTGAATATTCCGCCGGCGACGGCTCCGATACCATTTACAATTTCAACGCCAACAAATTTTCAAACGCCGCCTTGTCGACGCTCCACATTAAAAAAGGCTATGTCGAGGAAGTGGAGGTCAATTACTCAAACGAAGTTATTATCCGAGTTGACGACGCAGGCTTGATTAAAGTCGGCGATGAATCCGTAAAATTAATTGACGGAGCGAACAAGGAATTTTATCTTAAAGAAGCCGACGGCACCACAACGCGCAGAGCTTACGCTAAAAATTCTGCAACGGGCGATTTAATCTGCAGTATCTTCGGCGGCGCAGAAAATGACATTCTGAAAGACAACGCCGCCAACGCCTCCCAAACGCATTATTATTTGGCTTCGGGCGGCGGCGACGATGAACTTTATGGCAACGCTCAAGCCGATACGCTTTACACCTTCGACGGCAAAAATACACTTCACGGCGGCGCAGGCAATGACAGTCTTTACAGCGAGGCTCAAAGCAATAAATTTTACGGCGACGCGGGCAACGATACGATTTTTGCACTCAAGAGTTACTCGACGATAAGCGGCGGCGCAGACAGTGACTTGATAAGCTTAAGACCTGCGGCTCATCAATGTGTTGTCGAATATAATAACGGCGACGGCAACGATATTGTTTATGGCTTCGATAGCAACGACACGCTTAAAATTTCCGGCGGTAAATATTCAATGAAAACAAGCGGCGAGAATTTGGTCATTAAAGTCGGCGACGGCTCCATAACCTTTAAATACTGTAAAAATCTTTCGATTAACATTGACGGCGAGGAGGCACCTTCGTGGGCGTTAAATTATAAAAGCGCAAATTATGGTACGTCGGAAGAAAATTTAATTGAAGTCAGCGGCGTTAAATCTGTCGACGGTATCTCTTTAAACGGCAATGTTGTAACGTTATCGAAAAAATCCCTCGGCGAGGATAATGTCACAGTCAGCGACGGCTATACTCTCAAGCTCGGCTCCGACGTGACTAAATCCAAAACGACTAATGCTTGGAATTTAAACAAGACAACCGCCACTTACAAGCAGACAACGACGGCGGGCTACACACTCAACAACAACGCTATCACTTACTCGAAAAAATCTTCGGCGACGCTGGCGACGGTTAAGGGCGTTAAAAATCTCGGCGGCATTTCCCTGAAGAAAAAAGTTATCACGTTATCTGATTCGGCATTAAATAAAAGCACAGTCACAGTCAGCGACGGCTATACTCTCAAGCTCGGCTCCGACGTGACTAAATCCAAAACGACTAACGCTTGGACTTTAAACAAGACAACCGCCACTTACAAGCAGACGACGACGGTGGGCTACACGCTCAACAACAACGCTATCACTTACTCGAAAAAATCTTCGGCGACGCTGGCGACAGTTAAGGGCGTTAAAAATCTCGGCGGCATTTTCCTGAAGAAAAAAGTTATCACGTTGAAAAAAAGTTCTCTCGCGGATAAGGTCACGGTAAGTGGTAGCGGCTACGAATTCGACTTCGCGGCGGGCGATTACAAAAAAACTTCGATAACGGGCAGCGCGGGCAATGATACTATCGTGAGCCACGGGAAAAATCTTTCGATAGACGGCGGCGCGGGTGCTGATAAGCTCTACGGCGGCACAGGGAATAATTCGTTGTGGGGCGGCGCGGGAAATGACACGCTCTACAGCGGCTCCGGCGCGGATAAATTTATCTACGGCGCGGGCGACGGCAAAGATATTATTTCCGGCTTCGATGATAATGATACGTTGACTCTTGATAATCTTGACTTCGCGGCGTCTTACAGTAAAAAGAATCAAGCCGTTACGTTCAAAGTTGCGGGCGGCTCCGTCACCCTTAAAGACTTTACGGCGACAACTTTCCACGTAAACGACGACATTTATAAAATCAGCGGCTCAAAGCTCAAGAAAATATAAGCCGTAAAAATTCTCCGACGCGCTAAAAATTTTTCGTCGGGAAATTTTTTTTGTGGTATAATCGCCCTGCCGCTTAAGAGAAATTAATTTTCTTACGATAAAATTTCTACCGACTGAAAAACGGGAAGGAGGAAATTTTTAGTCGAGCGGCGCGGCAATCAAGCCACCGGCATCTTTGAAAAGTTAATATCTGCTGACACGGAGGATAATTTAATGCTTTTCTACAAATTTCAGGTGACCTGCGAATTTAAATTTCCCAAGAACGTCTCTAACAGCTTTGAAAATTCCAGGGCGTTTAAATTTCAGCTTGGCGAATTGAGTGGTGCGCTTTCGGAGGGCATTGACGGCGACAAAGTCAGAGTTTTGATTCACCGCTCCAGACAAAACGTGTTCCAAATGCTCGTTGCCGTCAACGGTTTCCAAGAATTGACCACCGCCAAGTTGACGCGCCTTTTAGAAAAATTTTTTGCCGACCATGACGAATTTGGCGTTAAAAGCGTCAAGATTAAGGACTTGCAGGAGATAACTACAACCAAGTTCAGCAAAATTTTCGACAGGGCGAACCGCTCCGAAAACTTCAACTTCGACTATTATCAAATTAATCAAGACTTGGGACTCGACGCGCTGGAGAATCGGACGTTCAAGTTGACGGAAATTATTTGCCCCGTGAAACGCTTGCCCTTTGAAACCGCAAAGAAAGACGCGCAAAATCTTCTCGCCGACGAAACTTTTAAAGAGGAATTCGAGCGGATTTATTCCAAGGAAAATGTTCACCACTTCTACGGTCAGCCCGTCCACTATAAAATTCTTGCGGGCAACACCAGCGCGGCGTTGAGCCTGTCGAATTTGCTGGTCGCCACGCTTTACACCAATAAACGCCTCGTCAGCCGCCGAATCAACATTATCACGAACGTAACCGATAATTGCTACGACGAGACCGACTTTGAAAAAATTTTGGAGAACGCGGCGGGCGGCACGGTCATAATCGAGTTGAGCGGCGAAAAAGTTAATTCGGGGCAATTCGCGCACGCCTACGAACAAGTTGTGGAATTTGTAAGCGAGACCGTCAAACGCTATCAACGCAACACGCTTTGCATCTTTATCGAATTGGCAGACAGACCCGGTTTCGCGCCGCAACTTATCGCCCGCCTTCAAGACGACTTGCACATAATCGAATTGCACGAGGGCGCGGGCAATCGCGAAACCGCCTTGAGCTACCTGAAAGATTTGCTGAGCGATGCGGATTCGGCGACGCTTTACACCGACGAAGAACTTTTGGAGGCAATGGGCGACAAGCTCACCTTCAGCGCGTCCGATATTTTCAACGTCCGCGAAAAATTATTCAACAGCTCCTTGAAAAACAAAACTTATCCCGCCTACCGCGAAGTTGACCGCTTGAGCGTTAAGAGCGAGGAAAAAAGCAACGACGCTTACGCCGACTTCCAAGAGATGATCGGCTTGACGGAGCAAAAAGCCCTAATCGAACAGATTATTGCCGCAAACCGCGTGCAGAAAATGCGCGTCGATATGAATCTTGAAAAACAAAAGGCCGCCTTGCACATGAGTTTTACGGGCAACCCCGGCAGCGCGAAAACCACCGTTGCAAG
>JAFXNB010000005.1 GCA_017529935.1 Selenomonadaceae bacterium
CATGTTCAATTTCAGCCGCTTTAACAAAACCTGCGCGACAATCGGGCGGTCTTCGGGGAAACGGACTTCGCGCTCCACAAGCGACGCCAGCGTTATCAAATCGTAAACCGATAAGCCCATGCCCTCTGCTCGTTTGCGCATCGACGGCGTCAGCTTGCTGTCAAAAGTGCTCGCCATGAGTTCCAAAAGTTCGCCAACTTCCATGTCGCTTTCGACGTTGTAAGTGTCGGGGAACAGGAAACCCTCCGCCGCGAAGAAAACATTTTGGCGTTTGCGCATGTATTCGTAAGGCGTAAAATCCTCCGCCGCCTTGAGGAATTCGTCTTTGTCGACGAGGTCAAGATTGTACAGCCGCTCGGCAATTTCCTTGACGCCGAAACCTTCGGGCACCGTGAAGCGCACAAATTTTTTCTCGCCCGTCAAAAGTTTCTCGAAAACTTCATCGTCGCTCATGTTGGCGGCAAACGTGTAAGCTCCAGGGCGGAATTTGTCATCGTAGCCGTAAAATCGCGCAAGAATCCGGAATCTCAAGCTGCTGTCGATAATGCCCTTTTCCGCCAGCCTGTCAGCAATTTCAGCGGTCGAATTCCCCTCGCGAATTTTAATGTTGATTCGCTTCTCCTCTTCGACGGCGGTCGGCGTTTCGGTATCTGTCGCCGTTTTGCTGTGCGTTTCAAGGTGCACGACGGAAGGGTCAGCGAAGACCAACACCGCGCCGATAACCACGACGCAAGCAAAAACCGCGCCCGCAACCGTCGCCACGTACTTGAAAGAAATTTCCGCGCGCAGGTCGTCGAGTGAGCTGCTGATTTTTTCGCGAAAAGTTTTTTTGCCTTCGCGGCGAGAGGGAATCTTTAATTTCTCCGTGTCCTTGTCGGCGGAAATTTTTTTATTATCGGCGTCGCTCATTCTTCCTCATCCAAAAGTTTTTCGTAAGCCGCTTGAACTTTCTCGAACTCCTCATCTGTCGGCTCAACAAATTCTTCCTCGCCGTCCGCGTTTATGATAATTTTCGCAATGATAACGTCGTCGTCCTCACAGCCGCAATCGCAATCGTCGCCGCAACCGCAACAATCGCCGTGTTCGTGTTCGCCCTTATATTCGACCAACAGCGCAAAATTTTCGCCGTCGACGGGGATAATCATTTCCTCAACGTAATAGAAAACGTTGCCGTCCGCGTCGGTCATTTCAATCAAAAAATCGTCGTCCAAAATTTCTTTATCGGCCATTTAAAAATCTCCTCCCCTGCTGTCCAACCAGCCTTGCAAAATGTAAACCGCCGCCATTTTATCTATAACTTTCTTGCGCTTCCTGCGACTTAAATCCGCCGCGATTAAATTTTTTTCGGCGGCGACGGTGCTCAAGCGTTCGTCCCAAAAAATTTGTTTGACTTCGGGGAACGCCGCAGAAATTTTCGCCGCGAATTTTCTTACCAGCTCGCAACGTGCGCCCTCGGTGCCGTCCATATTTTTCGGCAAGCCGATGATAAAAGTCGTCGCCTCGAAATTTTTCACAAGTTCGCCGAGCCGCTTTAAGTCGTCCTTGTTCGACGTGCGCTGAATTGTTTCGACGCCCTGCGCCGTCAAGCCCAATAAATCACTCGCCGCCACGCCGATTGTTTTGTCGCCTATGTCAAGAGCCAAAGCTCTCACGTCTTGCCCTCCAATCGTTCAAGATAATTGCGCACTAGCTCCTCCAAAAGTTCGTCGCGCTCAACCTTGCGAATCATGCTACGCGCCTCAAGGTAGCTCGTCACGTAGGCAGGGTCGCCGCTCAAAAGATAGCCGACCAGCTGATGCACAGGGTTATAGCCCTTCTCGGTCATTGCCTTGTAGGCGTTCTTTATGACTTTTTGCGCACGATTTTCCTCGACGCCGAAGCTGAACATTCTGGTTTCGTCGCTGACGGTTTTTGTCTCGTCGCCGCTCATGAAATCACTCCCTTACAAACTGCCGATTTACTCCGCGCATTTTACACCAAAAAAGCGGCTAGTGACAAGAAAAATATTTCTGCCGCCCGCCGCCGAAAGGAATCAAAAATTTTAAACGCTGAAGCCCAGAGCCTTTGCTTTGTCGAAGTCAGCCTTTGCCTTTGCTTTGTCGCCGAGCTTTTCGTAGCATTCGCCGCGCCTGTAATACCAAATCGCCGTGTCGGGTGAATCTTTTATAATTTGGTTGTAGTCTTCTATTGCCAAATCGTATCGTCCAAGTTTCTCGTGAGCCTTCACCATGCCGAGCCGTACAACATAAAATTCGGGGTCAAGCTCAAGGCATTTGTTGAAGTCTTCAAGGGCGCGATTGTAATCGCCAAGCTCCAGATAAAGACCGCCTCTCGAATAATAGTGATGACCTTCGTTTGGTTCCAGCTCGATAGTTTTGTTTATGTCGGCGAGAGCCAACTGATATTGCTTAGCGTTCTTATAAAGTAAACTGCGCATGGAATAGCCGCCCGCCTTGTCGGGATTGAGCTCAATCGCTTTGTTCAAATCTGCCATTGCTAACTTGGTGTCTTTCTTAATATGATTATAATACATGCTGCGAACCATATAAACCCACAGACAAGCCGAATCAATCTTCAAAGCACGGTCGTAATCAGCGAGAGCCTGCGGATATTTTCCAAAGGTGTAATGGGCGTAACCGCGATAAGCATAATTCATTGCGTCGTTCGGGTTAAGTTCAATCGCCTTGCCGAAATCTTCCAGTGCCAGCCTGTAATAAGTTTCCGCGCTGTTGCCGTGTGATTTAACTCTTTTAAAACGCGGAGAGTCTTCGATTTTGTGCTTTAACACTGAAACGGTGCCGGTGTAAGTGCTGCCGCGAGCGACGTAAGCTTTCGGGTTGTTAGGATTGAGTTCGATTGCCTCGGTGTAAAATTTTGCCGCCTCGTCAAGGTCGCCTCTGTAGCTTGCGCGGGTGCCTTCCTCGATTTTTTGATTGTAAAGGAATTCGTTATCAGCTTGCTCGAAATCTTTTTTGAGTTGAGCGCGTCCGGCGTCGTCGGTGACGGTGTTGGCACGCTTGCGCAGGTCTTCAACTTTGCGTTCGTTATCGGCGGCGGCTTCGTTCGATTCGCGCGTCTGACTTATAATCTTGGAGCGTTCGTCGGAGTCGCGCTTATACCAATTTTTAATTTCGCTGTCGTCGACTTTGACATCAACCGTTGCCTCCCACATGACGAGTATAATTTGGTCAGTCACTTGCTTAGCGACGCGATTGTATTTGACTTCGCCGACGATTTCATAAGTGTTGCTGGTTATCGCGGTGATTTCGTCGTCGGTCAGTTCGCTGTTTATGGAGCGCGAATAACTTTTCAAGTAAACGCCCGCTTGCTTGACGGCATTTTTTATCGCCTTGTCACGTGCGCGAAGTTTGACAATATCTTGCGATTCAAGCTCGTTGCCGTAGTCGACGCCCATCGCCGTGTAAGTTTTAAATTCCGCGTCGGCAATCGGCAAGCAAAATAAATTCCCGACGATAAGCGACGCCGCCAAAATTTTTTTCCAACGTTTCTTAATCACAATCCTCCCTCCTTTTGTCGCGAATTATATATCAGAGCCGCGACCGGCGACAAGAAAAACTTTTGCTGATTGACTTTGAAGAATTACCTGCTAAACTTAAGCCAAACGAAAGGAGCTAAGAAAATGAACAGCATTAAAATGACAGTCCCCGTTACGGTCAAAGCGAAACTCACGGAAAAATTGCGGGCGCGGCTCGTCGACGAGGCAGTTAGAGTCGCCGAACAAATGGAGCTTGAACTCAAACAGATTAACATCGACATGCAACGCGAGCTGGAAAGAAATCCTCAGCACGAACCGCAGATTAGAAATTTTTTCAGCGGCGAAATGGCTCCGCGTCAAGGACGCTTGGACGAAGCGCGGCACCGCAAAGAAACTTTCGAGAAGTTGGCACTCGGCGCGGAAATCGTTCAGGGCACGACGGAGCGGCAAGTCGAACTCAAAGTCGGCGACAACCTGCGCGAGGCTATGAACGTAGAAATTTTGGTGGAAGATGACAAAATCATTGCAATCCGCGGCTGAAATAATCATCGGGAAAATCGGCGCGGCACGCGGGCTTGACGGTACGTTGAAAATAATTCCGCTGACGGATTTTGAAGGGCGTTTCGACGGGCTGGAAAAAATTTCTGTCGGCGGGAAAATTTTTCACGTCGAGAGCGTCAAACATATCGGCGGGCAACTTTTTATGAAGTTCGCGGGCGTGGACAGTCGCGAAGGAGCGCGGGCTTTGACGAATAAATTTTTGACGGTCGACAGAGCTGACGCCGCGCCGCTAGACGACGGAGAATTTTACACGTTCGACATTATCGGCTGTGAAGTTTTCGACGGCGACAAAAAACTCGGCACCGTGACCAAC
>JAFXNB010000049.1 GCA_017529935.1 Selenomonadaceae bacterium
TTCGGCAACGTCTACATGAAGCATTTCCTCTACGACGCCACCGATTTCCTTAGAAATATTTGCTTAAGACCCAAAAGCAGCGCGAAGGGCGACAAAAAAGATTCACAATCGGACAAAATTGAACTGCTCGAAAACATGCTCAATCGCTCCGATATGTTGCTCAAGGATTTGCAAGACGAATTCGACGCCCGCATTAAAGAGAGTCATCAAAATGATTTGGTTGAATTTTTTTCGCGGCTTAATTCGGAGAAATACGGTTGCATTCTCGACGAAGTTTTGAACGCCCGCAACGGTGCCCGCCAACTCCGCAAGAAAAATATTCAGCTCGCGCCCGAAATCGGCGGCTTGTTCATTTTGATTGAAAAGTTCGCGCAGTTCATTCGCGACAGTGAAATAAATCCGATTCTCAAGCCCGGCTCGATTAAAGACATGCGCCTTGACGAGGTGGAAAGTTGCGACTATGAAGGCACGCCTTTCCTGAACACGACCGAAGTTAAGCGCGTCAAAGTTCTTTCGCCTGGCTGGATTTATAAGAATAAAGATGTTCAAATTTCGCGCCCGCGCCTTAAAGAGCTTGCGGAGTAAGGAGGAATTTTTATGTTGATTAAAGGAGAAGAGCACAACGATTTGTGCGTCGGCATTGATTTAGGGACAACCAATTCCGTTTTGGCGACAGTCAATATCCGCCCGAACGGAAATATCGTCAGCAAAGTTGTCGACCTTGACAGGGCTGTTGACATGTATAACGCGGGAGCAGGAGCAAAGTTCACGCTGAAAAAAAATCCGATTTTGCCCAGCTGTGTTTACTACAACGATGAAAAAAATTATCAGCCCATTGTCGGCGATTTTGCTAAGGGCAGGTACCCCTTGCGCCCTTACCTTGTCGCCAAATCTATCAAAAGCCAGATGGGCAACGAATTCGCCGAAGGTCTATCGTCAAACATTCACGATAAGACGCCCGCGCAGGTTTCCTCAAGAATTTTGGAGCACATGCTCCGCAACGCCGCAAAAATTTATCACTTGGAGAAAATTGACGACGCGGTTATCACAGTGCCCGCCAATTTCGATTTCATCATGCGCCAAGCAACCTTGAAGGCCGCCGAACTTGCGGGAATTAAAATCAGAAAGGCTGACGGCTCGCCGCGACAAATTTTATTGTCCGAACCGCGCGCCGTCATTTACGATTTTATTAATCAAGTCCGCAACGGAGAAATTGCCGCGCAGATTTTGGACTTGAGCACGAAAAAAAATGTCATGGTGTTCGATTTGGGCGGCGGCACGCTCGATATTACTTTGCATGAAATTTCCCGCCGACCCGACGCGCCCGAAATTTTAAAAGTGCAAGACATCGCGACTAACCGCTACACTCTCCTTGGCGGCGACGATTTTGATTTGTGTCTCGCTAAGGTTATGTTCCAACATTATCTGAATCAATACGCCGCGCACCCCGATATTGTCCAAAAAATCCGCAACGAGGAGAAAGGCGTTATGAGCCAGCTCCTAAATTACGCGGAAAATCTTAAATTGGAAGTCAGCGCGCAGAAAAGTGACGCTTTCGGCGGCGACAATTCGGGTTGGTGGGACGAGGAGGAAGATTTCCCAATCGGCGGCAACATCGGCACCACGGGCTACGCTTACAGCGATACTTTCACCGCGAATCAGCTTGAAGAAATTTGGAAAGATTTCATGGGCGACGATTTGAACTTTAACGATTATAAAAATCTCCCCGCCGTCACTGAAAAATACGGCAGCCGCAAAAATATTATCCTGCCGATACTCGACGTGCTCAAGAAGGCCTCAGAAAAGCTCGGCACGGATAATTTTAAAGTTGACGCGGTGATTATGAACGGCGGCATGTCCCGATTCTACATGGTTATCAATCGGCTGAAAAAATTTTTCGGCTTCGACCCGATTGTCGCGCTCGACCCCGACCAAGCCGTCGCGCGTGGTGCCGCCGTCTATCATTACTTCTTGCACAAATACGATAAAGAACTCGCTGACGAAATTGAAAACACTTTGCCGCGTGAAACGCCGACAAAAATCGCGCCGAAGAAAATTTTCACCGCGAACCGTAGCATCACCAAGGCGGACAGGTCTATCGGCGTCGTTTTCGGTAGCAATATCCTCAACGAAAGTTTTTATCTGGTCACGTTCGGCGGCAATTACGAAGAAATTATTCCCGCCGGCAAAGAATTGCCTTACACGTCACAAAGATTTACTGGCTTTCGACTTCCGCCCGGCAAAAATGTCATCAGCGTCCCGATTGCCCGCGCAGAAGGCAACGGCTATAAAATTATCGCCAAGGGAAATATCGAATTCCCCGAACGCTATTCGCGCATGAAGGAAGATATTTTCGTCACGTTTAGAATTTTCATGGACGAGGATAAAATTATCCGCATGGACGCCGCCACTTGCCGCGACGAACGCGGGCTTGAACTCCTTGACCGTGGCGCGGCAGAAATTTCTATCGCGACGGGAATTGAAAAGGGCACCAAGACAAAATTAATCGCGCGTTTCGGCGGGAGAGTTAATCCGCGTTCCCAGCTCAATACAATCCGCTCGCTTTGCCGCAATGTCGACGACGCCTTCCGCCGCAGAAATAAGGAAGAAAATATCCGCTACTCCGCCACGCTGAAATTGAACGTCAACACGATTATTTCTGCCACGAATCACAAAGATTTCGCCGAACCGCTCCTGCAGATGCTCGACGACGTTAAAAATTCCCGCGAAGAATCTCTTAAGCTCCGTTTGTTTATAATCGCTCGGAAAATCGGCGTGAATTGGACGGCGCAACAAAAAAGGCGTCTCGCGCAAGAATGTTTGTATCAGCTCGACGAAGAACTTTACAACCCCGGCTTGACTCTCGGTCGCGGCTTGAAGATGAATACAAAAATTCAATGCGTTTATACTCTGTCCATGTGCGGCAGCGATGAAGATATTGCTCTGCTCGTCAACCTCCACAACAACGAAAAATTCCGCATGGCGAATCTTTTCACGCACGCAACCACAAAAACGGAGGTCGATTGGATTTACTACGAATTCAAAAAGGACTGCAACAAAGTTTTGTACGGCGCACCGACTTCCGCGATTCAAATTTCGGCGCACGCGCTCGGAGTCGCGTTTAAAATTGACGGTCGCCCGACGAATTCCACGATTAGACGCGAGATAATTGTCTCCGACTTGTGCAAAGCTATTCGTTCGCGCAATTTAAACAACGTTGAGATTAGCGTCTGTATTTTGGCTCTCGGCATGATTTGTGACCGCCGCGCCGCGAATAATTTGGCGCAAAGTTCCTTCGACGACGCGCAAAATCTTTTCAACGAACTCAATCGCATTTACGACGAAAGCTTTGTAGAACTTTTTGCTAAGGCGCAATATGTCGCGCAGAAAATGATTCACGGCAACGAACTCAGCGCGGAGGAGGAAGAGTCTTTGCTCATGAAGTGGGGGATTTAATTTGGAAACGTTAGACTTCACATTTATGGCGATAATGGCGGGCATGGGCTTTATCGCGGCGTTTATCGATTCAGTCGTGGGCGGCGGCGGGCTAATTTCCATTCCAACGCTGATGTGGGCGGGCTTGCCAATGCTAAACGTCTTGGGCACGAACAAACTTGCCTCGTGCATGGGAGCCTGCGCGGGCTTTCTGACTTATTTGCGGTCGGGCACGATTGACAAAAAAATTATGCGCGTGATGTTCCCGCTGTCGTTCGTCGGCTCGGCTCTCGGCGTCTTAGTCGTCAGGCAAATTCCGCCAGATTTTTTGCGCCCGCTGGTCGTCGTCATGCTGATTGTAATCGCGATTTACTCCGTGGCGAAAAAAAATTGGGGCGCGGATAAAAAATCTGTCCACGTCGCCCACAAACATTATTTGCTTGGCGTCGTCGTAATTTTTATTCTGGGCTTCTACGACGGCTTCTTCGGACCGGGCACGGGTTCATTCATGTTGTTTTTGTATCTGATGATGGGCTACGGATTTTTGGGAGCCGCCGCCAATGCTCGCGCCGCCAATTTCGCCAGCAACCTTGCCGCCTTGATTGTTTTCACGGCTTGCGGGTTGGTGAATTTTTCCTACGCAATTCCAATGGGCGTTGGAATGATTTTCGGCGCGGCGTGCGGTGCAAAGATGGCGATTTCAAAGGGCGCGGCTTACGTTCGTCCGCTTTTTATCGGCATGACTGTAATTTTAATCGGCAAACAAATTATCGAACTGTTTAAATAAGCGCAAACAAAAAGAGCCGTTCTTCGGAGCGGCTCAATTTTTTTATGCCAACGTCGCGTTGAATTTTTCAATCATTTTAATCGGGCGATACGATTTTTTTGCCTTGCGCAAGCCCTCAATGCCAATGTCCTCCTCGCGGTTGATGTAAATCATATCCCACCACTCGTGCTCGACAAAACTTTGATTGATCGCCGTGTAAATCCCACGAATGTTTGAATCCGCCTTCTCGACGTGGATAACCGCCGTGTCAGAATTCAATTTCTCGCCGAACGTGAACGCCGCAACTTTTCCGTCAATTAAAATCGCGCCGCCCTTGAGTTTGAACGCGTCGAAGTGGTCAAAAATCTCGTGAATTGCGGCTTGCTCGTAGCCGATGAACTGGTCGTCGGGATTGGCGCGTTTGTGCGCCTCCGACCAAATATCTAACTCCGCGCGGCACTTCGGAATAATTTCTTCCGTTATCGGCAGATAGACGGCGTAGGGATTTTCTTTGCGGAAGGCGTTCAGATGATTTTTCTTCCTATGAAACTTCCTGCCGCTCAAATTTATCAAATCCTGCGCAAGATAGACGTAATCGAAACGGTCGCGCTCGGCTGTGATGTTAAATTTCGCGTCCGGATAGCGTGCCAGCTCGTCAGCGAAAAATTTTTCAACTACGACGAACTTAAACTCCTTGTCGCCGCGATTTTCCTCCGCCACGCGCAAAATTTTTGTAATCGCGTCCTGCATTTTATCTGGTGCGCCAATCGGTTGCCATGCAGAAAAATTTTTGTCGTTCGTGGAGAAAATATAAAGTACGTCATCTTCCACCGCCCAACGATAATCACGCATCTTGCGCCACATGAAAAAATTCGTGAACGTGTAGCCGGAATTTTCGCAGTAGCGCGAGCTAAAAAATTTGTCGAATGTCGTTTTGTCCTTGCAAGTCAGTTTCTGAAGATTAATTTTGTTCACCTTCCTCGAATAAAAGTTGCGCCATGTGAAAAACTTTTGCGCCGCCCAATTTTAACCCGCGAACACAATAATGACAATATGCCGCAACTTTTTCCGTCCGAATTTGGGCGCAATACTCTTCCATGAGCGATTTTTTTTGTTCTGGCGTGTGTTCTTGAAATAATCCTTGCGCACCGTACAAAAATCTTTTCGGCGCGAGCTTTGGATTGCGCGGCGGCTGTGGTTGATATAACGAATACCCGCAAAATTTTGTTCGCGCGTAATTTTCCTCAAGTTCGACGATTTTAAAGTTCATGCGCCGCAAAAGTTCTCGTACCGCTTCTTGCTCCGCGAAATTTTCCTTTGACCGCCAACAATCTTGAATAGTTATCGCTTCGCCGCCAAAATCACGGTATTTAAAGCTTTTATCCGCCAAAATATACTCCCAAAGCGATTCGCGCATAATTTCCGGGTGCCGCTCCTCAAATATCGCCAAACAGTTATGACAAATTGAAATCATCGTCGAATCGGGCGGAAATTTTCTAAAATGCTCAATCGCTCGCCACTCATCACGATAATTTTCCGGCATTCGCTCTTCAAATTCCGCGACTTTGTACTTGTCCACGCAACAACGGATTATCGGAACCGATTTTTCGCGCATATAATCGCAAATTTTCTTGCTAAGCGCGGGATATTCCTCCGTAAAAACGCAACTCGCCACGTAAAATTTCTGCGCCATATAAATTTCTCCTACCAAATTATTCCGTTGCCCGATATTAAACCGCTCGCGTTCGCCGAATCAACCTGTATGTTCATCGTAATTGGCATTTCGACTTCCGTCTCAAGGAATTTTTTAATTCGTCCGGCTTCCTCAGCCGTCACGCGCTCTTTTACGTAAATTATCATCATAAATCTTTCTTCCGACAGTATTTCTCCGCCTTCTGCGCGCGAAACTTTAGGAAATGCCGCCATTAATCGCTGATTTAGCTTTTCTAACAGCTTTTTTTGCTCCAAATTCCGCTGATATATCGGATAATACGTCGCGCTTAGCGATTTATATTTTTTTAGCTCCGCCGTCTCATGTTCGCGAATTCCTACGTATTTTCCGCTGTTCAATGTGTTTTGCAGTAGCTCATTTACCGCTTTTTCGTCCATTCCCGCGCGAAATTCATTTTGAACCACGTTTAAGCGATAATTTTGCAGATATGAATACTCTAACATCTCTTTTTGCAAATAATCAATGTCCGCGTCGCTCGTTACCTGCCCGATTGATATTATTTCTAAAATTTCTTCCTGCGGATTCAGTTTATACGATACCGCTTGCCGATTTTGCGTGTTAAATTTCGTTTCTACAAAGTTTTTTGTCTGTACATTCTCTAAATTTTCCTCAATGCTTAGGTGCGCCATGCGTAAACTCGGCAAAATTACTATCACGCCCAAAATTATTAGATAAATCTTCTGCTGACGAAATTTTTTCTCCGAAATGTATTCTTTTGCCGGTACGCGCAGGATTTTTAGCACCGCAAACGCCGATAAACAGATAAAAAAGCTATTTATAAAGAATAAATACAGCGCACCGAGTAAAAATGTCGTCGAATGCGTCGCAATTCCATAGCCAGCCGTGCAAAGTGGCGGCATTAACGCTGTCGCTATCGCTACGCCAGGAATTACATTGCCTCTTTCTTCGCGTGTTAGTCCGATTATTCCCGCCGTTCCGCCGAAAATTGCTATTAAAACATCCCAAATCGTCGGCGCGGTTCGTGCAATCAATTCCGGCGACGCTGTCGTTATCGGCGTCAGCGAAAAGTAAATTGCCGACGTTAAAACCGATAAAAATACCTGAAATGACAGCTTTAAAAACGATTCTTTGACATATTGCGTGTCATACGCCGCCATTCCATAGCCCAGCGCGATTATATTGCCCATCAGCGGCGAAATTAACATCGCTCCGATTATTACCGCCGTCGAATTCATATTTAGACCGATTGACGCGATAAAAATCGCTAAAACTAGGATACACATATTTGTACCCTTCAAAACGCCGCCAGATTTTATTCTTTCGACGATTTCTGCCATTGATGCGCTATCTTCATGCAAGCTGAACAGCTCGCCGAACGCTTTTTTAAAACTTTCCATGCTTAATACTCCATTTTTACGAAAAATACTCTATTCCAGCCTCAAAAATCAGCTGATTTTTATTTCCGTCAATGTTTTTAGCTACATTTTCGCCGATTCGCTCCGAATGTCCCATTTTCCCGAAGATTTTGCCCGTTTTGTCGGTAATTCCCTCGATTGCCCACGCTGAACCGTTCGGATTATATGGAAGTTCGCTTGTCGGCGCGTTTTTATCGTCAACATATTGCGTCGCTATCTGTCCCGCGTCCGAAAGTCGCTTCAACCAAGCCTCGCTGGCTACAAATCGCCCTTCGCCGTGCGAAACTGGGATTAAATGCACGTCGCCGACCTTATTTTTTGACAACCAAGGCGATAAATTGCTTGTTATGCGCGTTTTTACGTATTGGCTGACGTGCCGCCCTAGTGAATTGTGCGTTAAGGTCGGCGAATCCTCTTCCAAGTCGCGAATTTCGCCATATGGCAACAATCCGAGCTTGATTAACGCTTGAAAACCGTTGCAAATGCCCAAAATTAGCCCGTCGCGCTCTTTTAATAGCTTCATGACTTCTTCCGCGATTTTCGGGTTGCGAAATGTCGCCGCGATAAATTTTCCAGACCCGTCCGGCTCATCGCCGCCACTAAATCCGCCCGGAATCATTATTATTTGCGCGGAACGGATTTTTTTCGCCATAATATCGATACTTTCTGCGACTGCGGACGGCGTTAAATTGCGTACAACGAAAATATCCGGCTCGCCGCCCGCTTTTTTCCAAACTTTCGCGCTATCGTATTCGCAATTCGTGCCTGGAAACACCGGAATAAATATTTTCGGCTTTGCAACTTTAATTTTGCTAGAAAATATGCGCGGAATATCATAAATTTTATCCGGAATAATTTTCACAGCAGAATCTTTAATTTTTGTCGGAAAAATCTTTTCTAGCGGCTCAGAAAGGGCTTTTTTAACGTCGTCAAGCGAAATTTTTTCGTCAGCGCAAATTATAAACGGTTCGGAAATAGTTTCGCCCAAAAGTTTAAAATCAAGCTCGCAATTCGCCTCGACAATCAAATCACCGTAATTTTTAGCGAAAATATCTTCAACCGCGCAGATTTTAACGCCAATATCGTTGCCAATCGCCATTTTTGCAATCGCCGCCGCAATTCCGCCGCTCTGTACGCTCATTGCCGAAATTATTTTCCCTGCGCATATTAATTCATGAATTTTAGCGAAATTTTCCTTGAGTTCGCCGAAAATCGGAACGCCGTCACTGTCTCGCTGGCATTTTATCAGATAAATTTTATTTCCTGCCGCTTTAAACTCCGGCGAAATGACTTTTTCCGCGTCGACGACCGCAACCGCAAAACTTACAAGCGTCGGCGGCACATTTAGGCTTTCAAACGTCCCGCTCATCGAATCTTTTCCGCCTATTGCCGCTACGCCGAAATTTTTCTGCGTGATAAACGCTCCGAGCAACGCGGCAAGCGGTTTGCCCCATTTCTCCGGATTTTCGCCCAGTTTCTCGAAATATTCTTGGAAAGTCAGATATGCCGTCGAAAAATCCGCCCCGATTGCCACTAATTTTGCTAAACTCGACGTTACAGCGTCAATCGCGCCGTGAAACGGGCTTTTTTCCGAAATTTCCGCGTCAAAGCCGAATGTCATAGCCGTTGCCGTCGTAGTTTCGCCCGCGCAAGGGATTTTCGCGACCATTCCTTCAGCCGGTGTCAGCTGATTTTTCCCGCCGAACGGCATTAACACCGTCGCCGCCCCGATTGTCGAATCAAATCGCTCAACCAAACCTTTTTGACTGCAAACATTTAATCCGCGCAGATTTTCTAGGAATTTTATATTTTTTTGCGTAGAAATTTGTTTTGGCGACGAAATTTTAGCCTTAATATGCCGTTTAACGCCGTTCGTATCGAAAAATTCGCGGCTTATGCTAACAATTTCCTTTCCGCGCCAATTCATTATCAATTTTCCGCTGTCCGTGACCTCCGCAATGACATATGCCTCTAAATTTTCGGCATCGGCAAGCGAAATGAACTTTTCCACGTCATTTTTATCCAAAACTACCGCCATTCGCTCCTGACTTTCCGAAATTGCTAGCTCGGTGCCGTCCAAACCGTCATATTTTTTGCGCACCGCGTCCAAATTTATGTTCAAACCCGCCGCAAGCTCGCCGACTGCCACCGCGACGCCGCCCGCGCCAAAATCATTGCAACGTTTAATCAATTTCGCCGCATTTTTATTGCGAAATAACCGCTGAATCTTCCTTTCTGTCGGTGCGTTGCCTTTTTGGACTTCCGCGCCCGCCGTCGTCAGCGATTTGGACGTATGAACCTTGCTTGAGCCGGTCGCTCCGCCGATTCCGTCGCGTCCAGTGCGTCCGCCCAGCAAAATTACCTTATCGCCGGCTTTCGGACGACTTCTAACCACATTTTCAGCCGGTGCCGCCGCAATTACCGCGCCGATTTCCATTCTTTTCGCCAAAAAACCCTCGTGATAGACTTCGCGAACCTGTCCAGTCGCCAAACCGATTTGATTTCCGTAAGAACTGTAGCCATTAGCCGCGCCACGCACAATTTTTTTCTGCGGAAGCTTGCCTGGCAACGTTTCAGCGAATTTTTTATTAGGATTAGCCGCGCCAGTCACGCGCATTGCCTGATAAACGTAACTTCTGCCGCTCAACGGGTCGCGAATTGCTCCGCCTAAGCACGTCGCCGCGCCACCGAACGGTTCAATTTCCGTCGGGTGATTATGCGTCTCATTTTTGAACATTACAAGCCAATTTTCGTCGTTTCCGTCGATTTTTGCAGTAATTTTTATCGAACAGGCGTTAATTTCCTCCGAAATGTCAAGATTTTTAGGTTTAACGACCTTCGCGCCGATTGTGCCCAAATCCATTAGCGAAATATCCTTTTTCGTGTCGTGAACGGCTAAATATTCCTCAAAAGCGCGTCTAATAACGGCGGATTCAATAGAAATTTCGTCAATCGCGGTCGTAAAAGTCGTATGGCGGCAATGATCGCTCCAATAAGTGTCGATAACTTTAATTTCGGTAATCGTCGGCGGGCGTTTTTCAGTTTCGCGGAAATATTTCTGACAGAATTTTAAATCGTCAAGATTCATAGCCAAGCCGCGCAGATTTATAAAATTTTTAAGTTCAGCGTCGTTAAAGCTATTAAAATCGGCTAAAATTTCAACGTCGGGCGGAATTTCGGCGGAAATTTTCAACGTAGCAGGGATTTTAAAGCTCGCCTCGCGTGATTCAATCGCATTTATGCTGTAGGATTTAATTTTCGCGAAATCTTCGGGCGAAATGTCGCCGATAATTGAAATAATCCGCGCAGAATGGATAATCGGCAAGTTTTTAGCGGTTACGAGCTGAACACATTGGGCGGCGGAGTCGGCTCGCTGGTCGAATTGCCCCGGCAAATACTCAATCGCGAAAGTTTTCGTCAAATCGACGTCGGCGGGCAGTTCGTAATAGAAATTATCTACGTTCGGCTCGCGAAAAACAATATCGCGGACTTTTTGGAAGTCGTCATCGCTCAAATCTTCGACATCGTAGCGCACAAACAGCCGCAAACCCGAAATTTTAACGTCCAAAGTGTCTTTGAAGTCGTCGAGGAGCTGTTTTGCGTGAATATCGAAGCCGGAACGCTTTTCGACATAAATTCTTTTAACCATAAGCGCACCTCCAGAGAAATTTTCGATAATTTTAGCACAGAACGCGGAAATAAAAAAGGGCTAAGCCCTTGAAATGAGTTTTTGCCCGAATTTATTGCTGATTTTTCTTTTTGAGCTGCTCGCGGCGTCTACGTTCCTTATTTTTCCTGATTCTGGCGTCTTCAAGATTAATTCTGCGTCGCCATTCGTCAATTCGGGCATCGCGGTCGCCATTATTCATTACGATATAGGGATTAACCATGAAATCGGACTCCAAAACCAATTTCAGCTCATTGACGACGAGATTTTCTTCCAACCAGCGCAAAGAATTGAAAAAAGTAGATTTACCGAGCTTCAAATCATATTGGAGCTGGGATTTTTCGATTTTGTAGCCTCTGATGCCGTCTTGAGGCTGATGAAAGGCTATATAGAAGAAAATTTTGATGATATTAGGGTTTGGAGCGTTGTTGATAGTTCTAAGCGTGCGAATGTCGTCGAAAATCATTTTAAAACACCTCCGAGAGTGATTATAGCATAAAAACACGTCTTGAAAAGGTTCATTTTACGTTTTCCAATATATTGGAAATTGTATCGCGCTATTATGCGGGTTTTTCGGCAGGTACAAAAATCAGGGGTAATTTGGGCGTTTGATTTACGTTTTCCAAAATATTGGAATTTGTAAAGTGAGCGAAAAAAAGCCTCTGACAATGATTTAAGGCGGCTTGAAAAAAATCCAGCATACGGTATTTTTCACATGGAAGTGTAATTCGTTGACTAGTCGGAAGTTTATTGCTAAAATCACATTGGAGGCGATAAAAATGACAGAAACGATAAATATAATGGTTGACAGCAAGGATTTGGAAGAATTTAAGGAAACAACCGGAATAACCCTGAGCGATTGTGTAAAAATTTTAATGAACAGCGTAAGATATGGCGGTAAATTGGAACTCGACCCGTTCTGGAGCGATGAGAATATCGAAGAACTCAAAAGCAGAATAAAAAGCGGAAAATTTGAATGTCACGAATTGATAGAGGTTGACTGATGAACATACTTTGGAAAGAAAAAGCATGGTTAGAATATCTTTATTGGAAAACATAGGACAAAAAGACGTTGAAACGTATAAATAATCTGCTTCAAGACATATCAGGTTGGTGGAGCATCCGAATCGACGAAAAGAACCGTTTGATATTCAAAATCGAGAATGAAGTTATAGAAATAGCGAAATGCGGCACCCATTACGGCGATAAATAAGAAAAAAGCCCTTCGGCGTCGCGTCGTTGGGTTTTTTAATCTAAAAAAAATACTATGGAGATGTTTTTAACTGATGAACGAAACTTTTTGCGGTTTTCAGTTCAAAAAATTGATTTTTTCCGCGCTACTAATGATGTTTGCAGAAAATTTATCAGATACAGTCAATTATATAATAGCGGCGCAAATTTTGAACGATAATGCAATGGCGGCAGTAAATTTAGTGGCTCCGCTTTTATATTCCATATGTTTTTTATCATCATTGATTGCAACCGGCACAGCTTATCTATATTCTTTTGAAATCGGAGCATTTCGGCAGAAAAAAGCGAATAAACTTGTTGGACAAGGCGCAATTTTAGCCGTAACGTTATCAATTTTGCTTGCGGTGGTACTTTTTTTCGGTCGAGAGGTATTTTTTCGCTTTTCGAGGTTACAGGCGAGATAGAAACCTTTGCACGCGAATATTATTCGGTATTTTTCCTGTCGATAGCGATGAATCCGATATTTTTTTCATGCAAACGATAGTTTATGATGACGGCGGCGGAAAAAATTGCGTTATAGCAACTTTTTTAACGCTTTTTGTAAATATCGTGGCGTCAATAATTCTCGGAACGAAATTTGGCATATCTGGAATAGCATTGGGGACGATTTTAGGCGATTTGGCGGCAATGGTGGTATTTGCGAAGTGGATTTTCATTGGTTCGGAGACATTAAAGCCGATTTTATATATTTCGCTATCAGAAACGGTCAGAGTAATGAAATTTAGCTTCGTTCATGCGGCATTATACCTTTATATCGGCTTAGGCAACATGATTTTGAATGCATTTTTCTTGAAAACGTTTGGCGAGGAAAATTTCCCGGTTTTATCGGTCGTTGTGAGTATTTTACAGTTTGCACTATTCTTAGGAGGCGTAGCGGAGGCGGCTGAACCGATTGTAAATGTCTATTTAGGCGAAAAAAACGTTGACGGCATAAAAAAAATAATGAAAATAGCGATAAAAGCGGCGTTAATGTCTGGAGTGGCGACAATTCCGATATTTTTTATATTTAGCGCGGAAATAGCTGGACTTTTCAGCATTGAAGATAAAATTTTAGGCGAAACGGTCTTTGCAATACGCGCAATAGGCTTTTCAATGCCGTTTATCGCGTTGATTTACTTATTTTCGACGTATTATCAGATAAGCGGACACATGAAAATAGCATTTGCGCTATCATTCTTCAAGGATTTTGGATTTTATTTGCTGATACCGATAATTTTAGGCTTAATATTTGGCATGAACGGATTTTTTATAGGAATGATGCTTACATCGGTCATAAGTTGCGTGTTATTTACAATTTTCTTGCGTGTTCGCTATGAAAAAAGGTTTCCGTTGCTGTTAGAAGAGGCAGATATAGTATCGCGAGACGAAAAATTGAATTTGGAGCGCGTTTTAGAGCTAAGAGACTGGGCGGAAGGCGAAATTTTAAAACGCGGCATAAATTCCAAGCTTACAATGAAAATTTCGCTGATAATTGAGGAAATAGGCATGTTGATAGTAGAAAATAACGCGAGAA
The DNA here is from genome assembly GCA_017529935.1 of Selenomonadaceae bacterium. Lineage (GTDB taxonomy): Bacteria > Bacillota > Negativicutes > Selenomonadales > Selenomonadaceae > Quinella. The sequence goes on from JAFXNB010000049.1 coordinate 13,741, forward strand.
ACGAGCCATTAGCGGAGCTGACTCTGATTTTCGGCGAAAAAATGCAGATAATTATTCGCGACAACGGCAAACACATTGATTTAACAGATGAAACGGTAAATTCCTTCCGAAGTTTCTTTATATACAGCTTTTTAGAGGGTAGCGGGACGATGAGGAGCTATTTAACGACGCAAAATTACAATCGGCACATATTTACGCTTAAAAATTAGCAAAAAATTAGGGCTTAGCTCCGAAAATTGGAGTTAAGCCCATTTTTTATTGCTAGTTTGCATTTAAATCTTTATATCGACGTTTGAAAAGTTTGCATGAGGTCTGCGGTACGTATCATTATCTTTTTTGGGCAAACGCCCTGCCAAACGCTTTTTCAGGAACATTAGCCATTTGACGCAAAATATTTGGCGCGATAGAAAAATTATTAGTGCCGCTACCGCTAAACATTTTGCTACCGACGTTGAAATTGACATCGTGGAATTGTTTTGACAAATCGCTAAGGACATTTTCGGATTTTTCGTCTGCGCGGGCTTGAGTGTAAGCGACTGCGGCTTCAGAGACGTAAGAATTGCCGATTTTCACTGCCATGTTAATCACATCTCCTTCCGTTGGATTGTTTTTGTAAGTGTTTGAAAACGTAAAATGAGGTAGTGTAAAATGGATTGTGTAAGTAAGAGAGCACAATCCATTTTTTTGATATAGGAGAGAAAAAGAGCTGAAAAGAAAGAAACGAGACACACCCGCCAGGAGAATTGCTCAAGCCATTATCGCCCAGTACAAGCCCAA
>JAFXNB010000050.1 GCA_017529935.1 Selenomonadaceae bacterium
CCTTGACAAGTGCAGCTACTACTACGACGCGGACGGCACAAAGCAAAAACTTTCTTCGACCGACGCGATTAACGCAAAGATTGACGAACTGGCTAACCGCGCGATTCGCACGCTTGCTCTTGTCACTTACGACGGCGAAGTTGTCGACGGAAATATTCCCGACAGCGGCTTGACGTTCGTGGGCGTCACGGGCATTCGCGACGACGTGCGCCCCGACGCCATTAAAGCTATCGAACAAGTTCACTCGGCGGGCGTGCAAGTTGTCATGATCACCGGCGACAGAAAAGAAACCGCGCAGGCTATCGCGAAGGAAGCCGGCTTGATTGAGATTGACGACGCCATTGTCATAACCAGCACCGAACTCAACGCAATGAGCGACGACGAAGTTAAAAAAGCTCTCCCGAAAATTCGCGTCATTGCCCGCGCCCTCCCGACGGATAAAAGCCGTCTCGTTCGTTTGGCGCAAGAATTAAATTTGGTTGTCGGCATGACTGGCGACGGCGTCAACGATTCGCCCGCGCTGAAAAAAGCTGATGTCGGCTTCGCGATGGGCGGCGGCACCGAAGTTGCCAAAGAGGCCAGCGAAATTGTTATCCTCGACGACAACTTTAAATCAATCGGCAAGGCGATTCTCTACGGCAGAACAATTTTCAATTCGATTCGCAAGTTTATCATTTTCCAGCTTACGATTAACGTCGGCGCGGTTTTAATTTCGTTCGTGTGTCCTTTGCTCGGACTGGAAAATCCGCTGTCGATAACGCAAATTCTCTGGGTCAACTTGGTCATGGATACTTTGGCGGCTCTTGCGTTCGGCGGAGAACCTGCGCTCGATAGATTCATGGAAGAAGCTCCAAAACGCCGCGACGAAAAAATTATCAGCCCCTACATGCTCTCGGCTATCGGCACCGGCGCACTTTGGACTTTCGCGATGAGTCTCGTATTTCTGCTTACGGATTTTTCACGCGACCATTTCCGCGACATCAATCCCGAAGGCGTCAACCTTACGTTCGGCGGCGACAGCGTCTACGTTTTGACGGGCTACTTCGCGTTCTTCATTTTCACGGCGGTCTTCAACGCCTTCAACGCCCGCACCGACCGAATAAATCTTTTCGACAACATCGGCGGCAACACGGGCTTCTTAAACGTCATGGGCTTAATCGTCGTCGTTCAAATCGCAATGACTTACTTGGGCGGCGCGATTCTGCGTTGCTACGGCTTGACGGCGAACGAATGGATTTTCGTCTTGGCTATGGCGTTCACGATTATTCCCGTTGACATTGTGCGCAAGTTGATTGTCGGCTCAAGCAAATAAAATTTAATCGTAACTATGGCTTGTCGAAAATTTCGGCGAGCTTTTTTTGTTAGCGAATTGTCTCCGCGAAAAATTTTATCGACGTTCAAATCTCAATGACGTATTTCAGCGGCGCGATTGCAAATAAAATTTAATCGTAACTTTGGCTTGTCGAAAATTTCGGCGAGTTTTTTTTGTTAGCGAATTGTCTCCGCGAAAAATTTTATCGACGTTGAAAAATATTAATGCTATAATAAGCGGGAATTTTTTTCGGAAGGAGGCTAAGTTTTGCAGAGACAGAAAACTTTGAGGAGTGAAATTTCCTGCGTGGGCGTCGGTTTGCATTCGGGCAAGGAAGTTCGGCTAGAATTGAAGCCCGCCGACGTTGACAGCGGAATAATTTTTTTGCGAACAGATTTGCCTGAACGTCCAAAAATTCACGCGACCGCCGCCAACGTGACAGCGACACTTCGGGCGACGACGCTGGAAGAGAACGGCGCGAAGGTTTTCACGATTGAACACCTGATGAGTGCGCTGAATGCTTGCGGCGTGGACAACTGCGCGGTGGAAATTTCCGGCGAAGAACCGCCCGTGCTAAACGGCAATTCGATAGACTTTTTTAAAATGATTCGGGCGGCGGGCGGTGTCGAGCAAGACAAGGAGCGCAAAATTATCCGCGTGGAAAAAATTTATCGCGTTGACGGCAAGGAGGGCAAGCGGTTCGTCATGGCGTTGCCCTACGACGGTTTCCGCGTGAGTTTCGTGTCGGTCAATCCGCACCCGCTGATTGGCATTCAATACGGCGACTTCGAGATAACCGAAGACACTTACGAGCGGGAAATTGCTCCTGCGCGGACGATTGCCTACGAAAAAGAGATTGACACGTTGCGGAAAATGGGCTTGGGGCTGGGCGGCACGATTGAAAATGTTATCGTATACAACGACGCGGGCTGGCTCAATAAATTAAATTATCCCGACGAACTTGTTCGCCACAAAATTTTGGACGTAATAGGCGATATGCGGCTTGTGGGCATTATGAAATGTCATATCGTGGCGTCGGCGTCGGGGCACGCGCTCAACACTCAACTTGCAAAAAAAATTTACGCAGACTTCAATTAAAGGAGCGATATAGATGGTATTGGAAATCGAAGACATCATGAAAATTTTACCGCACCGCCCGCCAATGCTCTTGGTGGACAGAATTTTGGAAATCGACCCGTTCAAGTCGGCGACGGGCTTAAAAAATATAACGATGAACGAACCGCAATTCGCGGGTCATTTCCCCGGTCACCCGATAATGCCGGGCGTGTTGCAACTGGAGGCTATGGCGCAAGTCGGCGGCGTGGCAATGCTCTATCCTGAAGAACACCGCGGGAAAATCGCGCTCTTCGGTGCCATGGACAATATTAAATTTAAAAAGGTGATCGTGCCCGGCGACACGCTCATAACCAAAGCGGAAATCGTCAAAGTGCGCGGGCTGTTCGGCGTGCTGCACACTGACGGCTATGTTGACGATAAACTTGTTGCCGTAGCGGATTTTACTTTCGTGCTCAAAGGAAAAAACGAGTTGTAAAGCCTTAGGAGAAATACGATGATAAAATTGGAAAGCAAAGGCGAATTCGTCACGAACATACACCCCAGCGCGGTTGTCTCGCCGAGGGCGCATTTGGGCGAAAACGTCACAATCGGACCGTACTGCGTGATAGCCGACGACGTGGAAATTGGTGACGGTTCGATTATCGGACCCCATGCGGTTATCGAGCGGTGGACGAGCTTGGGCAGGGAGTGCAGAGTTTATCAATTCGCCAGTGTCGGAGCCGCGCCGCAAGATTTAAAGTTCAAGGGCGAGCGCAGTTACACGATTATTGGCGACAGGACGACAATCCGCGAAGGCGCGACGATTCACCGTGCGACCGGCGAGGGCAACGAAACCCGAATTGGCAATGATTGTCTGCTGATGGCTTATATTCACGTGGCGCACAACTGCACGCTCGGCAACCACGTCATAATGAGCAACCTTGCCAGCTGCGCGGGTCATGCCACAGTTGAGGACAGAGTCGTAATCGGCGGCATGGCGGGCGTTCATCAGTTCGTTAAAATCGGGCGCAACGCCATGGTCGGCGGCATGAGCAAACTAGTTCAAGACGTGGTGCCTTATACAATCGTCGACGGTCACCCCGCCAAAGTTGTCGGCTTAAACAATGTCGGAATATCGCGGGCGGGCATTCCGCTTGAAAGTCGGCGGCTGATTAAAAAGGCGTACAAAATTTTATATCGTTCGGGTTTGAGTTTGCCGGAGGCGATTGCCGTCATTGAGCAGGAAGTTGATTCTTGCGAGGAGGTCGAACATTTCCTGCGCTTTTTACGCAACGCGGAGCGCGGCATTTGTCGTGAGCGGCGCGATTTTGAGGATAAATAAATGATTATGACTGCAAAGGAAATTAGCAACCTTGCCACTTGGACGGCGAAAAGCATTCAAGATTCTGTAAGGGACGGCGGCAGGATTCTCGACGACGCGGGCACCGATATTGTTCGCGAATACGTTCAAATCTGTCTGACTAAATGGCAACGCGGCGAGAAAATTACTTTAGAAAATTTGTCCAAACTCGTCACGGAAATTTTTCAACGGCGGCACCATGAAACTAAAAATGAGGACGAAGTCATGAACGCCATGATGATTCTCGGCTCGAAATTCCCTGCGTTCGTGGCGGACAATCAACGCCAAAGGGACGAGGAAGCAAAAAGATTTGCCGCCGCAATGCCCGCCGTTAAAGTTTAAAATAAATCGGAGGTCATATTAATGGAGAAGCTCGGAATATTGGCGGGAGCGGGAAAATTGCCCGTCGAATGCGCACGAGCCGCCGCCCAACTGGGCTACGAAGTCTACGCGGTCGGTCTGCTGGCTAATAGCGATACACAAATTGCGCAGTTCGCAAAGGATTATCAATTCATCAGCGTCGCCCAACTCGACGCGATTTTGAACTACTTAAAGAGCAACCAAGTTCAAAAAGTCACGATGATTGGCAAGGTCACCAAGGAACTTTTGTTTAACGGCGCAGTGGTGCCCGATGCCCGCATGTTGCAACTTATCATGAGCTTGCCCGATAGAAAAGACGATACGATTATGATGGCGTTCGTGCGCGAGCTGGCTAAGGCGGGCATTCAAGCCTTCGACCAAACCGCGCTGATTAGAAAACTTATGCCGCGCAGAGGGACGATAACCAAACGCGAACCGACGGAGATTGAGCGGCAAGATATGGAATTCGGATTTAGAATTGCAAAGGAACTCGGACGCCTTGACGTCGGTCAAACTGTCGTCGTGAAAAATCGGGCGGTCATGGCTCTGGAGGCTATCGAAGGAACGGACGCTTGCATTGAACGCGGCGGACGTTTGGCTTGTGGCGGCGCGGTCGTCGCTAAAGTTTCAAAGCCGCAACAGGATAATCGCTTCGACGTGCCGACAGTCGGCTATCGCACAGTTGAGCAAATGGCGCAAGTTGGCGCGACGGTGTTGGCTATTGAGGCGGGCAAAACTCTTTTGGTTGAGCGCGAGCAAATGATTGCCTTCGCGGACGCCAACGGCATTTCAATCGTCGCAATGTGAATCAAAATGTTCAAGAAAAATTTGGATAACGAACTTTCCGCAATGATTGGCGATAACAGCACGAAGGTTTTAGGTCTCGGCGTTATCGCCTTTAAAAATGCCCGCGAAATTTATTCTTACTTCGGCGGGCGGCGGCACATTAATCCCGATAAAAAAATGACGCGCACAACTTTGCTTAGGGCGGCGAGCGTGTCGAAAATGTTTACGGTCTTTTCGATTATGCAACTCGTTGAGCAGGGCAAAATTAATCTTCACGACGACGCGAGCAAATACTTGGGCTTTGAATTGCGCAACCCCAACTTCCCCGCCGCGCCGATAACTCTTGAAATGCTTGCCTGTCACACCTCCTCTTTGGTCGACGGAGAAAGCTACAGCTTGCCGCCGAAAAATTTTTCTGCTACGGAGCCTGGAAAATTTTTTCGCTACTGCAATTTAAACTACGGCATTCTCGGCACGATTATCGAGCGCGTCACGGGCGAACGTTTCGACATTTATCAGCAGAATCACATTTTGAAGCAACTTGAAATCGGCGGCGGCTACGTTGTCAACAATTTCGACGCGAAAACTTTTAATCGCCTCGGAACGATTTATCGCGCGAACGCCGCGCAGATTGACGATTATAAATTTCGCCCGCGCAGTAATTTGAGCCGCTACAAAATCGGCACGAACGCCACGATTTTTGCTCCGCAGGGCGGCTTGCGACTTTCCTTTGAAGACTTGGGCAAAACTCTGCAAATGCTCATGAATCGCGGCGAATTCAACGGGCGGCGCGTCCTGAGCGAAAAATCTTTTGACGCGATAATTTCCCCGCATTGGATTTACGACGGCACGAACGGCGACACTTACGGCGGCGTCATGGAAAATTACGGGCTGGGCACTTACAAAATCGGCGGCGCAAGTCGGGCGCGGCTCTGCAAGGATTTTGAAGTTGATTTAATCGGGCACAGCGGCGAGGCTTACGGCTTGATTAGCGGCTTGTATTTTATCCCGAACACCCGCGACGGCGTGATTTTCATGATTAACGGCACGGCGATTGACGTTGACGACGAGCGCAGTCGCGGCGAATTCAGCGGCGGCTACATCTGGGAGGAAAACGTCATGAATCCCGTTTGCAGTTTTTTAGTCGACGATTAAGAAATCGTGCTCCGTGTGCTGAATTATTTTTATCAAATCCGCGAACGCCAACGAGATTGTCGCGGTGTTGGTGTTCGGGTGCAGAAGAAGTTTTTTCCCTTGAAGTTCGGCGTCGATGATTAGTCGGGCTTTTTTTTGTGCGTCGTTGATTATGCCGAGCGGCGTAACGGCTCCCGTGTGCAAGCCCAAAATTTTTTCCAGCTCCTCCTCCGAAGCGAAAGACAGCCGCGGCAAGTTCAATCGTTTGGCGACAGATTTTAAATCGGCGCGTTTGTCGGCGGGCAACGTCAGCAAAAAAAATTCTCCGCGCTTGTTGCGCAGAAAAAGATTTTTGCACGCTTGCCCGTCGAGTTTCTCAAAAATTTTCAGCCGCCGCGACTCCTCCACCGTGTAAACCGCCGCGTGCTCCAGCATCTGAAATTCTATTTCCAACTCCGTCAAAAGTTCAAAAAGGCTCACAACATTTCCCTCCATTATTAATTTCAAACATAACAACATATTTTTATTGACAATTACGACGCAAGCGGCTAAAATCATGCTTGTATTTTGTATACATTAGCCGGAATCGGCAAATTCATTTCAAAGGATGTGATTTTATGTTCTGGGCTGAGCTGTTGGTAGTGCTGGCGATGTTAATCGTCGGTGCGCGCTACGGCGGAATTTTCCTGGGCATGTCGAGTGGCGTCGCCATTGCAATTTTGGTATTTGGCTTCGGACTCGCGCCGGGCAATCCCGCGATTGATGTCATTATGATTATTATGACGGTCGTCGTTATCGCGGCGACGTTGCAAGCTTCGGGCGGCATGGATTATTTAATTCAAATTGCCGTCAAGCTTTTGCGCAAGAATCCAAATAGAATCAGCTATTATGCCCCGATTATCAGCTGGGTTTTTACGTTCATGTGCGGCACGGGCAATATCGCGTTCGGTATCCTGCCGGTTATCGCTGAAGTTGCGCGCGAGGCGGGCGTCCGTCCTGAACGTCCAATTTCCATGTCGGTTATCGCCTCCCAACAAGCCATAACTGCCTGTCCGATTTCTGCCGCGACGGTTGCGCTGGTCGGCTTGCTATCACCTGCGGGCGTCACGCTCGTTGATATTTTAATGGTCTGTATTCCCGCGACTTTAATCGGCGTCGTGTGCGGCTGTCTTTGGGCGTCCAGAGTTGGCAAAGAGCTTGCCGAAGACCCCGAATATCTCGAACGTGTTCAGCGCGGCGAAGCTGCACCGATAAATGAGAAGGCCAACATTGCCGAAGCCAGAGAATTCTCCGCGAGCACGAAACGCGCCGTCTGGCTTTACCTTTTGGCAACGGCTATCGTCGTCACGTTCGGCATTTTCCCTGAACTGCGTCCTTCCGCCATGCTCGGCGACAAAATGGTTTCCTTTACAATGACCATGTGCATTGAAATGGTTATGATGGTTATGGCGGGCGTGATTATCGTCGCATGCAACGTCAAAGTCAGTTCAATCATTGAGCAATCGGTTTTCAAGAACGGCTTGATGGGCGTCTACTGCATTTTCGGCTTGACGTGGGCGGGCGACACTTTGACGCGCAACAACATTGACTTTATCAAATCCGGCGCGGCTGATATTGTCGCGGAAAATCCGTGGGTCTTCGCGCTGATTCTGTTCTTCCTTAGCGCGATGATTTTAAGTCAAGCGGGCACGATTGGCGCGTTGGCACCTTTGGGAATTACGCTGGGAATTACGCCGCCGACGATGATTGGTATGTTCCCCGCCGTCAACGGCTACTTCCTCGTTCTGATTTACGCAACGATTCTTGCCGGTATCGCCTTCGACCGCACGGGCACCACGCGAATAGGCAAGTTCGTCTTTAACCACAGCTTCCAAATCCCCGGCATTATAACCTGTATCGTTAGCGTCGCCGTCGGCATGGCTCTCGGCAATATGTTGCTGTAGGGTGTCGTTAATTTTTTAACATAAATTTTTAAGAGGAGATGTTGTTATGAAAACCAAATTTTTTGCAAAGGTGCTGGTCGTCTTCGCCATACTCTTTGGCATGACGGCAATCACTTCGGCGCAATCCAAGCCCAACATCGTAATTTTGGCGACGGGCGGAACAATCGCCGGCTCTGCCGCTGACGCCTCCGCCACCACGGGCTACAAGGCGGGCGCACTCGGCATTGACGTTTTGCTTAACGCCGTCCCGCAAGTCAAGGATTATGCCAATGTCACGGGCGAACAGATTTGCAGTATCGACAGCAAAGATATGACTGATGACATTTGGCTCAAGTTGGCGACGAGAATTAATGAGCTGTTCTCTCGCGGCGACGTTGACGGCATTGTCATCACGCACGGCACGGACACGCTCGAAGAGACAGCGTATTTCTTGAACTTGACTGTTCACAGCGACAAGCCCGTCGTGTTGGTCGGCGCAATGCGTCCCGCAACGGCAATCAGCGCGGATGGTCCTATGAATTTGCTTAACGCTGTACGCGTTGCTGCAAGTCCCAACTCCGTCGGCAAAGGCGTTTTGGTCGCGCTCAACGACGAAATTAACGCCGCCCGCGAAGTCACCAAGACAAATACAATCACCGTCAGCACTTTCAAAAGCCCCGAACTCGGTTTCCTCGGTTATGTCAACGAAGGCACGCCCGAATTCTACCGCACCTCCACGCGCCGCCACACTTCAAACAGTGAATTCTACGTCAATGGCAGAAAAGATCTTCCCTACGTCAAAGTCATTTACGGCACGGCGAACGATGACGCGCTTTTCGTCGACGCGGCGATTAAAGCCGGCGTCAAGGGCATAATTTACGCGGGCACGGGCAACGGCTCCGTTCACATGAACGCCGAAAAAGCTTTGGCGCGTGCGACGGCAAAGGGGATTGTCGTAGTGCGTTCGTCGCGCGTCGGCAACGGCACCGTCATTCCCGCTGAACAATCTTATATCGATTATAATTTCTTGGACGGCGACAGCTTAAGCCCGCAAAAGGCGCGTATTCTCCTGCAACTCGCGCTGACTAAGACGATGAACCTGTCCGAGATTCAAAGAATGTTTAAACAGTATTGAGGCGATAAATCATGCGCGGAAGAAATCGAATCAAGGCGGAAATGTCGGAGTACTTCCGCAACGAAATCGCTAAGCCCGGCATTTTCCTTGAGTATGAGCACGGCTTCGAGGAATTGATTTTACTTAATCGCGCCTATGCAAAAATGCTCGCCGAGGAGAAAATTATCACGCCGGACGAGGCGCAGAAAATTCTTGACGGCTTGACGTGGGTCGCGGAAAATTTTTCGGCGGCGGACATCGACGGCAAGTACGAGGAAATTTATTTCAACTTTGAGCAGAAATTGATTCAGCACGTCGGGCTTGAAATCGGCGGGCGGCTCCACACGGGGCGCAGTCGCAATGACATTTACGCGGCACTTTGGCGCATGGAGACGCGCAAGGCTCTTTGGCAAATTTGTCAAAGCGTGCTGGCTTTGCAGAAAGAAATGTTCGCGCTCGCCGAAAAATATCGACGGACGATTATCACGGGCTACACGCACACGCAACCCGCGCAACCGATAACTGTCGGCTATTACTACGCGGCGGCGATTGAAGTTTTGCAGCGCGATTTTCAGCGACTGCAGGCGGCTTATCAAAAAACAAATCAATGCGCCTTGGGCGCGGCGGCTCTGGCTGGCACGAGCTTTCCGATTAACCGCGACAAGCTGGAAAAATTTTTGGGCTTTGAAGGCACCGTCACCAACGCGCTGGACTGCGTCGGCACGAAAGATTATCTGCTTGAAGTCGAAAGTGCGCTGGCGATTATGATGGTCAATCTCAGCCGCATGGCGCAAGACCATTACATTTGGTGCACGAACGAATTCGGCTTGTTGTCAATCGGCGGCGAAGTTGCGATTTGTTCTTCGATCATGCCGCAGAAAAAGAATCCCGTGACGTTCGAGATGATTAAATCGAAGTCGGCGCACATGCTCGGAACTTTCACGGCGGGCTGCGCTATCATGAAGAACACGCCGTTTTCGCTGTGCATGGATTTGTTTGAGACGCACGCTCAATTTTGGGCGGGCTTCAAGGCTAGCGTGGACGCGGTGAATCTTTTTACCGAGACGCTGAAATTTATCACGTTCAATGAGGAGCGAGCTTACCTTGCCGCGAAAAATAATTTTTCGACGGTTACCGCGTTGGCAGATTTTTTGGTCGGCAAGTTCAAAATTTCGTTCGCGGAGGCGCATGACATCGTTGGCGAAATGGTCGGCGCAGTGGAAAATATTTCCGATATGACGGCTGAACTTTTAAACACTTGCGCGGAAAAAATTCTTGGGCGCGGGCTTGAAGTCACGGACGCGGAAATTGCAAACGTCCTTGAGCCGGCGGCGAATGTTCGCGGGAAAATTTCTGCGGGCAGTCCCGGCGAAATTTCTTTACAGAATATGATTGACGACGCAAAAAAAATTCTCACAGCACAAGAGGCATGGTTGGCGGCGAGAAAAAATTTTGTGGCGTCGGCGTATAAAAAATTAAATAAGGTGTTAGCATGAGTAAGGAACACGATTTTTTGGGTGAGATTGAAGTTCCCGACGAGGCGTATTACGGCATTCAAACGGAGCGGGCGCGGAATAATTTTGCAATCAGCGGCGCGACCTGCGACGACTTGCCCGAATTTATACGCGCCATTGCCGAAGTTAAAAAGGCGGCGGCTTTGGCTAACAACAAAATCGGTGCGCTCGACGACGACATTTGCGAGGCGATTTGCGCGGCGGCTGATGAAGTTATCACGGGCAAGATGGCGGGCAATTTCCCTATCGACGTCTTCCAAGGCGGCGGCTCGACTTCAACCAACATGAACGTCAACGAAGTCATTGCCAAACGCGCCAACGAAATTCTCACGGGGCGCAAGGGCTACGACAAAGTTCATCCTAACACGCATGTTAATCGCGGGCAATCGACCAACGACGTTATCCCGACCGCGATTGAAATCACTTGCCACCGTCACGCCTTCGAGCTGAAAAAATCTTTGGAGCATTTAAACGCCGCGTTTGCTTGCAAGGCTGAAGAATTTAAAACCATCGTAAAAACTTCGCGGACTTGTTTGCAAGACGCCGTACCAATTACGCTTGGGCAAGAGTTCAGCGGGTATCAATCGTTCACGGCGCGTCACATAAAATTATTGGACGAATTATTTTTCAGCAAGCCGCTTGAATTGACTTTGGGCGGAACGGCGACGGGCACGGGCTTGAGCACGTTTGAAGGCTACATGGAAGAAGTCTTCGTGCAGCTGGAGCGCGTCACGGGCATTAAGGTTAAGCAGAGAGAAAATCTCTTCGACGGCTTCCAAAACGGCGACGATTATATTCGCATGTCCGCGTTCATGAAAAGTTTGGCGACGGGCTTGGGAAAAATCGCGACGGATTTGCGCATGATGTCTTCGGGTCCTCGTTGCGGCTTGCAAGAAATCTTTTTGCCCGCCGTTCAGCCCGGCTCGTCAATTATGCCCGGCAAAATCAATCCCGTCATGCCTGAGCTTGTCAATCAGATTTGCTATCAAGTTTGTGGTGACGACGTTGCGATAACTATGGCGGTCGAGGGCGGCGAACTGGACTTGAACGTCTGGGAACCCGTCATCATCAAAAACCTTACCGAGCAATTCAAACTCTTGACGGGCGGCATGATTAAATTCGCTGACCTTTGCATTGACGGCATTAAAGCTAACGTCGACAAACTCCGCGCAGATGCCGAAGCGACGATGGCTAATGCGACGGTTGCCTCCACTATTCTCGGCTACCCGAAGGGCACGGAGATTGCTCAAAAAGCCGTCACCGAAGGTAAAACCGTCAAGCAAGTGATTCGCGAACTGAAACTTTTCTCCGACGAGGAGATTGATAAACTTTTCGATACGCTCATGATGACCGATTGGCGGCAGAGCGGAAAAATTTTGGCAACAAAAAAATTTTAATAGAAGGTGCTAACATGAGAAAGGAACACGATTTTTTGGGTGAGATTGAAGTTCCCGACGAGGCGTATTACGGCGTGCAAACCATGCGTGCGATTGAGAACTTCACCATCACCGGCCGCAGACTCGACGAAGATTTTATCAAGTCGCTGGCAAAGGTTAAGAAGGCGGCGGCGCAAGCCAACATGGAAACGGGACGTCTTGATAAGAAAATCGGCAATGCGCTTGTTCAGGCGGCTGAAGAAATTATCGACGGCGAATTTATCGACCAGTTCCCCGTTGACCCGATTCAAGGCGGCGCGGGTACTTCAATCAACATGAACATGAACGAAGTCCTGTGCAACCGCGCGCTGGAAATTATCGGCGAGGCAAAAGGTCGCTACGATATTATTTCGCCGAACAACCACGCGAACATGGCGCAATCTACCAACGACAGCTTGCCGACCGCCATTAAAGTTTGCTTGACTTACAAGAGCCACAACGTAACCGGCGCGCTTGATTATCTTGCCACCGCCCTTGAAGCCAAAGCCGAAGAGTACAAAGATATTCTCAAAATGGGGCGCACGCATCTGCAAGACGCCGTTCCTATTACGCTCGGTCAAGAAATGGGCTCGTATGCTTCGGCAGTGCGTCGCAGTATCCGCCGCATTGAGTGGGCGATTGACAGCATCCGCTTGATTAACATGGGCGGCACCGCCGTCGGCACCGGTCTTAACGCCGAACCGCGCTATATTAAAATCGTCGCCCGCAAACTCCGCGAAATCACCGGCGAAAATTTTGAGACTTCCACGAACATAATCGACGCCACGAACAACACCGACGGCTTTGTCGACGTTAGCTCCGCGCTGAAAAATACCGCGCTCGTTTTAATAAAAATGGCGAACGACTTCCGCTTGATGGCTTCGGGTCCGCGCTGCGGTCTCAATGAATTGCTCTTGCCGAAACGTCAGCCCGGCTCGTCGATTATGCCCGGCAAAGTCAATCCGGTTATCGCCGAGGTCATGGATCAGGCGTGCTATCAAGTTATCGGCAACGATTTGGCGGTCACGTTGGGCGTCGAGAACGGACAATTCGAGCTGAACGTCATGGAGCCGATTATGGCTTACAACCTGTGCAGCTCCATGAATTATCTTGCCAATGCGTCGCGGACTTTCGTCGACAAACTTTTGACGGGACTTGAACCGAACCGCGAACAGTGCCAGAAATGGTTGGATAGCTCCGTCGGCGTCGTGACTGCACTCCTGCCGCATTTGGGCTACGAACAATGCTCCATGCTCGCCAAAGAAGCCTACGCCACGCACCGCCCGATTCGCGAAATTATTTTGGAAAAGGGCTTGCTCACCGAAGAACAGCTTAAAGTTTACATGTCGCCCGAAAAGATGACGCGCCCCGGCATCACGAATTAAAATGATTCTTCCTCAGTGCGAAATTTTTTATCCGAATTCTACGCAAGAAATTTTATTCGTTGGCGGAGGACGCGCTCCGAACGTAGATTGGTTTAAGAAAGTCGCCGTCGGTCGGAAAATCTTTTGCATTGACAAGGGCATTGAACTTTGCAGAGCGTGTGAACTTGTCCCGAAATTTTTAATCGGCGATTTCGACAGCGCGGCAAATTCTGCCGTCGAGTGGGCGCGGGCGAAAAATATTCCCGTTGAAAAATATCCCGCCGACAAAGATTTGACCGACACGCAACTTGCCCTTAACCGCGCCGGAGAAATTTTCGGCGAACACGTCGCGCTCCTGACGGGCTGTTTCGGCGGACGCTTCGACCACCTTTATAGCACGATTTTCACCTGCGCGGCGATTGACAGAAAAATTTTCCTAGCCGACGAACGCGAAATTATTTTCTACCTGCGCGGCGGCGAGTCTGCTGAAGTAAAATTTTTTAAAAATCCGCTTGCCGTGTCGCTCCTGCCCATGACGAATTCTTGCGCGGGCGTCACGACGAAAAATCTGCACTGGGAACTTGACGGCGCGACTTTGACGCAAAATTTCCCGAACGCCACGAGCAACCGCCTTGACGCCGATAAAATTTCCGTCAGCGTCGGGCGCGGCACCTTGGCTGTTTACGCTTGTTTTTAATAAAAAATCCCCGTCCAATTCGGATGGGGACTTTTTTTAAGCTTTAACCTTGCCGATTAGGTCTTTAATGGAATTTAAGCCGCAACTTTTGAGATATTTTTCCAAATCGTCGGCGATTTTCATTGTAATTGACGGCTCGGAGAAATTTGCGGTGCCGATAGCGACCGCGGACGCGCCCGCCAAAAAGAATTCTGCCGCGTCGGACGCCGAACGAATGCCGCCCATGCCGATAATCGGTATTTTAATTTTTTTTGCGGTTTGATAGACCATTCTGAGCGCGACGGGCTTAATTGCGCCGCCGGACAAGCCGCCCGTGATATTTCCAAGCGTCGGTCGCCACGTCTGAATATTAATTTCCATGCCCATTAGCGTATTAATCATCGAAATGCAATCCGCGCCGGAGCTTTCTACAGCGCGGGCAATTCTGGTAATATCGGTGACATTCGGGCTTAATTTGACGATAACGGGCTTTTTCGTGGCATTTTTTGCGGCAAAAGTAACTTTTGAAGCTTGTTTTTCGTCCGTGCCGAAAATAATTCCGCCGTCCTTGACATTTGGACAGGAAATATTTAATTCAATGGCAGAAATTCCGTCGACATCGAGCATTTTGGCGAGTTTTGCGTAATCTTCCACGCTTGAGCCGCTGATATTAACGATAATGTTCATTTTATCCTTAATTCGCGGCAAAATTTTAGTTAAAAAAGCGTCGACGCCGGGATTTTCAAGCCCAATACAATTCAACATGCCCGACGGAGTTTCAGTAATGCGCACGCCGTCATTGCCGCGACGCGGTTTTAAGGTGATACATTTGACCATGACGCCGCCGAGCCGCTTTAAATCGACAAAATCAGCAAATTCCTCGCCGAAACCGAACGTCCCGGACGCGGCAAATATCGGAGTATTAAGCTTAATTCCGCAAAGTTCAGTTTGAAGAATATTTTCCATTCCGATTAAATTTTTAAAGGCAATTTGGCGATTATCAATGAAATTCACGAAATCAAAAAGGTTTTTAAGGCATTGTTGCGCATCTTCAGCGGAAAATTCTTTTTTATTGTGGATAGCGTCGTTGCCGAGTCTGCGACAAAAATGTAATTTATCGCTCAAAGAACGGTTTAAGCCGGCATTTTCGATTAAATCAAAGAGATTATCGGAAAAAGCGCGGTTATTTTTAGCGTAGAAATATTTAATGGCGGCGTCAAGCGCAGTGCGAGTTAATTTTACGCACGAATCGTAGGAATTTTTGAAAGCAATTTCCGCGTCGATACAATCTTTGGAAAACGAGCGATAATCGGGATTTTGAGCCAGAAAAGCGAAATTATTCACTGAAATCACCTCCGAAAACAGCTTTGGCGTCGAAAATTGGACCGTCTTTGCAAACTTTTTTTCTGCCGTCGGCGGTGTCGATTGAACAGCTTAAACACGCGCCCAAACCGCAAGCCATGCGTTTTTCAAAGGAGACCTCGCAGGGCAAATTGTTATTTAAAGCAATTTTAGCGACGCCGCGCATCATAATTTCGGGTCCGCAAGTGTAAATCGCGGAATAATCGCCTAAAATTTCGGGTAAAAGGTCAGTTGCGAAGCCTTTTTTATGATAACTGCCGTCATCGGTCGTGATAAAAATATTTTCGGCGTAATTTTTAAACTCGTTTTGCCAAAAAATAACTTCGGCTTTAGTTCTGCCGCCAATTAAAACGTCCGAATTAAAATTTTCCGCCGCGCACAGCAACGGAGCAAGCCCCATGCCGCCGCCAACTAATAAAACTTTTCCGTTCGGCGTGGAAAAACCATTTCCGAGCGCACCGAGAACGTTTAAATTGTCGCCGACGCGCTTTTTAGATAAATTTTCCGTGCCGCGACCGACTGCGCGATAAAAAATTGTAACTTTGCCGTTCAAATTGCCCGCAATGCCGAGCGGACGGCGCAACGTGAATTCGTCAGAAATTTTAACCTGAACGAATTGACCTGCGCGGGAATTTTCGGCGAGTTCGGGCGCGTCGAGAGTTAATTTGAAAATTTTTTCGGCGACCGGCTCATTGGCAAGGATTTTTAAATCAAAATTTTTCATAAACGTACCTCCGCAAGAAAAAAATCCCTCTGCAACGTGTGCAAAAGGATTTTAAACGATTTTTGAACGAATTACAAATCATTTCGTGAGCAAATCGGTGATTTTATTGGCTAAATCGGCGGGATTGTCGGGCATGACGCCTTCGATTAGCAGGGCAAGCGAGTAAAGCGTCGTGCACAGGTCTTTAAATTCCGCCGAATTTTTATCTTGCGCGTGTAGGGCTTCCAATTTTTTAAACACGGCGTGATTCGGGTTGAGTTCGAGAATTTGAACGGCTTTGAACAGGGGATTATTCATGGCGGCGAAAGTTTTTTCCATGGAAAGCGACGGGGAATTTTCCGCTGTGACGAGACAAACCGCGCCCGATTTAAGCCGTGAAGTCAATTTTACTTCGTGAACGTTATTGCCGACGGCCTCTTTAACGTCTTTAAGCAAATCTTCGTGGCTCTTGGCGATTTCGGCGACTTCTTCCTTAATTTTTTGTGATTCGGCGTCGTCAAGCTCGAAATCTTCGCGGGTTATCGATTGGAAATGTTTTTCGGCGTATTCGTGCAGGACATCAATCGCGAATTCGTCGACGGGGTCGGTTAAATAAATAACTTCAAGCCCGCGTTCGCGCAAAAGTTCCATTTGCGGGAGCCGTTCAATCGCCGCCGCGTCTTTACCCGCCGCGATATAAATTTTTTTCTGGAAATCGGGCATGCGGGCGACGTATTCGGCTAAAGTGGAGAATTTTTCTTTGGACGTGGGGAAAATCAGCAAATCCTTGAGCGAATCCTTTAATTTGGTGTCGTAAATGCTGTTGTAGACGCCGAACTTGATAGATTTGCCGAATTCGAGCCAAAATTCCTCGTACTTGTCGCGGTTGTCTTTGAGCATCTTGCCGAGCTGTTTGATAATATTTTTTTCCAACGCCTTGCCGATAACTTTAACTTCGGTGCTCTGCTGGAGAATTTCGCGGGAAATATTGAGCGGCAGGTCGGGCGAATCAACCAAACCTTTGGCGAAACGCAAATAATCCGGCAGAAAATCTTTGCACTTGTCCATAATAAAAACGTGGCGCGAATAGAGTTGCAAGCCGGCTTCATAATCGGAGTAATAAAGATTGGGCGCGGCGTGCTTGGGAATGCAAAGGAGCGCGGTGTATTCGACGGTGCCCTCCGCTTTGATGTGAAAAACTTCCAACGGAGCTTCCCACTCGTGGAGCTGATGCTTAAAAAATTCGTCGTAGTCTTCGCGGGTCAATTCGGATTTGGGGCGCGTCCAAAGCGGCTTCATGGAATTAACGGTGCGAATTTCGATTTGCGGCTCGTCTTCGGGTTTGCCCTTAACTTCAAAATTCATTTTAATCGGGTAGCACACGAAGTCGGAATATTTTTTGATGAGGCGTTCGATTTGATAAACGTCGGTGAAATTGTATTCGTCGTCGCCGCAGAATTCGGGCTTGAGGTGGAGAACGACAGTTGTGCCGCGCGAATTTTTATCGCAGTCTTCAAGCTCGTATTCGCCCGCGCCGTCAGAAGTCCATTTAACGGCAGAATTTTCGCCCGCTTTGCGCGTGAGGAGCTCAACTTTATCAGCGACGATGAACGCGGACTAAAAGCCCACGCCGAATTGACCGATAAGCTCCTGCGCGGCGGCGTTGGAGGATTCGCGAATTTTGTCGAGGAAATCTTTCGTGCCCGATTTGGCGATGGTGCCGATGTTGTTGATGACTTCGTCGCGCGTCATGCCGATTCCGTTGTCGGCGATTGTGACGGTTTTGGATTTTTCGTCGGGAATGATAAAAATTTCGGGTTCGAGGTCGTCGGCGAGTTCTTTATTGGTGAGCGATTCGATACGGAGTTTGTCGAGAGCGTCGCTGGCGTTGGAGATAAGTTCGCGCAGGAAAATTTCTTTGTTGGTGTAAATGGAATTGACAACCAAATCGAGCAGCCGTTTAGTTTCGGCTTGGAACTGCATTTTTTCAACAGACATAAAAAATTTCTCCTCTCTGAAAAAAAAATCGGGGCGAGCACGTTGCCCGCCCGCAAAAAATTTTTTAATTATTTAAAGAGTAAACTGACCGAACGGTGGGATTGAATGCTCAAGATAACGTCGCCGATAGCCTCCGCCATGCTTAGCACCGTAATTTTGGGCGATTGTTTTTCGGGCGGCAAAGCTATCGTGTCGGTGATTACGAGCTGTTCAATATCGGAGTTGTTAATTTTTTCGACGGCGTTATTGCTAAGGACGGCATGTGTGCACGCGGCGATAACTTTTTTTGCGCCGAGCCGCTTAAGGGATTTCGCGCCTTCGCAAAGACTGCCCGCCGTGTCGACGATGTCATCAATCATCAGCGCAACTTTGCCTTGCACGTCGCCGATAATGCTCATAACTTCTGCTTCGCCGGGACGCGGACGCCGCTTTTCGATAATGGCGATTGGAGCCTTGACGTAATCCGCCAACTTTCTTGCGCGAGTGACGCCGCCCAAATCGGGTGAAACGACAACCAAATCTTCGCCGAAATTTTGACTGTTGAAGTAATCGGCAAAAATGGGAGCCGCGCGCAGGTGGTCAACGGGAATGTCGAAAAAACCTTGAATCTGCCCAGCGTGGAGGTCGACGGTTAAAACTCTGGTCATGCCCGCCGCGACGATTAAATTGGCGACGAGCTTGGCGGAGATAGGTTCACGCCCGCGAGTTTTACGATCTTGGCGAGCGTAGGCGTAGTAGGGAACGACCGCCGTGATTGAGTGCGCCGAAGCGCGTTTGCAAGCGTCCGCCATAATCAGCAAGTCCATCAAGTTATCGTTGACGGGCTGCGACGTGGAATTGACGATAAAAATATCCTTGCCGCGAATGCTCCGATTAATCATGACTTGCGTCTCGCCGTTATTGAATTGTCCAACGAAGGTATCGACAAGCTCCACACCCACGCGGTCAGCGATTTTTTTCGCCAACTCAGGATTGGCATTGCCTGTCATCAAGCAGAGGTTACTCGTGTTGCCGTTAATGCTCACTTTCAACAGCTCCCTTTTTTAGCTTTTAGCTGTTCGCTTTTAGCTGTTCGCTTTTAGTATTTTTCTAACAGCTAACAGCTAGTAGCTAACAGCTTATTTAATCGGCGTCTTCTTTCCGTAAAGCAACAAATCCCAAACGTCGTAAGCTTGAACTGCGCCCGTAGCGATACCCTCCGCCGCCTGCAAAAGATTGCCGCCGCAAAGTTGCGGGTCGACGTAGAAGCCGGACTCAAGCTCCGTCTCGAACGGCACAAAGCAAGCCTTCTTCGCGTAGGGCAAGCAGTTAAAACGCTCCAAAACGGCGGGGCTTGCTGTGTGCATCGTCACCAGAACGTTAGACCAATTAATTTTATCCTTGCGCTCGTTCCAAGTTTCCAGCGCGTCGGCGTCGTTCGTGAAGCCGTTCATTGCCCACTGCGTGCCGTCCAGCCAGAAAATCGGATAGTTGATGCCCAAATCGTGATTGTACTCCGTGCGCTCAAAGTGCAAATCTTTTTGGAGGTGCCAGCGCGCTTCAGGCAGGAAGTTCATAAAATGTTCTTCGGAAGTGTACATGCCGATTGTCGGCGAAAGTTCGGGCAAGCCGAGTTTGTGATAGGCAATGCCTGCCCACCAGCCCATTGACAGAATCGACAAATCAGAATGGCGCAGTTCTTTATATTTCTCAAGCGTGAAGCCGGGGATTAAAACTGTGCGGTCAAGGACAAATTTATCAGTGTCAAGACCGAGCTCCTCCGCCTCCTTTAAAATCGGCGCGAGGTCGACATCATGCCCCGTAACGAGAACCAAATCATGGTCGACGTTGACGAGTTCGCGCTTATCGATTGTGTCGAGCTTGTTAATCGGCATGGGCACGGATTCAACGACACCGACGATATTTGCACTGCCCTTGGGCTTATCGAGTGCGGCGAACGCCGGACCCAACAGACTTTTTCCCTTGGCTTTGGCTTGTGTGGCTATGGTATCGTATTGAACCCAAATTACAACATTCATAGAAAATCTTCCTCCTTAAAATTATTTCCGTCTATCGTTCCAGACTTCGATATTTGTTTGACGGGCGCGGGCGACAGCCAAATTATTTTTCGGAACGTCCTTGGTTATCGTGGAGCCAGCGGCAATGTACGCGCCGTCGCCAACTTTAACCGGCGCAACTAAATTTGTATTGCAACCGATAAAAACGTTGTCGCCAATTTTCGTGCGGAATTTATTTTTGCCGTCGTAGTTGCAAGTGACGGTACCGCAGCCGATGTTGACGCCGCTGCCCATGTCCGTATCGCCGATATATTGCAAGTGCGGGAGTTTGGAATCCTTGCCGACGTTCGAGTTTTTAATCTCCACGAAGTTGCCGATTTTGACGTTCTCGCCAATCGTCGTGCCCGGGCGAATGTGGACGTAGGGACCGAGCGTGACGCCGTCGCAAATTTCCGCCTCGTGGCAGTAGCTGAATTGCGCCGTAACTTTATTGCCGACTTTCATATCAACAAAGCGGATATTCGGACCAATCGCGCAGTCCTCGCCGATTGTCGTCTTGCCCTCAATGTAGGTGTTCGGGTGGATAATCGTGTCCTGCCCGATTTGCGCGTCGTAGTCGATAAAAGTCGTGTTCGGGTCGATAATCGTGACGCCCGAATCCATAAGCTCACGATTTTTTTTCATGCGGAAGATTTTATCAGCGGCGGCAAGTTGCACGCGCGAATTTATTCCGAGCGTTTCGTCGGCGTATTGGGCGGTGAACGCGCTGACTTTTTCGCCCGCGTCCTTTAAAATCGTCAGCACGTCGGGCAGATAGTATTCGCCCTGCGCGTTATCGTTGCTGACTTTTTCCAACGCGCCGAAAAGTTTTTGCACGTCGAAGCAGTAGACGCCCGCGTTGACTTCGCGGATTTTTTTCTCGAATTCGTTCGCGTCCTTCTCCTCGACGATTTTCCCGAAGCCGCCATCTTCCTCGCGGATAATTCGCCCGTAACCTGTGGCGTCGGGCATTTTTGCCGTTAAGACAGTCGCCGCGCAGTTTGATTTTTCGTGCGCCTCCGTTAAATCCTGCAAAAGTTTCGACGTTAAAAGCGGAGTGTCGCCGCACAGAATCAAAACGGTTCCTTCCGCCTGTTCAAAGTTTTTCTTAGCTGAAAGAACCGCGTGCCCCGTGCCGAGTTGCTCCTCCTGAAGTACAAATTCAACGCCCGAAATTACTTCCGTAACCAGTTCCGCGCCCGAACCGATTACCACGACTTCACGCGACGAGCCGGCTTTTTTTGCCGCGTCTATCACGTGCTGGAGCATGGGCTTGCCGCCGACTTTATGCAGGACTTTGGGCATTTTGCTTTTCATGCGCGTGCCCTTGCCCGCCGCAAGTATAATTGTCTCCAAATGCATGTTAAACCTCCTGTTCCTCATTTTTTATTGTGCCTAAAAAAATTATCGTGTTGAGTTGTCTGTTGCGGTGTTTTTGCGCATCGCCTTTAGCAAAGTTTTTTCCGCCTGCTCCATGTGACGTTCGGCGGCTTCGCGTGCCGCGTCTGCATCTCCTGCCGCTATCGCCTCGACCATTGCCCGGTGCTCTTCCAACGTTTCTTGCAGGCGTCCGGGATATGACATTGACAGCGTGCGGAAGCGGGCGAGTTGTTCTTTTAAGTTGCTGATTATCGTGACGAGCCGGTCGTTGCGGCTGACTTGATAAAGTAGCCCGTGGAATTCAATATCCGTCGCAACGATTTTTTCGATGTCCCTGCGTTCGATATGCCCTTCGATTTCGGCAAGCAACGCGCGGAGTTTTTCCAATTCTTCAGGCTCAATGCGCACCGTAGCCAACACCGTCGCCAGCGATTCAAGTGCCGTGCGTATCTCAAAAATTTCTTTCACGTCGCTGACGGACACGCTTGATACGTAAGTTCCTCTGCGCGGCAACATTATAACGTAGCCTTCTTGTTCGAGCTTGCGAATTGCCTCGCGCACGGGCGTGCGACTGATTCCCAATTCTTCTGCCAGCTGAACTTCCATTAGCCGCTCGCCAGGCTCCAATATCCCGCGCCTTATCGCGTCGCGCAGAACTTCGCAAACCGTTTCGCGAAGCGGCTGATAGCTGTCAATTTTTATCGGTTCCAATCTGCCCATGTCATTCATCCTTACTTAAAAAGTTTTCGTGATAAAAACTTGCGCATTCTCGATGCTTGCGGCAATTTTTTCTGCGATTAGGTTGTTGTCCGTCAAAGCAAAAACCGTCGAACCAGAGCCGCTCATCAGCGCAACTTTTGCACCGGCGGCTAACATCTTCTTCTTACAATCGGCAATGGCGGGAATTTTCTTAAGCGCAACGTCCTCCAGCGCGTTGAAAAAATTTTTGAACGCCGCGTCATAATCCCCGCGCGCCAGCTGTTTGATAATCTTTTCGTTCGGTGGGTGAGTTTTTGCAGGATTTTCGTCGTAAGTTTTGTAAGCCCAAGCCGTGGAAATTTCTCCGTCGGGCTTAGCCAAAACCACGCTGAAATTTTTTATCGGAGTGAGCCGCGTCAAAGTTGCGCCGCGACCTTCGGCAAGACACGTGCCGCCGATTATGCAGAAGGGCACGTCCGAGCCAACCCGCGCGCCGATTTCGCACAGCTCCTTTTCCGTCAAGCGCGTTTCGTAAAGGCGATTCATGCCGCGAATAACTGCCGCCGCGTCAGCCGAGCCGCCCGCTAAGCCCGCCGCCGCTGGAATTTTTTTCGTCAGCCTTATCGCCACGCCAAAATTTTTTCCGCAGAACTTTTGAAACTCAATCGCCGCCTTCCACGCCAAATTTCTTTCGTCCGTCGGAATATTTTCGCCGCCTTGAATCTTTGTCGCGTCCATTGCCAAACTTATTCCGCCCGAAATTTTTTCAAGCTCCACTTCGTCGGCAAGTTCAATCGTCTGCATTATCATCGACACTTCGTGATAGCCGTCCGCACGCACGCCCAAGATGTCCAGCGTCAAATTAATTTTGGCTCGCGCCAATTCTTTCAGCATTAACTCACCACGCCTTTTTGTTTTCGGCGAAATTCTACCACGCTTTATTTTCTTTGACAAGATGTTAGCCGCTCAACAAAAAATCCCGAAGCTTTATTTGCCTTCGGGATTGAATTTTTTAGCTTTCGTCGGGCGCGGGCAAGCCAATCAGTTCGTCGACCCACGCTGTAATTTCTTCGGGCGGCTTATCGCACACATAAACTAATTCGCTGATTAAAAGTTGCCGCGACCTTTGACAAGATGTTAGCCGCTCAACAAAAAATCCCGAAGCTTTATTTGCCTTCGGGATTGAATTTTTTAGCTTTCGTCGGGCGCGGGCAAGCCAATCAGTTCGTCGACCCACGCTGTAATTTCTTCGGGTGGCTTATCGCACACATAAACTAATTCGCTGATTAAAAGTTGCCGCGACAAGTCAAGCAACCGTTTCTCGCCGCTGGAAACTTTTCGCTTGCTGTTCTGCCGAGATAAATTCCGCGCGACCGCCGCCGTGTCCAAAATATTTCCCGTCTTTAGCCGCTCAAGGTTCGTGTGGAATCTTTTGTTCCAACTGCCCAGAACGGGTTCGCTCTCCGCCGTCAAGACCGCGACAACTTCCTCGACCTGCGCGGGTTCAATCAATTTGCGCAAGCCGATTTCCGCCTCTTTGTTGATGGGTAGCATAAGTTTTAGACTGCCCATCGGAAGGCGAAAGACATAGTAAGAGTTGGTGATTCCGCCGACCTCATTTTTTTCTATGCCCGTGATTTCGCCCGCGCCGTGCATTGGGTAAAAAATTTTATCGCCGATATTCAACTTACGCCACCTCCCGTAAAAGTTTTTTACAGTTTATCAAAAGTGGCGCGGAATGTAAAGGAATCAGAACAGAGTGATTTGATTAGTCTCCTGCAAGTCATTCAAGCAACCGTGACTTTTCAGAGCCGCGATACCGACTTTGTTAATGCCCGCACGATTTTTAAGGTCGTCGATTGAAGAAAACTTGCCGTCCCTGCGAGCCGCCACGATATTTTTTGCCATTGCCTCGCTTACGCCGTCGATTGAACTTAGCGACATGAGCAAAGAATTTTTCTTGATGATAAAATCTTCCGCCGCCGACTCGTACAAATTTGCCCGCTCGAACGTGAAGCCGCGCAGAAAATATTCGTACACAACTTGATAATCGGCAAGGCAGTTGTCCTCCTTATCGTCAAGCTTGCGCTCGTTCGCCAAATCCTCCAGCTCGTCCAATTTTTTCTTGATGTGCTGCTGACCTTTGATAATTTCGTTGGCGTCGAATTCCTCCGTGCGCTTTGAAAAATACGCCGCGTAATAAGCCAGCGGGTAATGAACTTTGCAGTAGGCGATGCGGTAAGCCATCATGACGTAGGCGGTGGCGTGCGCGCGCGGGAAAAGATATTTAATCTTCTGGCAGCTGTCAATGTACCAGTCGGGCACGTCGTGCGCCTTTAAATCGTCGACAACGTCGGACTTAATGCCCTTGCCCTTGCGAACCGCCTCCATCGTCTTAAACGATTTGAGCGCGTCAACGCCGTGATGAATCAGATACATCATAATATCATCGCGGGCGGAAATTGCGTTCTTCAACGTGCAAGTTCCCTGCTTAATCAAATCCTGCGCGTTGCCGAGCCAAACGTCGGTGCCGTGCGAAAAGCCCGAAATCCTAACCAAGTCGCTGAAGCAATCGGGGTGCGTGTCGTCAATCATGTTGCGCGTAAAGCCCGTGCGGAATTCCGGCAAGCCGAACGTCCCGGACTTCGTGCCGATTTGTTGCGGCGTCAATCCCAACACGCTTGTCGAGTTAAACAAACTTAGCGTGGGTTTATCGTCGAGCGGAATAGTTTTCGGGTCGCGGTGCGTTAAATTTTCCAGCATGCGAATCATCGTCGGGTCGACGTGCCCCAAAATGTCGAGCTTAACGAGCCGCGAACTTATAGAGTGATAATCAAAGTGCGTCGTCGTCGTGGAGGCGTCTTTGTTGTCGGCGGGATATTGAATCGGCGTGAAGTAGTGAATATCCATATCGCGCGGCACGACCATGATACCGGCGGGGTGCTGACCAGTCGTGCGCTTGACGCCCTGACAGCCTGCGGCAATTTTCGCGATAAACGCGGCGTGTTTCTTCTGCCCGCGCTCCTCGTAAAATTTTTTCACCAGCCCAAAGGAAGTTTTCTCGGCGACGGTGGAAATTGTGCCGGCGCGGTAGACGTTGTGCTTGCCGAAAAGAACTTCGGTGTATTTGTGCGCCGTCGATTGATATTCGCCCGAAAAATTTAAATCGATGTCGGGAACTTTGTCGCCGTCGAAGCCGAGGAACACCGCGAACGGAATGTCATGCCCGTCCTTAATCAGCGGGTGACCGCACACGGGACAATTTTTATTTTCCAAATCGTAGCCGCAGCCGACTTCGCCCGCCGTGAAAAATTTGCTGTATTGACACTTCGGGCAACGGTAATGCG
>JAFXNB010000051.1 GCA_017529935.1 Selenomonadaceae bacterium
GGCACCCCGCCGAAATCATGGATTTGAGCTTTGCCGTTCAATTTTTCAGCGCGGCGCACATTCTCCACAACCACAGCAAGCTTGAAAAGAAAGTTTACCTCATGCCCGAAGAAATTAACGCAAAAATCGCGGAGATTAAGCTTGAATCAATCGGAGTGACTATCGACACGCTCACCGACGAGCAAAGAGCTTATCTCGGCTTATGAACATTTTGATTGACAATCTCTATACTAAACGCGACGAATCCACTCGATTGATTTCGGCACGAAAGCCAAACTCGATAAGCTAAAGACCGGCTATGAAAAGTCAAGAAGCTGAAGCCGGAATATAAGGTTTAATTAATGGAAAGGATTTTTGGCGCGTCGAGTTTTCTAATCGCGTCCATGAGCTTTACAAAACCTACGTGAGAATTGGTAAAGCGAATCCTTTTGACGACAACTTTGCCGCTTGAATCGATGATAGCGGCTTTATAGTTAATTCTTCATTTCATGGTGACGATGACGCCTCAGTCGATATAAACGGTAAAATTTATTATAAAAACGGTTCGACG
Organism: Selenomonadaceae bacterium; assembly: GCA_017529935.1. Classification (GTDB taxonomy): domain Bacteria; phylum Bacillota; class Negativicutes; order Selenomonadales; family Selenomonadaceae; genus Quinella. The sequence goes on from JAFXNB010000051.1 coordinate 551, forward strand.
ATTACTGTAAAAGGCAAGTTATATGAAATTGAAGTATCCGGATTTGATGTTAGCCCAAAAAGTAACGAAAATATTATTGAAGTTGACAAGATTAACATAAAAATTGTATGAACTACAAAAAAAGCCTCGACACGCAGTCGGGGCGATTTTTTGTTTCGTTGCAAGGGATTGACAAATGCTGTAAAATCTTCAACAAAAAAGTTCATTGCCGCGCTCTAACAAGAAATTTTCTGGGAGACAGTTTTTCATGAGAAGCGTTAAGCTCCAGCCAAATTATGTCATGTAGTATTATCATCGCGGCGAACTCCACATGACGCTGAAAAATTTTCCGGCGGCGATTAATGATTTCAACGCGGCGATTAAAATTCATGAATTCTTTTTTGAGGCGCGGCAACTTCGCGCGATAGCGTATTATCTTTTGCGGAAATACAAACGGGCGATTGAATACTTTGACAAAATCCTCGCGATTAACGTGAATGACGCCGTGTCTTATTTTTATCGTGGCTTGTCGCATTATTGGCTTGAAAATTTTAAACAGGCGACGGAGGATTTTACCAGTGTCGTCTACTTCTACCCAGATCACGTGGAGGCTTACAAGTATCGTGCCATGGCTTATGAACTGCTCGGCGACGAGGCGCGGTCGATAGCCGACGCTCGCAAGGCAACCGAACTTGAAAAAATTCGTGACAAAATTTTTAGGATGCCTTCGGGCGTCTTTTTTTTATAAATTGACAGCGGGAAAATTTTTGCTAGAATTTTGTTTAAAAAGGAGTTGAGCTTATGAATCAGGATTACGACTTTGCGGCAAGTTTGATGAGAATTTTATCGGAAAAATATCCGACGAAAGAATCTATCTACGAAAAATTAATTTATCTGCAGTCGCGGCTCTATTTGCCGAAGGGCACCGAACATTTCATGAGCGACTTGCACGGCGAATACGATTTATTTTTGCACATAATCAACAACTGCTCCGGCGTTATCCGCGAAAAAGTCGATTATATTTTCGGCGATTTGCTTGGCGAGGACGAGCTTGCCGAATTTTGCACGCTGATTTACTATCCCAAAGAAAAAATCACGCAAATTAAATCGCAAGGACGCGCGATACCCGCTTGGTACCGAATTAATCTCGCGCGGCTGGTTAAGCTGTCAAAGTTCATGAGCTATAAATATCCGTCGTTCAAAATGCGCGATTTAATTCCCAACAGCTATGAAACCGTCATTTTGGAACTTTTAAACACGCACCCGACTGCCGACGACGCGCAGAAAATTTATTACGAAAAACTTTTAAGCTCAATCGTGGCGATAAACAGCAGCGAAGATTTTATCCATGCGCTGACGATTTTTATAAAACGGCTGGCGATTCACCGCTTGCACCTTGTCGGCGATTTCTTCGACAGAGGCGACCGCCCCGACGCGATTTTAAATTTGCTGATGGATTATCCCGGCGAAGTCGACATTCAATGGGGCAACCACGACGTGCTTTGGATGGGCGCGGCTTTGGGCTGTGAAGTTTGTATAGCCGCCGTCGTCAGAAATTCCCTGCACTACAACAACACCGACGTTTTGGAGCGTGGCTACGGAATCAGCCTCCGCCCGCTCACGCTCTTCGCTTCAAATCTTTATCCCAATGAAAATCCGCTGCGCGCCGCCGAACTTGCAAGCCTGATGATTATGTTCAAGCTCGAAGGGCAACTTATCCGCCGCAATCCCGATTTTAAATGGATTCGCGGCTCCTTTTGGACAAAATTAATTTTGACGACGGCACCGTTTCAATCGGCGGGCAAAGTTACAAGCTCAACGGCGAATTCCCGACGATTAACCGCGCTGACCCCTACGCCTTGACCGACGCCGAACAGGAAATTATTTCGGGCTTGAAGTCAAATTTCACCGAGAGCGCGACTTTCCAAGCGCACGTCGATTATCTTTACAAAAAAGGCGGCGTTTACATTTGCCACAACGGCAATTTACTTTTCCACGCGAATGTTCCGTTGGAGGAGGACGGCTCCTTTAAAAAAATTTCGTTCGACGGAACGACTTACAGCGGCAAAAATTATTTTGATTACGTCGATAAACGGGCGCGGCGTGCTTACTACGAGCGGCGGCAGGAAGATTTGGATTTTATGTATTTTCTATGGTGCGGCTTGCTTTCGCCGATTGCAGGCAGGGAATTCAAAACTTTTGAGCGGGCGTTTATTGAGGATAAAGCGACGTGGAAGGAGCCAGCCGACTCTTATTACACTTTGATTGACGACGAAATTATTTGCGACAAAATTTTTTCCGAGTTCGGGCTTGATTCAAAGTGCGGGCACATCGTCAACGGGCATGTTCCGGTTCGCGTGCGCAAGGGTGAGACTCCGATTAAGGCGGGCGGCAAGGCGTTAGTCATCGACGGCGGCTTCAGCACACCCTATCACGAAAAAACGGGCATTTCGGGCTACACGCTCGTTTCCAATTCGCGCGGCTTGAGACTTTTGCGCCACCAAAAAATCGCCGACGTAAAACTTGCGCTCGCCGAAAACAAAGACATTGAATCAACGACGGAGACGATTGAGATTTTGTCGCGGCGCATGACGATTGGCGACACCGACCACGGGCAGGGCATTCGTCAAGAAATTATCGGCTTGAATAAACTTTTGCAGGCGTATCAAGACGGCACCATTCAGCCGAAAAGCTAAAATAATTTGCAATCAAAAACCCTACGGAATAATTTCCGCAGGGTCTTTTTCTTTAAAGAGCGGAAAGAATTTTCTTAGCCGCATCAAACATTTTCGGGATACCGTCGGGATTTTTGCCGCCGGCTTGCGCCATGTCGGGACGACCGCCGCCGCCGCCGCCAACCAGCTTGGAAATTTCCTTGACGATTTTGCCCGCGTGCACACCCGCCGTCATAGCTTTTTTGTCCGCCTTGACGACCAGCGAAACTTTGCCGTCATTGACAGCCGCGAGCACCAAAACTCCGCCGTCGAGCTTGTCAATAAGGAAATCAGCCATGTTGCGCAAATCGTCGGGAGTTTTCGCTTGCACGACGCCTTTAACATACTTCAACGCGCCAATTTCCTCGACACCGACTAAAAGTTTTTGAGCTTCGGCGCGTTCGCGGATTTTTTCCACTTCCTCAAGCTGCTTGCGCATGGATTTATCTTCCGCCAAAAGTTTTTCAATCTGCGCGGGCAAATCTTCTGCGCGGACTTTCAACAGCGCGGCAGTCTGATTCAGCAGTTCGCCTTGATGAGTGGCGTCCTTAATCGCCGCGCGACCCGTGACAGCTTCGATACGCCGAACGCCCGCCGCAATGCCGCCTTCGCTGACGATTTTAAATCTGCCGATTTGCCCGACGTTTTTGACGTGCGAGCCGCCGCAAAGTTCGCAACTGAAATCCTCCACGCTGACGACGCGGACAATATCGCCGTATTTTTCGCCGAACAGAGCCATCGCGCCGAGTTTCTTAGCTTCGTCAATCGGCATTTCGCGAATTTCAACGTCGCAAGCTTTTAAAATTTCCTCGTTGACAAGCTCCTCCACGTCGGCTAATTGCTGAGCGGTGACCGGCTCAAAATTCGAGAAGTCAAAGCGCAAACGTTCGGGCGTGACCAGCGAGCCGGCTTGATTGACTTGCTTGCCGACAACTTTTTTCAGCGCGGCTTGCAATAAATGTGTCGCGGTGTGGTTGCGGGCGGAGGAAAGTTTTTTGTCGCGGTCGATTTTAATTTCAACGGCGTCGCCAACTTTAATTTGCCCCTCCTCGACGTAGGCTTCGTGATAAATCGTGCCGTCGGGGAGTTTTTTTGCGTTGGAAATTTTAATTTTGCCGAGTTCGCCGATTAAATAGCCCTCGTCGCCGATTTGTCCGCCGCCTTCCGCGTAAAAGGGCGTGCTCTCCAAAATAATTCCCGCGTTTTCGCCGTCGTGCAGTTCGTCGACAAGTTTGCCGTCCTTCCACAGCGCAAAAATTTTCGACGCGGTGCAAGTTTCGTCGTGCGTCAAATGTTCGGTATCGACATTGAGCAAATCGGGCACATCAAGGCGTTCATTGGCGGCACGAGCGGCGCGGGCACGCTGTCTTTGCGCCTCCATTGCCTTATCAAAGCCGGCTTTATCGGGCGTCAAATTATTTTCCGCTAAAATTTCTTCGGTCAATTCGTAAGGGAAACCGAACGTGTCGTAGAGCTTGAAACAAATTTCGCCGTCCAATTCGGATTTATTTTCGGCTTTTGCGGTGGAAATTTCGCGCGTCAAAACTTCCATGCCCTGCGCCAATGTCGCGGCAAATCTGTCTTCTTCAAGCCGCACAACTTTTTTTATGTAATTTAAATCGTTCGACAGAGCCTCAAAATCGGGCATTTCGGAATAAATTTTCGCTACAACGCCCATTGCGCCTTCTAAAAACGCGTCTTTTATTCCCAACATGCGCCCATGACGAATTGCACGCCGCAAAATTCGCCTTAAAACGTAGCCGCGCCCTTCATTTGACGGCAAAATTTTATCCATTATCATAAATGCCATAGAACGCGCGTGGTCGGCGATAACTTTCATCGAAATATCCGCTTTTAAATCGTCGCCGTAACGTTTTCCGCTGATTTTTTCCACGTATTCGATTATCGGGAACAGTAAATCCGTCTCGAAATTGGAATTTTTTTGCTGAAGAACGCTCGCTAAACGCTCAAGACCGCAACCCGTATCGATATTTTTATGTTCAAGCGGCTTGTATTCGCCGTCCTCCGTCTTATCAAATTGCGTAAAAACGAGATTCCAAATTTCCAAAAACCGGTCGCAATCACAGCCGGGCGCACAAGTTTCCTTGCCGCAACCGCGCTCCTCGCCCAAATCTATATAAATTTCACTGTCGGGACCGCAAGGACCGGGACCAATCTCCCAGAAATTGTCCTCAAGGCGGATTATGTGAGCGGGATTAAGTCCGGGCTGTTTGAGCCAAATTTGCTCCGCTTCGTCGTCGTTCGGATAGATTGACACCCATAATTTTTCGCGCGGCAGACCGCACACTTCCGTTAAAAATTCCCACGCCCACGGTATCGCGTCAGCTTTGAAATAATCGCCGAACGAAAAATTTCCCAGCATCATGAACGCCGTATGGTGGCGCGCCGTCCGCCCGACGTTTTCTATATCGCCCGTGCGCACGCAACGTTGATTCGTCGTCACGCGCGGGCACGGCGGCTTTAATTTCCCCGTGAAGAACGGCTTCAACGGTGCCATGCCCGCTCCTATCATCAAAAGCGTCGGGTCGTTTTCCGGTATCAGCGAGAAACTCGGCATGATTAAATGTCCTTTGCTCTCGAAAAACCGCAGAAACGCCGCCGCGACTTCTTTGCCTGTCATGTACTTCAAAATTTTTACCTCCTTTGCACTCGCCGCATTATAGCACATCAAGCCAAAAAATAAAGTGCTAATCCATAATCCGCGAAGTTTCTGCAGGGATTTATTTCTTTGCGTTGAATAGTTGAAAAAAATTTTAGATGTGCGCTGAGGGGAGCGGGTAGCATTGAAAGCAGAAGGGATCATGCCGACAATCGGCAGCAAATTTGACCAGCTGACGGGGCTTTATAATCGCGAGTCATTTTATCGGGAGGCAATGTTGCTGTTGGGGGCGCGCTACGATGTCAAATATTGTATCGTTTGCATGGATATAAGTTGCTTTAAAATCATCAACGACTTGTTCCACGTCGACACGGGCAATTTGATTTTGCGTGCGGCGGCGGATTATTTTAAAGCGACGCTCAATCCGCGAACCTCGATAAGTTGCCGCGCCGAAGCCGACCATTTTATTTTGTGCGTGCCCGCCGACGAACTTAAAATCGACCAGATTATCAAGGAACTTGACGAGCGAATTCAATCCCTCCATATCAGCCACAATATTTTATTTTTTGCGGGCGTCTATCCCGTTGAAAATACCCGCTTGCCGATTGACCAGATGTGCGACCGCGCGGGCATGGCTCTGCGTCGAATCAAGGGCAACTACGTGACCCGCTACGCCTACTACGATGCCAAAATGCGCGAACAGATGATTGAGGAGCAGCTGATAACCGGCAACATGGAAGCCGCGCTCATGGAGAATCAGTTTACGATTTATCTTCAGCCGATTTACGACCCGCATAAAAATACCGTCAACAGTGCCGAAGCGTTGGTGCGCTGGTTCCACCCCGTGCACGGCATGGTTTCGCCAGGGAAATTTATTCCCGTCTTTGAACGCAACGGCTTTATCGTGCGCCTTGACCGTTTTGTCTGGGAGGAGGCTTGCCGCCTTCAACGCAAACGCCTGGACGAGGGCAAGCACGTCGTCCCAATCTCCGTGAACTTGTCGCGCTTGAATTTCTACAGCTTAGACCTGCCCGAATTTTTGGCGACGTTGCTGGAAAAATACGAGCTGGAGCCGTGGATGCTCAAGTTGGAAGTCACGGAGAGCGCCTACACCGATAACCAACTGCAACTGCTGGACATGATTTCCACGTTCAGGGAGCTGGGCTTTTCAATTTTAATGGACGACTTCGGGTCGGGCTATTCGTCGCTGAACATGCTAAAAGACATGCCGCTCGACACTCTCAAAGTTGACATGGCGTTTATCCGCGAGCTGGAAAAGTCAAAGCGCGTGGCGATAATCTTAAAATTTATCGTCGAACTGGCGGAGGAATTGGGCATGAGCGTCGTGGTTGAAGGTGTGGAAACGCAAGCGCAACTTGACTACGTGGCGAGCTTGGGCGATGTTGCGATTCAAGGCTACTTCTTTTCGCGCCCGCTGCCGATTGCCGATTACGAAAAACTTTTGGATAAATACAATTCTTAATGGAGGTTGATTGTTATGCCGTCAATTAAAAGGGAAGACTCCGTTTGGACTGTGCGCAACAACAAGGGCAACGAGTTTAAAGTCACCGATAAGGGAGCGCGTGCCGTGTCGATGCGTTTCCGCGACAAAGATTTTAAAAATCAATTCCTGCTCAAGGAAAGCAAACTTCTTGTCGACGGCGGTGAAAATTTCGCCGAGGACGCCTGGCAAGTGGAAGAGCTTTTCGAGGGCGTCAAGTTCACGGCTGAGCATGGCGGCAAGTCGGCGAGCGTCCTCTACAGCATTTCCAACGACAACGAAATCAGCATCAAGTACGAGGGCAGCGGCGTCGAGGATATTTCTGCGGAGCTGATTTTTGCGTTGCCCGATGTTGACTTTAGAGCCTGTCAGAAGGGCGCGGATTGGGAAAAAATTTCCGCCGAAAAAAATTATCCCGTGACCGAGCCTGCCGAAGTCATGATGGAAATCGGCATGTTCGGCTACGACCCAGGCTGCCCGATTGATTATCTGGAAGCGGGCTTGAAAAACGCGGCGAACATTTTCAGCGCGGAAAAAAGCATTGACATCATCGTCTACGCGACGCAGGATAAAATTCACGTTCGGGCGGTCGAAGGCGGCTTTGCAATCAAGACAAGCGGCGCGGCTTCTGGACAAACGGTTTACATGCTCAAGAACAGAAAATAATTGCGGCGAACATTTTCAGCACGGAAAAAAGCATTGACATCATCGTTTACGCGACGCAGGATAAAATTCACGTGCGGGCGGTCGAGGGCGGCTTTGCAATCAAGACAAGCGGCGCGGCTTCTGGACAGACGGTTTACATGTTCAAGAACAGAAAATAATTGCGGCGAACATTTTCTGCGAGGAGAAAAGCATTGACATCATTGTTTACGCGACGCAGGATAAAATTCACGTGCGGGCGGTCGAAGGCGGCTTTGCAATAAAGACAAGCGGCGCGGCTTCCGGACAAACGGTTTACATGCTTAAAAACAGAAAATAACTTGGAGGCGATATTTTGAATATTCACGAGTATCAAAGCAAGGCGATTCTGCGCGGCTACGGCGTCAACGTACCCGACGGCGGCGCAGCATTCACTGTGGAGGAGGCAGTCAAACAGGCGCAAACTCTCGGCGCGGACGTGACTGTTGTCAAGGCGCAAATTCACGCGGGCGGGCGCGGCAAGGCTGGCGGCGTCAAACTCGCGCACAACCTGCAAGAAGTCCGTCAATATGCCGAAGAACTTTTGGGCAAGACGCTTGTCACTCACCAGACTGGACCCGAAGGCAAAGTTGTTAAGCGGCTCTTGATTGAGTCCGGCTCTAACATCAAAAAAGAATATTATCTGAGCTTTGTCGTCGACAGGGCAACGGCTCGCGTCGTGATGATGGGTTCGGAAGAAGGCGGCGTTGAAATTGAGAAAGTTGCCGCCGAATCGCCCGAAAAAATTTTTAAGGAATTCATCGACCCGGCTATCGGGCTTGCGCCTTTTCAAGCAACACGCCTCGCTTACAAAATGAATTTCCCAAAAGAAGTTATCCGCAAAGTTACAAAGCTTATGATTAATTTGCACCGCGCCTTCGTCAAGAAAGATTGCTCGCTTGCTGAAATTAATCCACTGGTCGTCACGCAGGAGAATGACGTTATCGCGCTCGACGCCAAATTGAACTTCGACGACAGCGCGATTTATCGCCACCCCGATATGGAATCCTTGCGCGACGAAACCGAAGAAGACCCGAAGGAACTTCACGCGGCGAAACTCGGCTTGAACTATGTAAATCTCGGCGGCGACGTGGCTTGCATGGTCAACGGAGCGGGCTTGGCTATGGCGACCGTCGACATTCTCAAACATTTCGGCGGAGAACCTGCCAATTTCCTTGACGTGGGCGGCGACTCCACGCCCGAAAAAATTGCCGAAGCCTTCAAGATTATGTTGGAGGGCGGGCAGTCTAAAGGAATTTTCGTCAACATTTTCGGCGGAATAAACAAATGCGACCTCGTGGCTCAAGGTATCGTCGACGCGGCGAAAATTATTTCCAGCGACGGCAAATCAATTCCCGTGCCCGTCGTCGTCCGCCTTGAAGGCACGAACGTCGAGCGCGGTCGCCAAATTTTAAAAGACTCGCCGATTGCCAACGTCATCATGGCTGAAACTATGGAGGGCGGCGCGGAAGAAATTGTCCGCCTCGTCAAGCAAGCCTCGTAATTTTTCCGGCAAGTAAAATTAGCGTCAATACTTGAAATAAAGGAATCAGACAATAAAAGCCCCATCCAAGTTGGAGGGGGTTTTTTGTTTCAACTTTTTTGCGTTGATAAGGGAAGCCCTAGGAACCTTGACCCAGCCGGATACTTTTTCGGACGTGTCGAAAAGCTTGTAAGTGACGTTTTCAAATACTGAAAAAATTCCTGCTTCTAAGTTGATAAAAAAAACAATCATTATAATGACTGTGATAATATTCGAGAAATTTTTATCCAGTGTTCCGGCAGGACACCAACTAGCGAAAAGCGACAAAGAATGAGGTGATTGTATTGGGCAGTTCGATTGAGCGCGAACTTGCAAGGTGTAGGCAGTCGGCGGAAGAAGGCTACAATTTAGCAAACGCCAAGTACAGCGACATAAAGAACACGCTGATTGACGCGGCGAAAACTCTTTCCAAAACGGACGCGGAACAAAGTCAAGTCAGCCGAATCAGAAACAGCGAACTCGTCGAAAACCAAAAGTCAGAACTTCAACAACTCAGAAGTCGAATCGATTATATCGGTGACGACCTGCAAAACCTTCGCGGGCGCATGAAAGATTTTTCAATCGTAGTTTACGGGCGGACAATGTCGGGCAAGTCGACGCTCATGGAAATTTTGACGCACGGCAACGGACAATCAATCGGCAAGGGCGGGCAACGAACAACGCTTGACGTTCGCGACTATTATTGGAACGGTTTAAAGATAACCGACGTGCCGGGCATCGCGGCGTTCGGCGGAGAGGCAGACGAACGGCTTGCATTTGAGGCGGCGAAGAAGGCGGATTTGATTTTGTTTCTGTTGACGAGCGACGCGCCTCAACCTGACGAGGCAGAAAAGCTTGCGCAACTTAGGAGCCTCGGCAAGCCCGTTCTCGGCGTCATCAACGTCAAGATGAGCTTTAACATTAACGACGACTTGGACATTGAAGACTTGCAGGACAAACTCGCCGACACGTCGACAATCAACGCCACGATTGACCAGTTCAAAAAATTTTCCGCGAATCACAATCAAGACTGGAGCGGCATAAAATTCGTCGCGACGCATTTGCTTTCGGCTTATCAATCGCAAGACAAGAATCCGAAAGTTTTTCAAATCAGCCGCTTCGCCGAAGTCGAAGATTTTATTTTTGATAAGGTGCGCAATGACGGACGCTTCCTGCGGATAAAAACTTTCGCCGACAGCGTGGCAGTCCCCATGAGCAATGTTGTTTTGGAAATTTATAAACAAAGCGGCTCGACCTTGCTTGAGAGTGATGTTTAGTTCGATAAGCGTCGTCAACTTCTTGAGTGGCGCGAAAAATTTTTGGCGCACTCGCAAGAACGAATCGACAACCTTTACAATCAACTGTCAGAGGAACTCGACAAGGAGATTTATGATTTTGCCGAAGAGGCAGTGAACCAAGATTACTCCGACAACAGAGTCAACGCATATTGGCAACAGCGTCTGCAAAATTTGGCGTTCGACCAAAAGTATCAAAACCTCTTGCAGAGCATGGCTGGTGAATGTGAACGTAAACGCAAAGAACTTAGCGACGAATTGACGCAGGAACTTTCTTACACCTTCAACGGCAACACAAGCACAAATATTTCCTTGGAAGGCACGACGCCTTGGGGGAAATACGCGGCGTTGGTTTTGCCGAATCTTTTGCTGTTTGTACCCGGCATCGGCTGGGCGGCAAGACTTGCAATCGGCGTTGGAAGTTTTATATTTTCGTCTCTGTTCGAGGACAAGCAAGAAAAAATCCGCGAGGCGAAAGCAAAACTCAGCGACGCCATCACCCCGCCCAGCCGCGACATTCTCAATCAAATGCACAACAAAGTTGTCGAAACCTTCAACAACGAAATTCTTGCGAAGGGCGTCGACGAATTCAGCGATTTGCTTGCGGGCTATCAATTCATGTTGGCGCATCTCGGCAAAAGTCAATATAAAATTGCTCGTGCTTTATTCCGTGAATTCAAAGACCTTAACTTTAAACTTCTTGGCGAGGCGATTAACTATAAACATGCAGGCGTTGCCGAAGAAGTTAGTAACATTGCCCGAATTCCCGGCGAAATTATGATTATCTTTGCGGAACGTTGGAGTTTAAAAGCTAAAGAACTTTCCGACCTCCTCGGCGAAAAAATTTTGGCAAAGAAACCGGAAGAAAAACTTACCGATACTGTCAGAAAATTTTTGGGTTGCAATACGAATCACAATTTTTATCCGCTGGATTTTGGCGAGAAACCTGAAAATGCTGTCGCTGTCTTCCCGAAAAACAAAGTCAACGCGACCGCTCTCAAAATCGCACAACAAGTCGCGGGCGTACCGATTATTCAGAGGGGTGATTGACATGGAAGAATTTCAACTAAGCAAGTTCACGAAGGAAGGCGCACAGCTTTTGCGCGACGTGACGGACGAATTTAATCGACTCGGCATTGACGCCTCACGCTTTCCGAAAACTTTTCCCGACGACAGCGGCAAAATAAAATTGGTTTTCGTCGGACAATACAGCGCGGGCAAATCGAGTATAATCAAAATGCTCACGGGCGAAGACGTTGCAATCGGCGCGGCTATCACTACTCAGGATTCGACGCCTTACGAGTGGAACGGACTGGAAATTATCGACACGCCCGGCATTGAAACCGAACTTCGCCCCGACCACGACGAAATTACTTACGAGCAGATAAATCACGCGGCACTTTTAATTTTCGTCATCACGAACGAGGGATTCAGCCAGCGTATGGGCGACCACTTCCGCACACTTGCCATTGACCAGAAACGCGCCGCCAATATGGTTCTTGTCGTCAACAAAATGGACAGGACTGCCCTCGGTAACGTTCCCGAACAACAGCAAGTCATTTACGAAGACTTGAAAAAAGTCACGACGCCTCACGACCCGAAAGATTTATATGTTTCGTTCGTCGACACCGCGTCTTATTTCAAAGCAATGCAGGAGACCGACGAGCGCAGAAAAAATCGCCGGCTCGAACGTAGCGGGCACGATATTTTTGTCGCCAATTTAAATCGTTTCGTCGCGCAAAAGGGCGTGTTCCAAAAAATTAATCTGCCGCTTAACACAATCGCCGCTGAAATCAGAAATGCTTCGGGCGGTTCCTCCGACAAAGAAAAAGCCGACGTTGCGGCTTACGTCGAAACTATCTGTCACAGTAAAAAAATTTTGCTCAACGCCAAACGCGAATGCCTCGAAGACATCGACGGGATAATTTCCAATTTCAAAATCGACGTTTCAAGGCGCGGGCGCGACACTGCCGAAAGTGCCCTTTCCCAAAAAAGCGAAGACGTTGCAAAACAAGTTTTGGCTGACGCACAAGAACGCGTGAAACTTTCTACCGAAGACTGTGCACAAAAAATTTCCGACCGCATAAAAAGATTTTCCGAACAGAGCGACGAAAACTTGAAAACTTATGAGAGTTCGACGTTCGTTCAGCAAGTGCAAGCCAATTTTCTCGCAAACTTGAATGTGCAAGGCGTCGACGGATTGGCGCAAGGCATCGGAGCGGCTGTGGGAACTGGTGGAGCAGTGGCGGGTGCCGCGATTGCTCAGCACGGCGCACAATTCGCCGCGCAGTACGCTCAAACTGCTGTTACACCGCTCGGACGTGTCGTGGCTGGTGTTGCAAGTGAAGGCGTTGGCGGTGCGCTTACAGCTCAAGGCGTTCATCCATTTATTTCAGATTTTTTAGGCGGTCAGGCGGGAAATTTACTTACAAAAATTCCGATATTCAGAGCCGAACCGACCATGCTAAACAAAATCGCGCGAGTCTTCACGAACAACGCGGGGAAAATCGGCACTGCTCTCGGCATTCTCGGTGCTTTGTGGACGATTTATTCCATAATTAAAGGCGACGAAGAAAACCGCAAGCGCGAGTCTGAACAACAAAAAGCCAAGAACAACATCATTTCCGGTTTTAATGACCTTGCCGAAGACATCGGGCGCGAGCTTTCGAGTAACGTCCGCAATTTCATGACGCAGAATGTTGACCCGATTATTTCCGCCTTCGACGAAAAAATAAAAGCCGTCGAAGCCATGACAGCCAACGAGAAAATTAAAAGCGAAAAACTTTCCGAACTGCTCAATCAGACGGAAAATCTTATCGGCGAAATTCAATCTTGCAAATAAATTTCATGTCATATCAATGAATAAGGCACAGATGCTCAATGCGCCTGTGTCTTTTTTTGTTTAGGAGTTGTTGGTAAATTAAAAGTGAATGACGGAGGCGGCAAGTAGAATAAAATTCAAGAAACACTCAGCCAATTTGTCGTAACGAGTGGCAACGTTACGCTAATTCTTTATCTGCGAGAAAATTTTTCCCTTCGAGCTTTATCAAGAGCCGGTTCGCTATCGTGAATGTGCCCGCCGGTCAATTTCAGAACAGGTGTTCATAAAAATTGAATAGTGATATAGTAGATACATTATGAGAAAAAAATACGAAACAGACTTAACGGACGAGCAATGGGACGTTATCGCGCCTTTGTTCGTCAACATGCGAAAACGCAAATGGGATAAAC
>JAFXNB010000052.1 GCA_017529935.1 Selenomonadaceae bacterium
AAATGACTTGGTCAACGGCGCAAGCTCGCGCTACCATGGACTTTTACACAGCGGAGGACGCTACGCCGTCAAAGACCAGGAAGCCGCTAAGGAATGCATTATCGAGAATCAAATCATGCGCAAAATCGGCAAGTCCTGCGTCGAACCTTGCGGCGGTATGTTCACGCGGCTGGACATCGACGACGAGGCTTACGAGGAGCTTTGGGTTAAAGGTTGCGCGGACAGCGGAATCGAGGCGACGCCGATAACTTTGGACGAGGCTTTCAAACTTGAGCCGCGACTTTCCCGCAAGCACGTTAAGAGCGCGTATCTTGTCCCTGACGCGGCGGTTGACGGCTTCCGCATGGCTTGGCAACTTGTCGACTCCTCCAAACGTTACGGCGGGCAAGTCAAAACTTACACGGAAGTTATCGGCTTCGACACCGTGAACGGAGAACTGCGCGGCGTAAAAGTTCGCGACCAATTCACCGGCGAAGAATACGAAATCGGCTGCGACATTGCGGTTAATGCGGCGGGCGGCTGGGCTGGTTTCGTTGGCAAATTGGCGGGCGTCGAAATCGGCGTTCAACCCGACAAAGGAACTTTGATTGCGTTCAATCAGCGCATTGTTAATCACGTCGTCAATCGGTTGCACAAGTCCTCCGACGGCGATATTTTTGTTCCGCACGGTTCGATTACAATTTTGGGCACGTCGTCGATGAGCGTCCCGAATCCCGAAGATACTTCCACGAGCCGCGCAGAAGTTGAAAGCCTCCTTAAAATCGGCGAGCAAACTTTTGAGGATTTGCGCGACTTCAGGATTTTGCGGACGTTCGCCGGCTCCAGACCGCTTTACATTCCGCCCGGCGGTGCCGTCGGTCGTTCGGCGTCGAGAGGCTTTGCAATCGTCGACCACGAACAGGACGGCTTGAAAGGTTTCTTCACGATTGTTGGCGGCAAGTTCACGACGTATCGATTGATGGCGGAAAAAATGTGCAATCAAATCTGCGCGAAACTCGGCAACGACACGCCCTGCCGCACTGCTGAGGAGCCGCTCGTCGAAGAAGTTCCGCAGGAAGACAAAGACCGCGCCAAGAAATTTTTCCCGTCTTACGGCGTCAACTTGGCGGCAACTCGTTTGGGCGTCGACAGATTTAAAAAAGTCGTCGAACGGCTGGAAAGCGACCCCGAAAGCCGCGAACTTGTCTGCGAATGCGAAAACGTCACGCGCGCCGAAGCTGAAGAAATTTGCAAGGACGACACAAGTTTTATCGTCAACGACGTGCGGCGGCGGACAAGAATCGGCATGGGAACCTGTCAAGGAAATTTCTGCGCGTTGAGGGCGGCGGCAGTCTTCGCGGATATGGGCGTCGAGTCAACGGCAAAAGATTCTTTGACCCGCATGAAAGAATTTTTGCAAGGACGTTGGAAAGGAATTCGCCCCGTGCTACTCGGACGGACGCTCCGCGAAACTGAAATGACAAGCGCGATTTACGAACTTTCCATGAACGTCAAAGGAGGTGCGCCGCAATGAAACCTTTTGATGTGATTGTAATCGGCGGCGGGCTTGCGGGCTTAATGGCGGCGGCGGTTGCGGCTGACAATGGTCAACGTGTCGCGTTGCTGACTTACGGCTCCGGCTCGTTGCCCTTGGCGAGCGGCGCGATTGATTTTCTCGACGCCAAAGCTCCCGACGTTGCGATTAAAAATCTCCCCGCACATCACCCCTACAAAAAAATCGGCTTGAAGGCTTGCGACGCGGCGGCGAAATTTTTCTGCGACGTGACCGCCAAAGCCGACCTTCCCTACAACGGCAGATTATCCGCGCAAATTCCGATTGTCACGGCGGTTGGCACGCTGAAATATTCCGCGCTTGTCCCCGAAAGTATGGACGCTTCAAATCTCGCTGATAAGAAAAAAATTTTCGTCGTCGAGATAAAGGGCTTGAAAGATTTTTACGCGGCGATGATTGCCGATAATCTCAAAAAAATTTTCCCCGACAAAACTTTTGCAACCGCCAAACTTGACTTGAACCTTTTGGGCGGGCGCGATATTACTTGCATGGACGCCGCGCAGATTATTAGCGGCAACGAACAAATTCTCGCGGACGGGCTGAAGACTTTGGACGCAGGCGATGATGACGCGATAATTATTCCGCCGATTTTCGGGCTGGAGGGAAATGCTTCACGCGCCGCAATTAAATCGCAACTCCGCGCAGAAATTTTGGAGACGACTTGCTTGCCGCCTTCGCCGACGGGTATCAGACTTCAACGCGCCTTTATAAAATTTTTGCAGAACGCGGGCGTCAGGATTTTTGAAAACTCCAAAGTCGTGCGTGGCGTGCTTGACGGCAAAAAAGTTACGGGCGTCGTCGTCGAAAATTCCGTTCGCGAAAAAGTTTTCCCTGCGCGAAAAGTTATCTTGGCGACGGGTGGCTTTTACAGCGGCGGAATCACAATGCGCGACTTCGACCAACCCCGCGAGCCGATTTTTGACTTGCCGGTTTTCTTCCCGACGGGCGCGGAAAATTGGAGCAACGAGCAACTTTTCAGCGACGAGCCGCAAGGTTTTTCGATGACGGGAATTTTCACGGACGAGAACTTGAGACCGATTGACGAGAGCGGAGAAATTTTATTCGAGAACTTGCACGTGGTCGGCGCGAATCTCGGCGGCAGTGATTTTATTTTCGAGCGTTCGGCGGGCGGCGTGGCAATTTCTTCGGCGTACAAGGGGGCGACATCATGAGCGACAAAACTCAAGCGATTTTCACGGGCGACCGCTGTCTCTCGTGCACGTCCTGCATGGCGAATTGTCCCGTCATGGCGGCGATTAAAGATTATCGCGGACCAAAACTCGTAGGTCCTGCGCATGGTCGAATGCATTTTTCGCAGGAGGACATCGAGGCGACTTTGGAATTTTGCTCCAACTGCAAGAGCTGCGACAGGGCTTGTCCTTCGGGCGTGGCAGTCTCTACGCTAAACATGTTGCAACGCGCCGAATATTACAAAACTCACCCGCACACGCAAGCGGAGGACATGTTGGCGCACGGCGAAAAAATGGGGCACATGGTTCGCATGATGCCATTCGGCGCGACGTTCGCAAATCTCGGAATGGAATTCGGCAAGGCGTTGAATATTTTCAGCAAGCTCGGACTCGCCGGCGAACGCGACATGCCCGCCTACGCAATGACGCCGTTTAAAGATTTGTACAGCCGAATCAAACAGACTGCGGGCGGCAAAAAAATTGTACTGTTCACGGGCTGCTACATAAACGACAACGAGCCGCAGGTCGGCGAGGCGTTTGTCAAAGTCATGAACGCGAACGGCTACGAAGTTTTAATCGACAAGGGCTTTAACTGTTGCGGGTCGCCGCTGGTCGTCACGGGCTACTTGGACGAGGCTCGCCAACACGCCGATAACAACGCCGCGCGGATTTTGGAGTGGAAGAAGAAAGGCATTCCGGTCGTTACGCCCTGCACGAGTTGTTCGCTGATGTTGAAGGAAGAATATCACGAACTTTTCGGCGAACACAAATTCCACGAGGCGGCGGAAAATGTTTACGACGCTTTCGAGTTCTTGGAAATTTTGCAGGAGCGCGGCGAATTCAATGACAACGTGAAATCTAGCGGCGAAAAACTTTTGTATCACGTGCCGTGCCATTTGAAGTGCCAATCGATTGGACTGCCCGCCGCAAATATTTTGGAAGATTATCTCGGCGCGAAAGTTCAGACGGCGGACGCGGGTTGTTGCGGCATTTCCGGCAACTACGGCTTCCGCAAAGATAAATACGATGTCTCCATGAAGATTGGCGCGAAACTTTTTGAACGCGTCAAGCGCAAAGATTTCGACAAAGTTATCAGCGACTGCGGAACTTGCCGCATGCAAATTCATCACGGTTCGGGAATTAAGCCCTGCCACCCGATTGAGATTTTGGCGGCGGCTTACACTTGAACGGAGGGAATTGATGTGAAAATTTTTTCTGTGGCGATTTTGGCAACGTTTTTATTTCTGACAAATGTCGCGTCCGCCGAAGTCGAAATCAATCGCACAGAATTGATTCAACGTGCGCTCGACGTTCAAAAAAATTCTTATGCGCCGTATTCGCACTTCAACGTTGCGGCGGCGGTTTTGTGCAGTTCAGGAAAAATTTACACGGGCGTTAATGTTGAAAACGCTGACTATACCGTAGCGATTTCCGCCATACGCAATGCAATCGTTCACGCGATAGCTGAAGGCGAACACCAAATTTGCGCGGTAGTAACCGTTGGCGGAGCAAACGGCGTCAACACGGATTATTGTCCGCCGAGCGGGTCATGTCGGCAATTCATGCGCGAATTCGCCAATCCCAAAAAACTTTTGATTATCATGGCAAAGACGCCAAACGATTATATCGAAAAGACGCTCGAAGAACTTTTGCCAATGAGTTTCGGTCCCGATAATCTTAAGTGACCGATTTAGGGAGGTGATGTGGAAGGAAAATTTTTTCGTGGTAAAGTGTTTCAAAATTTTTAGGAGGGATTTTTGAATGGCAAAAAATTATGTAATGGCACTCGACGCGGGCGCGACCAGCAATCGAGCTATCATCTTCGACAAAAATTCTAAGATTATCGGCGTGGCGCAACGCGAATTCACGCAACATTTCCCGAAACCCGGCTGGGTCGAACACGACGCCGACGAAATTTGGAGCACGATGGTCGCCGTCATGAAAGAGGCTCTCGAACAGTCCGATTTAATCGCGGGCGACATCGCGGCTATCGGCATAACCAATCAGCGCGAGACGACCGTCATTTGGGACAAGAAAACTGGTCGCCCGATTTACAATGCAATCGTCTGGCAATCTCGTCAAACTGCGCCCATCGCCGAAGCTCTCAAAGCTCAACACGCCGAAGAGTTCCAAGACAAAACCGGCTTGCAAATCGACGCGTATTTTTCCGGCACGAAAATTAAATGGCTCCTCGACAACGTGGAAGGTGCTCGCGAAAAAGCTGAGGCGGGCGAACTTCTTTTCGGCACAATCGACACGTGGCTGATTTGGAAACTCACCGGCGGCAAAGTTCACGTCACCGACTACTCCAACGCCTCGCGCACGATGATTTACAACATCAACACGCTTGAATGGGACGACCAGCTTTTGAAGTATTTGGACATTCCAAAGGCGATTCTGCCCGAAGTCAAGCCGTCAAGTTATGTTTACGGCGAAACCGTTCCGACGATTCTCGGCGCGGCGATTCCCGTCAGCGGCGCGGCAGGCGACCAACAATCCGCGCTCTTCGGACAAAACTGCTTTGAACCGGGCATGGCGAAAAACACTTACGGCACGGGTTGCTTTATGCTCATGAACACCGGCACGGAAATTCACAAGTCCAAAAACGGTTTGGTCACGACGATTGCTTGGGGTCTCGACGGCAAAGTTGAGTACGCGCTGGAAGGTTCAATCTTCGTTGCCGGCTCCGCGATTCAGTGGTTGCGCGACGGCGTCCGCATGGTCGACAGTGCGCCCGATTCCGAATGGGTCGCTAAAAAAGTTAAAGATACGGGCGGCGTTTATTTTGTTCCGGCGTTCGTCGGTCTCGGCGCACCGTATTGGGATATGAACGCCCGCGGCATGATTATCGGCTTGACACGCGGCACAACCAAAGCTCACATTGTCCGCGCAACGCTCGATTCTCTTGCCTATCAAACCCGCGACGTTTTGGAGGCAATGGAAGCTGACAGCGGCGAAAAACTTTCCGCGCTCAAAGTTGACGGCGGTGCCTCCGCAAATAATTTGATGATGCAATTCCAAGCTGACTTGCTGGGTGTGCCTGTCGACCGTCCGCAAATCGTCGAAACGACTGCTCTGGGCGCGGCTTATCTTGCGGGCTTGGCTGTCGGCGTTTGGAAGAATAAAGACGAATTGAAATCTGCTTGGCAACTCGAAACGCGCTTTGAACCCGAAATGAAACGCTACGAAGCTGACGCACTTTACAAGGGCTGGCGCAAGGCGGTCAAGCACGCGATGAATTGGCTTGCTGAAGACTAGGAATTAGTTGAGAGGAACTGGGAACTAGTTTACTAATCACTTCTAGTTCCTTGTTCCTTGTTCCTAATCCCTAAGGAGGTATTATTCATGGATAATTTATTCGGCGAATTTATGGGCACGATGGTGCTTATCGTTTTCGGTGCTGGCGTCTGCGCGAACATGACGTTGACGAAATCTAAAGGACAGGGCGCGGGCTGGATTTGCATAGCGTTTGGCTGGGGATTTGCAGTTACGTTGGGCGTCTTCACTGCCACGACGCTCGGTGCTCCTCAAGGCGATTTAAATCCTGCCGTCACGCTTGCTAAAACAATGGTCGGCATTTACACGCCCGCACAATTTTTGGCGACTTCCGCCGCTCAATTAGTCGGCGCAATCCTCGGCGCGGCTATCGTTTGGCTTGCATATCTTCCGCACTGGGCAGAAACTCCTGACCCCGCCGCTAAGCTCGGCGTCTTCGCAACGGGACCGGCTATCCGCAGTCCTATGGCAAACTTCCTCTGCGAAGCTATCGCGACGTTCTTCCTGATGTTCGTTATCTGGATGATTTTCGGCAAACCGGTCGGCGCAATTCCTCCGGGAGTTGGTCCGTACTTGGTCGGCATTTTGATTGTAGCATTGGGCTTGTCGCTCGGCGGTCCCACGGGCTACGCGATGAATCCCGCCCGTGACCTTGGTCCGCGCATTGCTCATGCCATCCTGCCGATTGCTGGCAAAGGCGGCTCCGATTGGGGCTATGCTTGGGTGCCAGTTGCGGGTCCGCTCGTCGGTGCAGCCGTTGCTTACATTGTCGCTTCTGCTGGCGGCGCAATCTGAAATTTTTCCTTAAGCAACAAAAAAAGTCGGGAGCTTGAAAAGGCTCTCGGCTTTTTGATTGTCATGAACTAGAAAAAAATTTCTTTACTGAGTGAATTTGCGAGGATCATTTGCTTTTAATTGATTTTGAATGTATTGTCACGCTCTTTCGCGAGACAAAGCTTTGCCGTTGAGGAAGTAGCCGTTAAATTGCCCGGTGAAGTCTGCGGGACCAGTGGTTTCTCTTACAGTTATACCAAATCTACCGAACGCGGCGCGCATTTTGCCAAGGACGTCTTGATTCAAATCGGACGGGCTGTTGACATTGTCAATATCGAATCCAATCTTTTGAAGTTTTTTGATGTCGTCGCGGATTTCGCTAAATGAACCGCCGGCGACCTGTTCGAGTTGCTCGTCATTCAAAATTTCGTCTTTGAGAATTTCCTTTGCCATATCATCTACCTCCAAAATTTTTCCGCTATTTTTAAGCCGTCATTGCGCGACGATAAGCCGCCGCCGCGTCGATAATTCTGCGATTGAGAAACTTTTTATCCGTGAGATTATTGGGCAAATCTTTATATTCTTTTGAGTTGGTGAACTTCGCCCATTCGTCTTCGAGGGCGCGAACCGTCCAAATATATTTTTCCATGATGTCTTCGGGAGTGTTGGCGTCGTCGTCCGTCTTCTGCGCGGGCGATTTTTTTTCTGCCGAAGTTTTATCAGCAAAAGTTTTTTCCGCAAAATTTTTATCAGCCGAAGTTTTATCGCCGTCTGTAATTTGCATAGCGTTTCCTTCCGCAGAAACTTCGCCGCCCGCTGACATTAAATCGCCGCCGCTGGAAACTTCGCCGCCCGCTTGCATGACAGAACCGCCGCCCGCCGAAATATTTCCGCCGCCTTGACCGAGCGCGGAAAGTTCAGCCATTGCCGTAGACGAAGCCTTAATCATTGCCCGCGTCATTGCCTCTTGCGCCTCGCCCTTTGACTTAGCTTTTTTGAGTTCAGATTTAAGTTCTTCGCGGGCGTCGTCGGCGGCTTTGGCTTTTTTGTAGGTCTTCGTGTCGTTGACGCGCAGGAAGCCGAGTTCTTCGTCGGTGAGCTTTTGCCCCGCCTTGAGTTTCTGTTTGATTCGAGCGAGTTTTTGTTGCTTAGCTTGGTCGGTCGAAGCTTTAGCCGCCTCGCGGAGCTTGTCGAACGTCGAGGTATTCATCGAGATAAAATTGCCGTTCGCGTTCGTGAGCGTCTGCCCCGTCCGTATCTTGTGTTTCGCGGCGAAGGTTAAATTCTTCTGCTTGACATACGAGCTGAGCGTGCCGATAACCGCAAAATCCATTTTAATCGCCTCCTTGGCAAATCCGAAAGTAAATCCTTACACTGCGCTAATATTTTACTTGACGCCACATTAAAAAGCAATTAGTGCTTGCAAATTGTTTCTAAGTGAAATAAAATTCAAGCCGTTTGAATTGAACGAAGGAGTTGTTTGACTTGATCCTTGAGCGGCTTGAAAATTTGCCGGTCGGCTCGTTCCACTATAAACTTTTAGTCGTGACGGGGCTGGGCTGGCTGTTCGACTCTATGGACACGGGGCTAATCTCGTTCGTGTTGCCGATTTTGGCGCGGGAATGGCTTTTGACGCCGGAACAAGTCGGCTGGATTGGGAGCGTCGGCTTAATCGGCATGGCATTAGGCGCGGTGTTGGCGGGCACAATCGCTGACAGATTCGGGCGCAAAAATGTTTTCGCGGCGACGGTCATTTTATACAGCGTGGCAACGGGGTTGTGCGCGGTGGCGTGGAGCTATGAATCGTTGCTGACGTTCAGATTTTTAGTCGGCTTCGGTTTGGGCGGCGAGTTGCCCGTCGCGGCGACACTGATGAGCGAATACGCGCCAAGTCACCTGCGCGGGCGGTTCATAGTTTTGCTGGAAAGTTTCTGGGGCGTCGGCTGGCTGGTGGCGGCGTTAATTTCCTACCTGCTGATTCCGAAATTCGGCTGGCAAGGCGCGTTCATAATCGGCGCACTGCCCGCGCTCTACGTCTTTTTAATTCGTCTGCACATGCCCGAATCAATCCGCTATTTAATTTCCAAGGGCAAAGTCGACGAGGCGCGGCAAATAATTTTGAACTTGGAGAAAAAATTGGGCGTGGAAAGCAAGCCGTTCGATAATGAGTTCGTGGAAGATGCGACGCCAATTTTCAAGCTGAACGTCTTAACGCTGTGGACGAAAACTTTCCGCGTGCGCACGTTGATGTTGTGGATTGCGTGGTTTGGAATTGTCTTCAGCTACTACGGAATTTTCATGTGGCTGCCGTCAATCGTGTTCGCGCAGGGCTTCGAGGTCGTGAAAACTTTCGAGTACGTGTTGATAATGACGCTGGCGCAGTTGCCCGGCTACTTCACGGCGGCGATTTTGGTCGACATAATCGGGCGACGCTACACGCTGTCGATTTTCCTGTTGATGTCGGGCGTGTGCGCTTACTTCTTCGGCAACGCGACGGCAAGCTATTCGATTCTCTGCTGGGGCGCGGCGATGAGTTTCTTTAATCTCGGCGCGTGGGGCGTCATTTACACTTACACGCCCGAACTTTATCCTACGGCGATTCGCGCTTTAGGTTCGGGCTGGGCGGCTGGCTTCGGGCGTATCGGCGGCATGTTGGCTCCGATGTTGGTCGGCATCCTGCTCGTCAGCGGCGCGCAAATGAATTCAATCTTTCTGATGTTCGCGTCGGTCTTCGTCATTGTCTCGCTTATCGTTTTGAGCCTCGGCATTGAGAGCAAAAAGAAATCCCTTGAAGAAATTGACGCCGCCTTTAAAGTCAAGACCACTTAAAAATTTTTCCCAACAAAAAAGCTCCGGCATTGAGTCGGAGTTTTTTTCGTCATCGCCTCGCTTATCGTTTTAAAAATTTTCCCCAATAAAAAAGCTCCGGCATGGTGTCGGTGTTTTTTTCGTCATTGTCTCGCTTATCGTTTTGAGCCTCGGCATTGAGAGCAAGAAGAAATCCCTTGAAGAAATTGACGCCGCCTTTAAAGTCAAGACCACTTAAAAATTTTTCCCAACAAAAAAGCTCCGGCATTGCGTCGGAGTTTTTTTCGTCATCGCCTCGCTTATCGTTTTAAAAATTTTTCCCAACAAAAAAGCTCCGGCGTTGTGTCGGAGTTTTTTTCGTTTATAGTCTCGGAAAATTATTCGGCAACTCTAATTTAATCGTGATTGGAGCCGCCATGTCCAAAATTTTTTTCAGGAAGCTGGGCTTGGGCGCGGTGTCGGTCACGGAGAAATCTTTTTCGTTGCCGTGAAGAATTTCTGTAATCAGAAAAGTTAAGGCGTCGTCCTCGGTGCCCAGCCTGTCGATAAGATTATTTTCAAGGGCGGTGCGCGCGTCCAAAACTCTGCCGTCCGCCAATTCGTCAAGATTAATTGCGTTGGGGCGCGTGAGTTTTATAAAGTTGACAAATTCCTCGTGCGCCTTCTTGACGAGCGTCTCAAGATAAATTTCTTCTTCGGGCGTCATTTCGCGGAAGGGGTTGCCCAAATCTTTCATCTTGCCGGATTTTATCGTCTTGATAGACACGCCCAATTTCTTAGCCAGCTCTTGATAGTTGGGCAAAGTCATTATCACGCCGACCGAGCCAGTCCAAGACATCGTGTTGGCAAAAATATAATTCGAGGCGGCGGCAATCATGTACGCGCCCGAACAAGCATTATCGCCAATCGAAACAACGACGGGCACATCTTCCCTTAAACTTAAAATCAGCCTTGCCAATTCCTCGCTGGTAGCCGCAG
Organism: Selenomonadaceae bacterium; assembly: GCA_017529935.1. GTDB lineage: Bacteria > Bacillota > Negativicutes > Selenomonadales > Selenomonadaceae > Quinella. Next base: position 10,579 of record JAFXNB010000052.1, read on the forward strand.
TGCCGCCAGGAGAATTTATCTTCAGGAGAATGCCCTTGTATTTGTCTTTGTTGGTCTGCTTCACTTCAAGCAACGTGCTTTTCAACTTCTGAACGGAGTTGCCCGTGCTTAATTTTGACTCGCTGGAAGTTATTTCGCCGTTCAGATAGAGTTTTAAAATTTTTTTGTGTGAGAAAATATCCATGTGATTTTCCGTTAGAGCAAAGTTTGTCCGAAATAAACCATGCAGCCCATAATCAGGACGAACGGCAGATAAACTTTGACGGCGAATTTCATGATTTGAGACTCGACGCCGAAAGCACCGACCGCCGCCGCGCCGATTGCGATTGATTGCGGGGAAATGATTTTGCCGACGCACGAACCCGCCGCATTTGCCGCCGCAATCCACGCTTGAGCAGTTTCACTCATGCCGATTGCCAAAGCCGCGTCGACTTGCAATTTGCTGAGCAGAACGCAGCTTGACGTTGCCGAGCCGGTGATAAACGCGCCGATTGAGCCGATAACGGGCGCGATAAACGGATAGAATGTTCCGGTTGCGGCGACCGTCGTCGTTGCGATTGCCATCGTCATGCCGCTGTAGCCCATGATACGCGCCGTGGCGATAATCGTGATAATCGTGATGAACGTCGGAATTAAAGTTTTAACCGTGCGCGACAAGACGTTAATCATATCGGAGACAGTGGCATTGTTGACTAGACCGGCGATTACTGCAGATACAAAAAGGATTGTTGGCGTCGTTATCCATTGGAAGGAAGTTGGTGCGGCGTCGGGACCGGTATAAATCATAACTTTGGTGACGACGGTTTTCAATACGGCGGAAACGGCAGGTATGGAGCAAATAACTAAGAAGACGAAGATAAGCAAGAACACCAGCCACGCGCGCACAGCCTCGCCCGTCGTTATGGAAAAGTTTTCGTCGTAGTCGTCAATTTCGTATTCGGGGTCTTTAATCGGGAATTTTTTTGCGTAAATGACAAGCAACGCCATAGCGCATACAGCACCGCCGATGCCCGCCAAATCCGCGCCCATTGTCGCCGCTCCCACTACCGAGGGCACGCAGAATCCCAAGCCGCCGATTAAACAGGCGGGAATCATTCCCCGTAAACATTTAAAGCCGTCGAAAGCGACGAGCATGACAAACGGCATAAGTATAACCATGAAGCCCAGCTGCAACGTCGTATACGTGGCGATTTGCAACGGGTCAAAATTTGTGAGCTTAGCCAGCGTCGTTAATGGCAAGCCAACTGAACCAAAAGAACTCATTGCGGCGTTGGAAACCAGACAGGCGATAACGGCATTGACGGGCGGCACGCCGACTGTAACCAACATACTCGCGCCGATTGCCACCGCCGTCCCGAAGCCCGACATACACTCAAGGAAGGCACCGAAGCCCCACGCGATGATTAATATCAACATGCGCTTATCGGTCGACACGGAGGACAGCATATCTTTAATTTTTTCCATGCCGCCCGTGTGCACCGTCAAGTTGTAAGCGAATATCGCCGACACAATGACGCCCAAGATTGGCCAAATCGCCATGAGTGCGCCTTCCAGCGTACCGGTCATTACATCTTGTAGCGGCATATCGAAACATTGCCACGCTATGGCGAACGAGATAATCAGCGCGATGGGGCACGCCTTCCACGCCGGCAATTTCAAAACGCTCAACGCGATGATTAGCCATAGAATTGGAGCCAACCCTTCAATAAACAATCTCCTCAACCCTTTCCAAACTTTTTACCACTAACCTTTAAGTTTATTTAAAATTTTTATCATATCGTCGGGTAGCGGAGCTGTGAAAAATTTTTTCTCCGCTGTCGTCGGGTGAATCAAGCTCAATGTGTGCGAGTGAAGTGCTTGCCCCGATATGTCAAAAGGATTTTTCCGCGCCGTGTATTTTGTGTCGCCCAAGAGCGGATGCCCGATTGCCGCCATGTGCACGCGGATTTGATGCGTCCTGCCCGTTTGGAGCTTGCATTCGACGTAAGAAAAATTTTCAAAGCGTTCAAGAACTTTAAACTCGGTGACGGCGGGCTTGCCGTCGGGAGTGATTGCCATTTTCTTGCGGTCAACTTTGTCGCGCCCGATAGCCCCCGTGATAATCCCCGCGTTGTCGCTCAAAACGCCGTGCACAATCGCCCGATAAGTTCGCGTCGCAATTTTATCTTTAATCTGCGCGGCTAAGCTCAAATGCGCGGTGTCAGTCTTTGCAACGACCATGACGCCGGAAGTATCTTTGTCGAGGCGGTGAACAATGCCGGGACGCTTGACGCCGTTAATGCCGGATAAATCTTTGCAGTGATACAGCAGGGCGTTGACAAGCGTGCCGCGCTTTACGGTTTCGGCGGGGTGGACAGTCATGCCGCGCGCCTTGTTGACGACGATTAAATCCGCGTCCTCGTAAAGAATATCGAGCGGCAAATTTTCGGGCAAGTATTCAACTTCGGCGGCGTCGACTTCCGCGATAAAAATTTCCTCGCCACCAGTTAGTTTGAAACTTGCTTTTACTTTCGCGCCTTCGACAGTTATCAGCCCGTCCGCGATTAATTTCTGAACATGTGAACGCGTCACAGAAAGTTTTTCGCTCAAGTAAACGTCGAGTCTGCGCGGCGATATTTCTTCAACAAAAAAGTTCATTGCCGCGCCTCCACGATAAAAATTTCCTCGCCGCCCGTGAGTTTGAAACTTGCCTTGACGTTCGCGCCGTCGACAGTTATCAGCCCGTCCGCGATTAACTTCTGCACGTGTGAGCGCGTTGCAGAAAGTTTTTCGCTCAAGTAAACGTCAAGCCTGCGCGGCGATATTTCTTCAACAAAAAAGTTCATTGCCGCGCCTCCGCGATAAAAATTTCCTCGCCGCCAGTTAGTTTGAAACTTGCCTTGACGTTCGCGCCGTCGACAGTTATCAGCCCGTTCGCGATTAACTTCTGCACGTGTGAGCGCGTTGCAGAAAGTTTTTCGCTCAAGTAAACGTCAAGTCTGCGCGGAGAAATTTCCTCAACAAAAAAGTTCATCTGCCCGCGCCTTCTACTTTGCCCGAATCGAGCCGAAAAAGTATCGCGTAAATCATAAGCCCCATGCCCACGACGATTGCAATATCCGCGACGTTGAAGACCGGCCAAATTCTGAAGTCAAAAAAATCCACGACGTAACCCGTCTGAACTCTGTCGATTAAATTTGCCACCGCGCCGCTTAAAATCGTCGTTGCGCCCAATCGCAGGTAGCCGTCCGATTTTTTCAGGAGCGGATAAAAATACGCCGTCGCCAAAATCAGCACCGCGCCCGTTATCAGCAAAAACATTCGCTGATTCGATAAAATCCCGAACGCCGCGCCCGGATTCAAGACGTATGTCAAGTGGAAAAAGTCTTGAACGAGCGGGATTGACTGCCCCGGCACCATCGAACGCATGACCAACGCTTTTGTGAATTGGTCGCTCGCCACGACGCCTAGGAACAACGCCTTATCCCAATGAACAAACACCACGGCAAACGCAATCTCAAGGATTGACAGGAATTTTTTCACTTTAGGCTCTCCTTGTCGAGCACGGGCTTGTAAGTTTTGGTTTCGTCGGTTACGGGCTTGGTTGACACGTCGACGATATTAGTCAATTCTTCGTCAGCGGGTTCGGGAATTTTTTCTTCGGGCTTAGAAACTTCAGCGGGCGGCGGCGGTTCTTCGACAGGTGCAACTTTTTCTTCGGGCGGCGCAGGTTTATCGACTTCTTCAAATTTCGGAAGGTTATCGATTACGTGATTGGTTATCGCCAGCTCCGATTCAAGTATCGTGCGCATTTTGACTAGGAAAGTGTTCCGCTCGCGAATAATTTTGTCATAATCCGCCAAAACCGCGTCACGTTTCACGCTTGCGGCGTCGATAATCTGCTTGCCCTCGAATTGCGCTTGGTCTTTAATCTGTTGACATTCGCGGGCGGCTTGTTCCTTCATGTGTTCGGCATTTTTCTTGGCGGCAGAAATAACTTCGTCCGCCGTGCGTTGCGCGACTATCAAGGTATCGTTCATGGTTTTTTCCAGCCCGCGATACTTTTCAAGCTCGGTTTCCGTCGTGTAGAGTTGAGTTTTTAGCCGCTCGTTATCGTCCAAGAGCCGTTCAAAATCGACAACGACCTTGTCCAAAAAATCGTCGACTTCATTCTCGCTGTAGCCGCGAAAACTTTTTTTAAACTGGTGGTCGTGAATATCCATTGGCGTAAGCAAATACATCGCCTCCAAACTTCATTAGGGTTCGGGAAGTTCAAACTTTTTATCGTATTTGAAATTGTGCCCGCCGTGCGTGGGCGGTTCTTCATCTTTATTTTTTTTGTCACGTTCCGCCGCTAAATCTTCCGCCAGAAGCCAGCCCGCCGACTCCAACATCGCCACGGAGACCGACGGCGCGACGAGCTGTCCGATAAACGGCAAGATTTTTGAAATTTCTTTCGTGATGACGCGGAGCGGTTGTTTTTTTATCGTTGCGATAATCGCGCTGGTTGCCATGTTTTTTGCGACCGATTCGGTTATCGAGCCGCCGAACACCGACGCCAAAGCCATTGCCATCGTTGTCATCGTCACGGTATCGACCGCGATTCCTACGCCCGGCACCGGCACCAAATTTCCTGCCGCCGCCGCTGCCGCGTGCCCGTGAATTATTTTTTTACATTTGCTCAATTCCTCTTCCGTCATTGGCAAAGTTATCGCCCCCTCAAAAGAATCTCTTTAACAAAACGCCGACGCGACCTTTTTTAGTCTGTCCGCGAATTTCGGCGACTTCCAAACGTCCGCGCCCGCGCATACTCAACACGTCGCCTTCCTTAACAGATTGCGACGCATTTTTGACAGTCTGCCAGTTCAGCTTAATTTTCTCGGCTAAAATTTCCTGCGCCGCCTTGCTACGCGACATGCCAAAGCCCACCGCCGCTATTGAATCAGCCCGCAACGACGCAACTGTCGCCCGAATCTCTTTCGTGCGCTCTTCTTTGGCAGAAATATTTTCCAGTTCGTCAAGCGAAGTTTCAACCGTCGTCCCGCCGATTTGCGTCAAGTTCGCCGTGAAATAATCGCTCATCTTTTTATCAACGAGAATCCGCGCGCAATCTTTTGTCGCGATAATGTCGCCGATATATTCGCGGTCGACGCCCAAACTTAAAATAGAACCCAAAACATCGCGGTGACCGAGCCGGGCAAATTCGCCGTTCCACTCCGCTTTGATGACCGCAATTTCAAAGTTGGGCGTGCCCTGAAAATCCACATGACAAAAGGCGGCGCGTTGACGTTCAGCCCCGCGATAGCCGCCGTAAAAGTCGACGTTTAGCTCGCCAAGGCTGTTGGCAATGACGCCCGCCATTTCCTGTTCAAACGGCGACAAAAAACCCGTCAGCTTGCACTTGCGATTTTTAATCGTCTGCGCGGCAAAATCGACGAGCTTAACGGCAGTAGCCTCGCCCTCCGTGCCCTTGTAGTAGCGAATAATTTTTTCCCGTGCGTCCTGCAATTTATTTCTCCTTACATTTTGCGAGTAAGCCAAGAGAAATCTTTTTCCTGCTTTGGCTCTTCCCTGTTGGCTATGACCATGACGCTTTTGGGCGTGCAGACGAAAACGTCTTTGTTGACCATTTGAACATCGCCGTCGATAGCGTAGGTCGTGCCCAGCGCGAAATCGATAATCCGCCGCGCGTGTTCGGGGTTCGTGTCCTCCAAGTTGATTATGACGGGCACATCTTCGCGCAGACAATCGGCGATAACTTTTGCGTCGTCGTCGAAATTTTTCGGTCTCACCGTCGTTATTTTAGATTTCACCATAGGTTTGGCAGTGTTGTTATTACTCATCAAATTATCCCTCGCCGATATTGCCGAATTGAAGTCAACTACTTTACGCCCAGATAAATTTTCGGGCGGCGGTTGAATTGGCGATTCCTTTTGTTCAGGCTCTGCGTTCGGCAATTCTTCCTTTGTACTCATCTCAACTTCCTTCTTCCCATCTTTTTCCGACAGTCCGAGAGTTCGGCTCACCCTGTCTATTATTTCCATTCACTCAAACTCCTCTCGTGAAAAATTTCTATCAGTAAAGCCTTTCGCCGAAAATAGCCGTGCCGACGCGAACGACGTTTGCGCCTTCCTCGACGGCGATTTTATAATCGTGCGTCATGCCCATTGATAAATAGTCGAAGCCCTCGCGCGAAATTTTCAGCTCGTCGAAGAGCTTGCGCATTTGCCTGAACAGCGGACGACATTCTTCAACCTCCGCGAAATTCGGCGCGATCATCATCAGCCCGCGCAGTCGCAAATTTTCTGCCGCGTCGACGAATTTTATCAGCCCGTCCAAATCCTCAAGCAACACGCCCGATTTTTGAACTTCGCGCGCCAAATTTACTTGGATTAATATTTCTTGGACTTTGCCGCTTGCCGCCGCCGCCTTGTCGAGTGCCGCCGCTAAATGTTCGCTGTCCACCGATTGAATCAAATCGAAGAGCTTGACGGCTTGCTTGACTTTGTTTGTCTGCAGGTGCCCGATTAAATGCCGTATAACTGCGCGGTCGAGCGTCTTGAATTTCTCCGCCGCCTCCTGAATTCGATTTTCGCCGATGTCAGTCGCGCCCGCGTCGATTGCCTCGCGCATTGTCTCCACGCCGTGATTTTTCGTGACCGCCACAAGTTTTATCGCCCCGCCGAGTTCGCGCCTTATCGAACGAAAATTTTCTGCCACGCTCAAACGTCATTCACCTCCGACGCAAAAATTTTTCACGCGCATATATTAAACTACTTGCCTTTTCGCGTCAATGAAAACAGATTGAATATTTTTCCGAACGCCAATAAAAAAATCCCCGCTTGTGTTCGGCGGGGAAAAATTTTAATTGGTCGGTTCGTCGCCCATGAAAAGCCCGTTGATTATAATCCACCAAGCAACCGTTCGCATTGCTGAAATAATTTCAATGGCGTGCGTGCGCTCCTCGGTCAAGTTTACGTCGTTTAGTTCATTGCTGGCGACGTGCGGCAACAGCTCCATGACATCAGAGCCAATTTGCCCCGCAACTTTTGCCGTGACGAAAGCCGCGTTGTTGAAGCCGACGCCGTCGCTGTTGAAAAGACTCGGCGCGATTGAATAGTAAGCAAAATCTTTTGGCGCGATAAGTTCGATAAGCGTCGGGACAATGGAAATGTGGTCGCCAACAGCGTCGGGCGGCAAAATTTCTTTGTTGATGCCCGCGCCGTAGAGGACGAACGGCACGCTTTGATGTTCAAAAATGGTCGGGTGCGTTGACGGGTCGCAACGGACAGCGTGGTCGCCCGTGATGACGAAAATACTTTCGGGGAATTTTCCACTAGCCGCGCGGACAAAATTCGTGATGACCTCGTCCATGTACCAATAATGCCCCAGCTCAATCGCCAGCTGATTCACGTCGTCGACGTTCGGGATTTTTTTCAAAGCTTCGGTTACGGCGTTCACGTCGTAGCCCTCCGCCGCCAAATCCAAATTATACGGCGGGTGATTAGTCGTCGTCATAATCAAATGAACCGTCGGCGGCTCTTCGTCCAAATGCGCCAGCAACGCGTTGAATAAATTTTCGTCCTTGGTACCCCACGTCGTCTGCTTGGGCGCGTTGAAGTCGGGGTAGCCGTAGAAACTATCGAAGCCCTGCGCGAGCGACATCTTAGCAATAGAATCCCAAGTTGGCATGCCGCCGTACCAGAAATCAACTTTGTAGCCGAGTTCGCGGAACATCGGAGCCATCGCGGTGATATAAAGTTTGTCGTAAGTGCGGCTTTGATAATTGACTTTGATATTGACGTCGGGCAAGCCGGTCACCAGCCCCGTTATCGCCGTGGAAGTGAAATCGCCATTGGGCATAAAATTTCGGCTGTAGTAGCACTTGTCCTCCGCGATAAGCGATTTAATTCCCTCCGCGATTAAAAGTTCGTCGTACTTGCCGAGCATTGGCCACTGCATAAAAGTTTCGCCGAGGATTATAAAAATATGTTTCGGCTTGGGAATTTTTTCGCCGGCGGCTTTGCGTTCGAGATACGGCGCGAGATTTTTTTCTGTAAGTTCGTGATTGACGGCGATAATCTGCGCGGACTCCAAAATTTTATTTTTGTCGACGCCGAAAATTTCGCCCGCCTCCATGCGCTTAGCCATAGCCCGCGCCCGATAAAGTGCTTGCGCGTCGTCGAGAATGCATTCGTTCAAAAAGTCGTCGGTCGTCACGCCGGCATTTTCCCAATTTATTCCGCTCGCGTAGGTGAAACTGCCGCCGAACCTTACAAACAATCCGAACAAAAAAATTCCAACGACAAGAGCCGCGCTGAAGCCCGCGATTTTTTTCTTGCTGTCCAGTGCCGGCAACGGAAAAGTTTTAATCATCAACAGCCGACTCAAAACCGCCGCGCAGAGAATCATCAAAATTATCGCGACGATAAGCCGCCAAGCAATTCCGTACTCTTGAAACATCGTCACGATTATCGACCAAATGTCGTCGTTGAAACCTTCTACAACTTCCATGCCGAACGTCGATTGAAACGCGCGATAGTAGGGAAATCTTAACATGAACAGCAACGAGAAAACGAACGCCGCGATTATTCCGATTAGCAAGCGGAGCCGCGACTTTAAGCCGACGATTGTCACGAACACGAACGAGATTAAAGTTACCGCGCCCGCCGTCTTCAAGCTCAAACGCAAGCCCGCGAACATTGCGGAAAAAATTTGCGACGTTTCAGTTGCCTCGCCGATATAATTCGACATGAAAAAAATAAACAGCCCGCGATAAATTTCCAGCAGTATCAGCACGAACAAAAATAATCTGGCGTCGCGCTGAACGCCGTCGAAAAATCTGTTTAGGAACTTCAAACGGTAAGCTCCTCTCTAACCCATTGATTTAATTTTTTCCTCGACAAAGCTGACGGGAATTTTTTCAAGACAAATTTCTTTTTTGGGACAAGCGCGTTTCCAACAGCCCTTGCAAGGTCTTTCAACTTCGATTGCGTGTTGAAGTTGCCCGAAAGGTCCGTTGCGCTCGACGTTGGTCGGTCCCATTAACATAATCGTCCGCACGCCGAACGCCGCGCCCAAATGTACAGGTCCGGTGTCGCCGCCGATAACCAGCCGCGAACTTCTAATCACGTGCGCCAGTTGTTGAATATTCGTTTGGTTGACGAGATTAATCGGCGGGATTTCCATTTTGGCTTCGATTTCCTTGGCGAGCATTTCGTCCAAGTCGCCGCTGCCGATTAGCACGGGCACAACCGCCAGATGATAGAACCAATCGCCCAGCGCGGCAAAATTTTCCGTAGGCCAGCGTTTGTTCGGCCAATTCGCGCCGACCACGAACACGACGTAAGGATTGCCCTCGCGAATGCCGGCGTGCTCCATAATCGCCCGCGCCTTTTCCGATTGTTCGACGGGAATTTGAATCGGGAAAACGACTTCATTGACGCCGCAACCGACCGCCCGCGCCGTGTCCAAGTAGCGTTCGACGATGTGCCCCTCCGCGTTTTCGCCGACGACCGGCTTTGAAATTTTGTCGCTCATCTCGCGCATGTTGCAAATCCCAAGCTTGATATTCGATTTGGCAAAGAAAGCTATCGCCGCCGACTTGAACAGCCCTTGCAAATCTAAAACCGCGTCGTAGCTCTGCTCCTGAAGTTCCTGCTTGAACGGGAAAAATTCCTTCATGAAGCCTTTCAGCGAACGGAAATTTTTTTTGTTGAACAGGATAATTCTGTCGACGCAAGGATTCATCTTGAGCAGTTCTAAACTCGGCGGCTCCACGACCCACGTAACTTTTGCGTCGGGGAAAGTTTCTTTTATGGCGTAGCTGACGGGCAGCGCGTGAATTACGTCGCCCATTGCGCTCAGCTTGACGATTAAAACGTTGTTCAGTCCATCCATATCATTTCTCCGCTAAAATTTTATTAACTAGATTCGTCGTTGACTTGCCCGCAACCAAATTTATAAACTCGACACGCCCGCCGTAGCTTTGAACAATCGCGGCTTCGGGCAAAGTTTCCAAAGTGTAATCGCCGCCCTTGACGTAAACAGCGGGCTTGACCTCGGCGATTAAATTTTCCGCAGTCTGTTCGCCGAAAAAAATCACGTGGTCGACGGCTTTTAATCCCAGCAAAACTTCTGCGCGGTCGTCTTGCGTGTTAATCGGACGAGACGCGCCTTTGAGTTTGCGGACGGATTCATCGGTATTCAAGCCGACAATCAACACGTCGCCGAAATTTTTTGCCGCCGTCAAATATCGGACGTGCCCCGCGTGAATTATATCAAAGCAGCCGTTCGTGAAGACGATTTTATTTCCCTGCCGCCGCAAATCTTCGCAAAAGTTCGCGGAATTTTTTCTGTCAATCAACATTTATCTTGCACGCTCCAAAGTTGAAATCAATTCGGTCGCGCTGACGGTGCTGGTTCCCAACTTCCTGACCGCAATGCCCGCCGCGTAGTTGGAAATTTTCGCCGCAAGCGCAGGTTGTGCGCCCGCCGTCAACGCCAACAAAAACGCCGCAACGCAAGTATCGCCCGCGCCCGACACGTCGTAAACTTCGCTCATGTCGCTAACGGGAATGTGGTGCGCCGCGCCGTTGCGTTCAAATAAACTCATGCCCATTTCGCCGCGCGTGATTAAAACGCCGTCGACGTTTAGCTTCGTCAAAATTTTAGTGCCCGCGCCGATTAAATCCGTCACGTCATTCAGCGGATAGCCGACAAAATTTCCAAGCTCCGAATCATTTTGCTTGACGTAGCCGACGCCCTCGAATGCGCCGATATTGTAGCGCGAATCGACGATGTTAGGAATTTTTTTCTTGCCGGCGTAGCGCGTGATTAATTTGCGGGCGTTGACAGTTATCGTGCCGGAGCCGTAGTCGCTCATGATGACGCCGTCGACCTTCGGCAAAATTTTATCAATCTTAGCGATAAGCTCCGCCTCAACTTTTTTGGATAGCGGCTCCTTGCTCTTGCTGTCAATTCGGACAATCTGTTGGCTGACGGTCGCCCGCCCGCCCGCGATTATGCGCGTCTTTGAAATCGTCGGACGGGATTTGTCGCGGACAAGCCCTTCAATGTGAACGTCGAGTTCTTTAAAAATATTGCGCAAGCTCTCCGCGTAATTGTCGTCGCCGATAACTCCAACTGCAAAAACTTCCGCGCCGAGCGTCGCCGCATTGGCAATGACGTTAGCCGCGCCGCCCGCCACGACTTTTTCGCCCGCCTTCTCCAAAATCAAAACGGGAGCCTCACGAGAAATTCTTGAAATGCGTCCGTCAACGTAAACGTCGGCAACAATATCGCCTATAACCAAAATTTTTTTGCCGCTCATCTTATTGGTAATGCTGATTAGTTCTTGCAACTTGCCGACCTCCTAAGTCAAGCCGATAAACTGAGGAACAATATCTTCAAACGACCCGTCGGGCATGCGAAAGCCGCCGGGAATCGTGCCAAGCTCTTTGAAGCCGAGACGCTGATATAAATGGCGGGCGTGAATGTTCGTGGCGACAACCGCGTTGAATTGCAGAATTCGGAAGCCCAACTCTTTAGCCCGCGCGATACAGTCTTTGACGATAATTTCGCCGATGTGCCGCCCGCGCACGTCCGAACGAACCGCGTAGCTGGCGTTGCTGATGTGAGCGCATCGCCCGACGTTGCTGGGGTGGAGAATGTACAACGCTAAAACTTCGCCGCCGTCGACAGCCACGCCCGTGAACGATTGCGCCTTAAAAAATTCGTCGCCAGTAATTTCGTCGAGTTCGTCTTCTTGCGGAAAGGCAATGCCCTCGCGAACGATTTCGTTCCAGATTTTTATCGCCGCGCCGACAAATTTTTTATCATACGGTACAACTTCTATCGCCATTTAAATTTCCCTCCGATAAATTTTATACTTAAGCTCTTTATGTTCGCGCCCATAGAAAATTTTTTCTGTAAGCGATTCGAGTGCGCCCTTCGGAACTTCGCCGACTAGTTCCCATTTGTACAAGAACGTATTATCGAGGAATTTTCTTTCCCAATCGACGCTGACAATCGCCAAAATCTTTTTGTCGGCGGGCAGTTCGTCAAACGTCATGAACGGCATAACGTTCTTGCTTTTCCAAGTCATTTTTTGCGGTTTAATGTGGTAAAAGTGGTATTTTGTCTCCAGCCGATAAACTTTCGCGCCGGTGTAGAAAACCAGCGAGCTAGGATATTTTTCGCCGTGACTTACGACGCAAGTTTTATCGTCGATTAGCGGCAAAATCATTTCAGCCTCCCGCCGCGCCGAATTATCCTCTGCGAGCGGCAACGCCACAAAAAATTGGAGCAGCGGGAAAATTATCAGCGTCGCGCCCGCCACGCCGACAAAAACTTTCCAACGGTTGACGAAACAGCGCGATAACAAAATTGCTGCGGGAATCATGGCGGGCAGCGTGTAGGTTACGTACTTTGTGGCGCAAAGTTGGAAGAAAATTACAACCGTCAACGCCCACACGAGTAAAAATTTTTCGGGCACGTCGAGCTTCGGCAAGCGGCGAAATTTTTTTATGGCAATGCCGATAATCGCGAAAGACCACGGGAAAAATCCTATCAGCGAGACTAGCGAGTAATAATACCAGACATCGGTTTTCTGATATTCCGAGACCGTCGCCCGCAAAAAGTTGTGCACGCCCAAGAAATTTTCGACGAACTCCGCGCCGTGAATTATCGTCATCGGCAAATACCAAATCGCTACAATCGCCGCGAACAGCAAAAGATTTTTCACGCGGAAAAGTTCTTTCAAATGCGGCAAGTCGCCCTGCCACGCCAGGAAAATTAAAATTATCAGTCCGGGCAAAAAAAATCCGATTGGTCCTTTGGTTAAAACCGCCACGCCCGAAGCCGCGAACGCCATTAAATAAAGTCGCGGATTTTTCGCGCGGTAGCCCAGATAAAAACTAATCAACGTCAGAGAAAACATTACAAGGAGCGTCATGTCGGTTATCACGGCGTGCGAAATGTACCAATACTCCAGCGAAGTCGCCAGAATTATCGCCGCCGCGAATCCGGTTTTTTTATCGTAAAGTTTCGCGCCGAAAAAATACGTCAGGAACAATCCGAGCGTCGCGAAGACTGCAGGGAAAAATCTTGACGCAAATTCATTGACGCCGAAAATTTTGTACGCGATTAAAAGTTCCCAATAAAACATAATCGGCTTGTCGAACCAGAAATCGCCGTAAATGCGCGGGGAGAGCCAATCGCCCGCCGCGAGCATTTCCTTTGCGGTCAGCGCGTATACTGCCTCCGTCGGGTCGGTTATTGGCAAAAGCCAATTTCCCGCAAAAAATAAAATCAGTGCAACAATTAACAAGCAGATAAAATTTACCACGGCACAAACTCCCAATGAACTTCTAATTTCTTGCGCTTGCCGCGCCAACGCAGCACCGCCTGCGAACAATGCAAATCGTGATACCAATAATAATCTACGTCTTCAACCGTGTGCTTATCGGCATTCCATTTCGCACCGACGACAATGCGGTCTTTGGGCGTCAACCACCAGCTCACGCCCGCCTGAAATTTTCGGGAGTAATCGTCCACGTCGAAATTGAAAAGCGAGTTAGTCGAATTGTTTTTATCGTAAGAGTAGCCCACGTAAGCCGCGAGCCTGTCGTCGAATTCCCTAGCAAGCAAAATGTCGTAGCTGGAGCCCTTGACAGTCTTTTTATCTTTTTTGGCGTTTTTAACGTTGTCTTTGGTGATTCTGTAGCCCGTGTGCAGAAATAAAGAATATTTGCCGAGCGCAATCGGGTCGTGATACAAATTAACCTCGTATTCCTGATGAGTGCTGGCATTTGCATTTTGCCGCCAATGCCCGATTTCGCCCTCAAGGCTGAAATTCAAGGGCGTGTCGCCGAGTTTACGCGCATACAGAATATCAAACGACGGCTCCTTTTGAATCCAACGGTCGTCACTGTCCTCATAGAAGCCGTATTTCAACCAAGCGTGCACGTCGCGATTTTCATAGGCAAGTTCAGCCTTACTGCGGAAACCTTTTTTAGTTTCGACGTAAGCACCGATAAGCAGATTAAAATGTTTAGCCAGCGGGATTTCAAAATTGTCGCGGACATAGACGCCGTGGTCAGAATTGTAGCCGACGCGCGGAAAATAATTTTGAGCTGTCTCGCCCATCTTGCGTTCTTCGTATTCCTTCGTGCCGACGACTTTATTTTTAATCCAAAATTTTACTTTGTACATGCGGATAACTTGCTCCGGCCAAATCTCCATGCGTTCCGCACTCAAGTGATAATCGGGAGTTTTCGCGCCGCATTTGGTCTGCGTGCCGTCGTAAACGACAATGTGATCGAGATAAAACTCAAACCGCTTGCCCGTCAAATAGTATTCGCCGACTTTGCCGTTAGCTTCAGCCATGGTGCCGGTCTTTGTGCCGTAGTTGTAAACAGTTTTGTAGCCGTCAAGCGTGACGCGCGGCGCACCTTCCATAAGTTGCAGAACGTGTGCTCGGTCGTCGACGCGCACAACTTGCTGTTTGGTGTTTCCAGTCGCCTCTTCGCTCTGGAAGCGGTGCCCGTCAAGCTGGATAATGTCAACTTTGCCCGTAGCAATGAATTCGCCGCTGCCCGAATAGTAAACCATGTCCTCGCCCTCGAACACTGCGGGGATTGGGTCGCCCTCTTTGTATTCGTGCGGAAGATTTTCGATAGCAGTGTCAATGTCGTCAAGCAATTTTTGTTGCTCTTCCGTCAGCTGTTGTTCGCGAGCCTCGCGCCGCCGATTTTCTATGTAGTCAAAAAGTTCCGTGCCCGTGTCCGATTTTGCCTCGTAAACTGCCTCCGCCGTAGACGCAACACACAGCGCGGCGCATACGACGCCAAAAAATTTTTTCATCGTCATTCCTCATCAAAAATTTCAACAATTTCTCCGTCTTTACCGTCAAGCGTTTTTCCTTCTTCGTGTCGCGGTTCTTGAGCAGGCGCGGGCGGTTCAGGGTCTACTTGCACAATCTCGGATTTATCTGTGGGCGGCTTTGCGTTCATCTCGTCATCTGAAAGCCCCTGCGTTGGCTGTTCCGTCGGCTGTTCCGTCGGCTGTTCGATTGTCGGTGCCGGAGTGACAACTTGCGCAGGACGCGCGGTGTTGTTCGTGTTCACGCCGTAGACATTAATCGGCGTTTTAATCTGAACATACAGCTCGACGCCCGTCGGCAAGTCAATATTTTTCCCGCGAACTAAAACTTCTGAAATGCCCTTGTTCTTGCCCGAAAAAGTTTGCCCCAACAAGCTGAGCCCGCGCGCCATCGATTCGGCGGTCATCGCGTCGATAGATTCCACGCCCGCATAAGTGTTGACGTCCTGCCCGTCGATAGCCTTCAGCGCGTTAAAGTCCGTCTCGATTTTGCCGTTGCTGAAAATATTTTTGGCGCGGTGAACGTTCACAACAACGCCCTCGCCCGGCAAACCTCTGGCAAAAACCAAAGTGCCGTCAACAAAAACGTCCTCGACAACTTCAATCGGAATAATGTCGCCTTCCTGCAAAGTCTTAGAGCCGACGGGAATAGTCGTTGCAACTTTTATCAGCGTGTTGGCGGGAATGGGCGTCAACGTTATCGGCAAAATTTCTTCACCGTAAGACGCCTTAGCAAGCGCGCGAATTCTATCGTTAAAGGTGCCGTCGCTCATCTTGCCCAAAATTTTATTCTCCAACGCCTCAAGTCTTTTGTCGATTCCGCCCTTTTGAACTTCGTGATCTATGTTCCATTCCAGCGCATTAATTTTCGCTAAAATGCTAGGGTTCGTCTCATTTTCATAAAGCACATTGTAAATCGCATCGATTCGGGCGTTCATGTTGCCCGCCATGTTTTGCCCGCTGTAACTTTTTTCAAGGCGGCTGATTCTGTCCAGGATTGCGCCGCTCTGCTCCGTGCCGTAAGTATCAATTTCAATTTTTGCGAGCTTGGCGTTGGCGGAATCTTCCGGTGCCGCAAAGACTGACGCGGAAAAAATCATCGTCGCCGCCAGTGCCCCGCAAAAAACTTTCTTCAAACTCATTACAATTCCCTCCGCGCTAAAATTTTCTACGCCGAATTATAACAGGTATCAGCTATTTTCTGCAACGCCTTGAAAAATTTCTTAAAGCGCGGCGAAGAATTTAAAGTAACCTTGAAAAATTTCTTGCCGCGTTGTAAAATCGCAAAAAATTTTTCAAGAGGAGTTTTGACGCATGATTGAAATTGGAGTCGGACTTGCCGCGGGGATTTTAATTCTCCTTGCGCTGAAATTTTTTATCGCGTTGCCATTCAAATTGATTTGGAATAGCATAATCGGCGCGGCGATTCTCTACCTCGTGAACTTGACGGGGCTAATCATGATTAAGATAACATTTATCCACGCGCTGATTGTCGGGCTCTTCGGAATACCAGGGCTGATTCTGCTGGCAATCTATCTGAACTTCATCAAATAACTCTACGTAACTTGAGGCCGTCATGGATGACGGCCTGCCCGCGCAAAAAGCCGGAAGCTTTTTCAGCGGGCAACGAACGGCACGGTGTGCGCGAACGTTAAAATAGTGAACGGTGTCCCGCCCTTTCTTTGCATACTTTCTTTGGGCGCAACAAAGAAAGTATGAGAAAACTACACTTGACAGCGCAAAAAGTTTTTATTACAATCGCCCCTATATGGCGGCTTGCCTGTGTTTCCATTAGCCCCGGACATATGCACCCACCACAAAAATTTTTTGGAGGAATCTTCATGAAAGATACATTCATGGCAAAGGCGGGCAGCGTCGAGCGCAAATGGTACGTCGTCGACGCCGAAGGCAAAACCGTCGGACGCCTCGCCGCCGAAGTCGCCAAAGTTCTGCGCGGCAAAAATAAACCCGTGTTCACGCCGCACGTCGACACGGGCGATTTCGTTATCGTCATAAACGCAGCTAAAGCCGTCTTCACGGGCAAGAAACTGCGCAAGAAAGTTTACTTCCACCACAGCGGCTACCTCGGCGGCGGCAAATACGCAACCGCAGGCGAGTGGATGCAAAAATTCCCCGAACGCGTCATCGAGCACGCCGTCCGTGGCATGTTGCCGAAAAATAAACTCGGCGCGGATTTGTTCAGAAAACTTCACGTCTTCGCCGGCGATAAACACCCCTACGCCGCGCAGAAGCCCGAAGAACTTAAAATTGAAACGCGCTAAGGAGAGGATATTATGGCACAAGTAAGCTACTACGGCACCGGTCGCCGCAAAAGTTCGGTTGCTCGCGTCCGCTTGGTTCCGGGCGACGGCAAAGTCACGATTAATAACCGTGCAATGGAAGAATATTTCGGCTTGAAGACTTTGGAGCTGATTGTCCGTCAGCCGCTCGTCCTCACCGAAATGAACGATAAATACGACGTGATTGCCAACGTCAAGGGCGGCGGCACAACAGGTCAAGCGGGTGCGATTCGCCACGGCATCACCCGCGCACTTATGGAACTCGATGCCGACCTGCGTCCCGCGCTCAAAAAAGCCGGCTTCGTCACTCGCGACCCGCGCGAAAAGGAACGCCGCAAATACGGTCTCAAAAAAGCTCGCAAGGCTTCCCAGTTCTCGAAACGTTAATCAAAAAAAATTCGGCTCCCGCCACAACGACGGGAGCTTTTCTTGTCTCCGGAAAACTTAATCGTTTAATCGATAAAGCCAGAAAAAATTTTGGTAAGTTTTCGTTTCGGCTTCGATAGAATATTTCTCCTTTAGCAATTCTTCAACGTCAGCGTCGCGATTTTTACGGAAATTTTTTGTCCAATCGTCGGGATAGTCGCCCGAAAATTCGCTTTCCGTCACGGAGTAAATTATCCAACGCGGAAGATTGCTACTGATATTTTCAAACCACTCGCGCTTAACGTTCGGGTCGACATTTGCGAAGGCTTTGATATTGCTAAAAAATCGACAGCGCGGCATTATTCCTGTCGTTAAAATCCAATGCGAAACGTGAGTTCCTTCGCCCCAAATCATGACGGAGCCGCGTTCTTCGGGCGGAATAATTTGGGCGATACGGAGCATGGCGTTGTTTTGTTCAGAATGATATTCACGCCATTTCGCAGAATTGTTGTCGACAACTTTTAGCTCTATTGTTCGCAACAAAATCAGCGGATAAAACGCGACGGTGATGAGGAGAAGTTTG
The DNA here is from genome assembly GCA_017529935.1 of Selenomonadaceae bacterium. Classification (GTDB taxonomy): domain Bacteria; phylum Bacillota; class Negativicutes; order Selenomonadales; family Selenomonadaceae; genus Quinella. Next base: position 28,690 of record JAFXNB010000052.1, read on the forward strand.
CAGACGGTTCTTTTCAGCGAGAAACTTTGCCCCGACCAAAGTCCGCGAAAAATCTTTTGAAGGTCGGCAAGCACGACGAACAATATCGGCAGGAGCGGCGTGATTAAAGCGTAGTAGCCTTGGTAGGGGCTGAGTTTCATAAAAAGAATCAGCATGACCGCGCCGATAAAAGATGTGCTCAAAGCCACGCGGCTTTTATTTTTTATGAATTCAATCGCGCCGCCCGCAATCATGATAAACAACGGAATGAAGTGTACCACGATATGAATAGTGTATTCGTCGAGGTTCTCCATTAAAAAATTTCCCCTCTGCGCGGAATAGTTTAAGTTGAGGAGAATTGTCCCGTAGAGCGCGTCGTAAAGTGCTCCGTGCGCTGCGAAGTAAATCACGAACGGCAGAACGACTATCACCGCGCCCGCGCAGAAGTTCAAAAGATTTTTCAGCAAAGTTTTAAACTCGCCCGCTTGAATCAAAAACACCGCGCTCAAAAACGCGCAAAGACAAAGTGGCGCGGCGTTCAGCATGCGGAGCAAAACACACGCGCCGAATCCCACGCCGTAAATAAATCCGTACAGCGGCGGGCAAGAAAATTTTTCCTCCTTCAGCCCGCGCAGAAAAAAATACGTCGCCGCCATGAGGAAGAGCATACTCCATTCTTCCGTGCGGTTGCCGTCCAGCGTGTAAACAGCGTAGTGAACGAACATGAAGACTGCCGCCGCAATTTTTACCTTGCCCGACAAAAAAAGTCCCAGCGAACGCCACGCCAGCAGAAACGACAAATACATTGCCGGGATTTGCAGAAGAAAAATTCCGACGCGCGGAGCTATCGAATAACCTATCGCGTCGATTAGGAAAATCAGTGGTCCTTTGTTCTCGAATAAATCGACGTAGGGCAGCAGACCTTCCGCCCAACCTCTGCCGACCGCTTGGAAAATCGCCGAGTCATCGCCCCAAGAATCGTACAGCGGGCTTGTCGAAGTCGAAAAGATTAGCAAGAACAGAACGCTTGCAAAAAAAATTGCGGCATGTGTTGTTGCCTTGCCCGAAAAAATTTCTTTAATAAATGTCATCTCGTCGCCCCATTAAAATTTTTTCCGTGCAAATTCTAAAACACTCGCCGATTAAATGCAAGCCAATAATTTTTTAGAAATCAAAATACTCTTTCCTGTGGTGTGCAATCAACTCGGCGTCCGTGGAGCGCAACCCCGCCTCGCCGAATGTGTACTTTGCGCCGTCCTTCGTCAGCACGTTGTAACTCGACACCACCGTAAATTTGTCGTCGCAGATAAAAATCTTCGCGTGCGTGTCCGCGCGCTTCATCTTGAAGTTCGGGTATTTGCGGAAAATTTTTTTGAGCTTGTAAGCAGTCGCCCGCGTCCAATAATTTTCGTCTGAATCTTCCGCGCCGATGCCGTAGAAAATTTTTATCGTCACGCCGCGCTTCAACAGCTTTTCAAACTGCGGGATATATTCCTCCGTCTTGTAATTCAACTTCATGGCAGTCACGTCGAGTTCAACTTTTGCCGAATCAACTGCCTCGTCGAAGGCGGCGCGAATCTCCTCGTCCTTGAGAGAAATCATTTTGGAATTTTTAACGCGTTCAGTCAGCTCCAAAACTTGCGGGCTTATCTTCGTGCGGAATTCAATGTAATGTTCAAAGCCCGTGTCGTAAAATTTTTTTGCCGCTGAAAGTTCGCCGTCAATCTTATCGTCGAATTTGCCGTTCTCGTCCAAAATCTGCAAAGAGCCGAGCGCGTAGTAATTGCTCACAATCTGCGCGGCTTCCCGAAAAAGTTTTTGATATTCCACGTCGAAGCCGACTTAGGGAGCGACAAGTGACAAAGTCGCCACGCGCTGAAAAAATTCGGCGGCGGTGCGGAGTCCGTAATTCATCTCCCGCAAAAATCGAACGCTTCTATCCAACTCCTCGAAATAGGCGGTGCTTTCCCGTTCAAAACGCCGCGCCTTTTCCTTTTGCGCCATGGCTTTTTCGTGCGCAGATTTTATTTTGTTGTAAGCGAAATATCCAGCCACGGCGATTGCGGGAAGAAAAATCACGCCGCCCAAAACCATCATGCCGCCGCTAGCGATTGTGCCGCCGCCAAGAGCCGCAAGCGTCGCTTTAACCCAAAAAACGCCGCTCCCGTGCCCGCCGTGCATTTTTATTCGCGGAAAAATTTTCCGAAGCTTTGACTTCAAAATAAATTCTCTCCAGACTTTCAAACGTCGCAAGTTGCTCCTCGACGAACTCGACGATTTGGGAATAGTCGCCGCGAATAACTTCAAAATCGTGCTGGCGGATTTTAGATTTGTCAGCAAAATCTTTTTGGACTTTCGCGCAGAATTTGTTGCTTAAATCAATCTCGCGCCGAAGTCTTCCAACATCAAAGATACCCACTTCGCGCCGCCTCCTTTTTCGGAAAATATATCAAGCCCAAAGTAAAATCGCAATAAATTTTTGACAAGGGGCAAGCGCAACGCTAAAATACAATTCATCACTTACAAAGGAGATATTAACATGAAGGACACAGTTAAAAAAGTTGCACTCGCTTACAGCGGCGGGCTGGATACGTCGGTTATCATTCCGTGGCTCAAGGAAAATTACGATTGCGAAGTCATCGCGGTATGCGCGGACGTAGGGCAGGGCGACGAGCTGAACGTCGTGCACGATAAAGCTTTGAAGTCCGGCGCGTCGAAAGTTTTCATCGCCGACTTGACCAAAGAATTTATCGAAAATTATATTTTCCCGACGCTCAAAGCCGGCGCGACTTACGAGGAAAAATATTTGCTCGGCACAAGTTTTGCCCGCCCGATTATCGCCAAAAAACTCGTGGAAGTTGCGCTGGCTGAAGGTTGCGACGCGGTGGCTCACGGCGCGACGGGTAAGGGTAACGACCAAGTTCGTTTTGAGCTGACGGTCAAGGCACTCGCGCCCGAATTGAAGATTATCGCTCCGTGGCGCGAATGGGACCTCGACAGCCGCGAAGCCGAAATCGAATACGCAAAGGCGCACGACATCCCGATTGCCACCGCCAACAAAACTTACAGCATGGACAGAAATATTTGGCACCTGTCGCACGAAGGCTCCGACCTTGAAAATCCGTGGAACGCGCCGCAAAATAAAATGTTCCTGATAAGCTGTGCGCCCGAAGACGCGCCCGATATTCCCGAACAAGTCATCGTCGATTTTGAAAAGGGAATTCCCGTCGCCGTCAATGGAGAAAAACTCGGCGCGGTGGAACTCGTCACCCGCCTTAACGAAATCGGCGCACGCAACGGCGTCGGCATCGTCGACATCTGCGAAAATCGTTTGGTCGGCATGAAAAGCCGCGGCGTCTACGAAAATCCCGCCGGCTCCATTCTCTACTACGCGCACCGCGAATTGGAATATCTTTGCCTTGACCGCGCGACGTTCCATTTCAAACAGCACGTTGGAATTAAGTATGGCGAACTGGTTTATGACGGCATGTGGTTTGCACCGCTTCGCGAGGCTTTGGCGGCGTTCGTCGACGAAACTCAAAAGACCGTCA
>JAFXNB010000053.1 GCA_017529935.1 Selenomonadaceae bacterium
CAAAAGTCTGTCCTTGCGCTGTTTCTTTTCCACGTCCTCGCCGTAGCCTTCGCCCGCCGCTTGCAATTTTTTCGCGCGGAAAGTCAACCAGCCCATGCTTATCGCCAAAAAAATTATCGTCGCGAAAATTCCCAGCCCGACGCCCGCCCATGTCGACGTGCCGAAATACGACGACGGAATAATATTTTGGATTTGCGGCGTGCCCGGCATGGCGACCATCGCGAACGAAAAAATTCCCATCCACAGCGTCGCCGGCAAAAGTTTCTTCGGGATGTCCGCCTTGCGAAAAATTTCCGCGCCGAAAGGATACATGACGAACGCCACGACGAACACGCTGAGCCCGCCGTATGTCAGAGCCGCGCAACCCAAAATCACTGCCAAAATCGCCCGCTGTTCGCCGAGCAAAGAAATTATTTTTCCCGCTATGGCCGAGGCAAGTCCGCCCTTTTCCATGAGCCGAGCGAAGACCGCGCCGAACAAAAACACAGGGTAATATGTTTTCGTGTACTCCGCCAGCCGCGTCATGTAAAGTTCGCTGTAAGTCGGCATGATTCCGAATTCGCTTAAAAGTGCCGCCACTATCGCGAAGAACGGCGCGATTAAAATTATTGACCAGCCGCGATAGGCGAACATCATCAGCCCGCCGATTGCCACTGCGATACACATCGTTTCCAAAAAAATCACCTTCGCAAAAAAATTAAACCGCAACGTTTTAATCAAACGCTACGGCATAGTCTAAAATATTTCAGAGATTTAATCAACATTGAACAAAAAATTTTACAACGGGAAGTGGCACGCGACAAAATGATTTGGCTCGACTTCGCTGAATTCGGGCTTTTTCTGTTGACAAAGTTCTTGACAGTATTCGCAACGATTTTGGAAGGGACAGCCGCTCGGAATGTTCAGCGGGCTTGGAATGTCGCCGGGCAAAATTCCGATGTATTGATTCTTTTCTTGGTCGGTGGAAAAAACCGCCTTGAGTAGTGCGCGGGTGTAGGGGTGGCGGGCGCGATTGAGTTTATCGCCGTCGAGTTTCTCCATCATGCTACCTAAGTACATGACGGCGACGCGGTGGCTGAACAGGCTGACCAACGCCATGTCGTGGCAGATGAAAATATACGTGATTCCCTTTTCGCGCTGAAGTTTGACGAGCAACTTGATAATCGTGTCTTGGACAGAAACGTCAAGGGCACTGGTCGCTTCGTCGCACGCAATAATTTCCGGCTCCAACGCCAACGCACGCGCAATCGCCACGCGCTGACGCTGACCGCCGCTCATGTTGTTGGGGTAGCGGTCGACGAAATCTGCGGGCAAGTCAACCTGCGTCAAAAGTTCCCGCGCTTTAGAATCGACGTCGCCCTTGCCAATCAAATCGAAATTTATCAGCGGCTCGCAGACAATATCGCGGACTTTCATTTTGGGATTGAAAGCGGCGGTCGGGTCTTGGAAAACCATTTGGATATGGCGATAATTTTGCCGCTTCGCCTCGCCGGTCAGTTGAGTGATGTCTTCGCCGTGAAAAATAATTTTGCCGGACGTGGGCTTTTGCATGTTCATAATCGCCTTAAGCAGGGTCGTCTTGCCGCAGCCGCTCTCCCCGACGACGGCAACAGTCTCGCCCTTGCGCACGTTGAAAGTTATATCGTCGCACGCCGTCAAAAATCTTCCGCCGCTGACGGGAAATTTTTTCGTGACGTGTTCGACGCTCAAAATTATTTTAGACATAACGACGTCCTCCGATTTCGGGCACGCTCGCCAATAAAGTTTTGGTGTATTCGGCTTGCGGGCGATTGATAACGTCATCGGTCTTGCCGTATTCGACGACGCGCCCGCCGCTCATTACCATCAAGTTATCCGCCAAATAAGAAGCGACGCCGATATTGTGCGTAACGATAATCATAGCTGCGCCGGAGCCGCGCGTGATAAACATAAGTTCGCCGACGATTTGCGCTTGCGTCGTCACGTCGAGGGCTGAAGTCGGCTCGTCCGCCAGCAAAAGTTTCGGCTGAAAAGTTATCGCCATGGCTAGTCCCACGCGCTGACGCATTCCGCCCGAAAGTTCAAACGTGTACGAGTTCAAAATATTTTCGGGGTTGGGCAGGTTCATCAGCTCCAGCTTTTCAATCGCCATATCCCACGCGGCTTTTTTGTCAAGGTCGCTGTGCACCTGAATATATTCGACGAACTGCTTGCCGATTGTGTGGACGGGGTTCATCATGTTGCCGCTGTCCTGAAAAATCATGGAAATATTTTTGCCGCGCAGAGAACGCCAGCCGCCCGCGTCGAGTTCCAAAAGATTTTTGCCGTCGAAAGTCATCGAGCCGTTCGAGACGTGCCCGCCGCCCGGCAAAACATTTAAAATCGCGCGGATAACGGTTGTCTTGCCGGAGCCGCTCTCTCCGACAATCGCTAAAATTTCTCCGTCGTCAAGGTCGAAGCTCACGCCCTCAATCGTCGGCTTGGGATTTTTCCCGTAGCTCACCGCCAAATTTTTTACGTCAAGCAACATTTATCTAAACCACCTCTTTCAAGTGTTCACGAGTAGACACGCGCGACCGCAGGAAAACATTTAAAAATTATTCGCTGTTAATATCCTATAAGCAAAATTCCTTTTAGCGGCAATTTTATTCTGTTTGATATATAGAGCGTTTCAAGGAAAGCATAAATAATCTCGAAATCGTTGTGTCCCCTGTACTCGTTTCTGACAGCCAAAACTAAATATTCAACGCCAAACATCATGCAAGCCTGAAACAAATCTTTTAGAAATTGATTGTTCTCGGTTGCTCTGCCCGCTTCGACCTCGATAACAATTCTGCCGTCGCCACTTAAAGCATCTGCGTTAAAAGATTTATCGACACGATTGTTCATTCCGAATAAGACAGGAATAATTATTTTCTCCGACAAAGATTTTCCAGTTTCAACTTTAAAACCAAGTTTTATAAGATAAGGCGAAATTATTCGCAACACATCATCGGATTTCAAATTATTTTTTGAAGAAGCTATCTTGTCATATTCAATTAAAAAACAATCTATTACGGCTTGAATTTCACTCGTAAGAGCATTTGAACGCGGAAAGAGTTGGTAATTTAACATCACATTTGCTCCACCGAATACGTAATGAGTTTTGCTAATCTAAGATTGTCAGGATTTTTTATCTTTACGTCAACCATTTGCAATGCAGAATATTTTTCACAAAGGGCAATCAGCTTTTTTCGATTATCTAATGTCAGCCATTTCTCCGAATTGATTATGCAAAAGAAATTGAATCCTGCTTGCGAATTTGGTTTATAAACGTAATCAAAAGCTCTCCAAGGATTTTCAATGCCTAAACATATGTTCAAGCAGGTAATGCCCGTAGGATCAACGGGAATGGTTATAGTGTCCGTTTGTTCCAATGAAAAATTTAATCCGGTTGCGAAATAAATATTATCCTCTATTCGTTCATAACACTCGTCAGAAGCGCAATAATCGCGTCCGTAAACCATGCAAAGATGTTTCAGCCGGTTTCTCGTGACGACGCCGACGATGTAAAGCATATCTTTTTCCGTCCAGTCTTCAGCGTCACGGCACGCGTTTGAAATGAGAGTACTCGAACTTTTAAGCGTATGTTTCGGATAGCTGCTGTTGAGTGCCAACGCGGCGTCGTTTGATTCAATTTTTTTAACTTCGACGGCGTCACCGAATTTCAGCATAAAATCTGGCGGGTTATTGTTGTTGCCGATGTAGGAAAAAGTTTCCGCCCATTTTTCGAGCCGTTCACTTTCCGAACAATCAAAGCTGTCGGCGAAAAGATTTTTGACGTAAATCTCCAATGCTTCGCCCATATTGTTCGCCCTGTTGTTTCCAACGTGTGAATTTAACAGGTTGAAATTATTTCTTTGCACGAGCGTGACGATGGCGTCGATTATGTTTTTCACTTAGCGTATCCTCCGAATTTTTTACGCCATTATATAGCGGGAGAAATGCACTGTCCAGATTTTGACCGTCGCCACGCTCTTACGAGAGAAATTTATTTTGCGGGACGAATTAGCTTGGTAATCCAATAATAATCGGAAGGATACATGATGACGCCGTCGACGTATTTGGCGTTGATGATGTTGGTTTGCGGGTAGCCGAAGAATAAAGACGCGCCGTCGTCAAGCAAAATCTGTTGCAGTTCGATGATAAGCTGACGGCGTTTATCCTTGTCAAACTCCATGGAAAGTTCGGTGAGTTTTGCGTCATAGGCGGGGTTGGAGTAGCCGGAGCCGTTCTGCGGATTGGAGCCGGCGGCATTCGTCTTCCAATACCACGTCAAGAAAATTTCGGGGTCGCCGGTGTTGGCGGTCGTGATGTTGGAGATGAGCAAATCGTATTCGCCCTTAATGCCCATGCCGTCAATCAGATTGTAATCGACGGTGTTAATCTTGATGTCGAAGCCGAGTTTCTTTAAATCGGATTGAACTGCCTCAGCATAGAGCGGAAGTTCTGCGCGGGAATTGTAGACGACAAAATCTAGTTCAAGATTTTTCCCGTCCTTGTCGCGAATGCCGTCGCCGTCAGAATCTTTCCAGCCCGCCTCGTCAAGCAACTGCGCGGCGCGTTCAGGATTGTAAGCGTTGGGGTCTTTTAGTTGGTCGAAGCCGTAATCGAGCGAGGGCGGCACGGGAGCTTTGCCGGGGATAAAAGTTTTCTTTAACAGCACGTCGTTATAAGTTTCACGGTCGCAGCCGCAAATCAGCGCGGCACGAACTTTCGGGTCGCTCAAAATGTGGTCGGGCTTCTGATTCAGCCTTGCCAACACGACGCGCAAACTTGCAATCTCGTCGATGTGGAATTTATCGTTGCCCTTGAAAATTTCAATGTCGCCCGCCGCAATGTTTACGGCAACATCAACGTCGCCGGACTGCAGAGCCATAGCGCGGGTATTCGGGTCGTCAATCGAGGGAATTTCAACCGTCGCGTAGGGAACTTCGCCGTCCCAATAATTTTCGTTGCGTTTCATGACGGCGCGTTCCTTGACGAAACTTTCAACCATGTAAGGACCGGTGCAGATTGGACCGTCCTTGCTGAAGTCGCGGGCAGGTTCGGCGGTCGTGTCGACGATTATAAACAGCGGGTCGGCGAGGTAGCCGGGCATGCCGGGCAGAGGATTTTTAGTTTGGATAATTAAATTCTGCCCGTCCGCCGTCATCGATTCATATTCAAAGAAAGTTGCGGCGCGGGTGTTCTTCGCAAAGGCGCGTTCGATAGAATTTTTGACAGCTTCAGCGGTGAGCGGCGTGCCGTTAGAAAATTTCACGCCGTCGCGGATTTTAAAAGTCCACGTCAAATGGTCGTCGCTGACTTGCCAGCTTTCCGCGAGCCACGGCTGAATATTCATCTTCTCGTCGAACTTGGTTAAGCATTCGCCCAGACCGTAGCGCATGACAACCCAGCCGAAATAATTTTGCGTCGGCTCCAGCGTGTCAGCAAAGTTCGTGACGCCAACTTTTAAAACGTTTGGGTCGCCGCCGCTTGTCGAGGAGCCGCCTCCGTCTCCGCCGCCGCAACCCGTCATTAGCAAACCCGCCGCGCAGATTGCTGCAAATAATTTTTTCCACTTGAACATTAAAACCACTCCTTTTTATTGTTGACGCGGGTCAAGGACGTCGCGTAAACTGTCGCCCCAAAGATTGAACGTCGCCACGACGATAAAAATCGCCGCGCCGGGGTAAATCATCAGCCACGGTGCCGTTTGAATATATTGCCGCCCTTCGTTGAGCATAAGTCCCCATTCAGGCGTTGGAGGTTGCGCACCGAAGCCGAGGAACGATAAGCCCGCAATTTCCATCATCATCGTACCAATATCCATTGCGCCAGTTATCACGACCATCGGCAAAATATTCGGCAGAATGTGCCGCCACAAAATGTTAATCGTCTTGGTGCCGTTGACCTGCGCGGCGATAATAAAATCGTTGTTGCGGAGCTTGATGACGAGACTGCGCACGAGCCGCGCGTACTTCGCCCAACCGACGGCAAGCAGTGCAATAATCGTGTTGACGACGGAGCCGCCCAAAATTCCCGCAATCGCAATCGCCAGCACGACGCCGGGAAACGCCAGCATCATATCGGCGAAACGCATTAGAATCATTTCAACTTTGCCGCCGAAGTAGCCCGAAGTTATCCCGATAACCGAGCCGACAATCGCCAGCAACACGACAAGACAAATCGTCATGAACAGGGAGACTTGCGTGCCGGCGATAATTCTGCTCAAGGTGTCGCGTCCAAGTTTGTCCGTGCCGAGTAAATGTTCAGCGGAGGGCGGCTGCAGAACGTTGCGCATGTTTCCATCGAAGGGGTCTTGCGGCGCGAGATACGGCGCGAAAATCGCCACGAACAAAATCACGACGACCGCCGCCGTGTAAATTGCGAACAGCCGATTTTTTTTCAAAGCTTCAATCAACGTTGCTCCCCCTTCCGCAATTTCGGGTCGAGGTAAGCGTAGGACAAATCGACCAGAAAATTTATCACCATGTAGACGACGGCAATCCACAGCACGAAACCTTCAATCAGCGGATAATCACGCATCATAATCGCCCGCACCGCCATGTTGCCCATGCCCGGCCAGCTGAAAACAATTTCAATGACTGCCACGCCGCCCAAGAGCCAGCCGATTGACATTCCCAGCAAAGTTATCAGTGGCAAGACGGCGTTGGGCAGGACGTGCTTCCAAAGTATCGCCGATTCGCTCAAGCCGCGCGCCCGCGCTCCAATCACGTAATCTTGATGCAACTCGTCCAAAATTACCGTGCGCACCTGCCGAACGTATTTTGTCGATTGATAAATCGCCAGCGTTATCGCGGGGAGAATTACTCCCTTGAGCGTGATTGTAGAGCTTGCAATCGGGAACAGCCCCAGCTTTAGTCCGAAGATGTACAGCAAGATTAATCCGAGCCAAAAGTTGGGCATGGACACGCCGATAAACGAAAAAAATCTTACGACATAATCCGGCCACTCGTTTTGGCGCACCGCCGACCAAATGCCCAGCGGCAGTGAAATTATCAGCACGAAAATTATCGTCACGAACGCCAGCAAAATTGTCCCGACGAAGCCCTCCGATAATTTTTCGACGACGGGCTTTTTCGCCGAATAACTCATGCCCATGTCGCCGTGCAACAATCCCGCCGCCCAATTTCCGTACTGCACGAGGAACGGCTTATCCAATCCGAGTTCTTCGCGCGTCTTCTGCAAAACTTCTTCCGAGACGATTGTATCCGCCGATTCGAGGAGCATTGCCGCCGGGTCGCCGGGCGCAAGATATGTCAGGCAGAACGTCAAAAAGCTCACGCCGATTAAAGTTATCAGCATTTGCAAAAGCCGATTCGCCAACCGATTCAATAACGTCACCTCCAAAAAAAATTTCCCGCCTCCGATAAGACAGGAAAAAACAATGCGCATTACGCATTGAAAAAATCTCCTCCCCGTCACTCGCAGGTCAAGCGGCGATTGTTAATCAGGCAATTCTCCCGGCTCCGAGTCAACGCTCCGCCGCGCCTTCCCAGGTTTCCCCAGTGACATAATTGCGGCGTCGCTCGTCGTTACGGTGACGTGATCGCTTCGGCTTTTAACCGAATTCCTTATTGAGGCTTGCGCCACCTGATTCAATCCATATTCAATTTTCGCGGCTATGATAAAGCAAATTTATTGCCGTGTCAATAAAGTCTGACATTCTCCGCGCCCAATAAATTTTTCAGTTCCTTGCGCAAAGTGGAGCTATCCGAAATTTTTTTGGCAATCTTTTTCCAGTCGCCGAATTGTCGAGTTGCGCGGGTATCGTCAACCAAAAAATGCGTGTCAATAAAGTCTGACGTTCTCCGCGCCCAATAAATTTTTTAGTTCCTTGCGCAAAGTGGAGCTGTCCGAAATTTTTTTGGCAATCTTTTTCCAGTCGCCGTAGCGATTTAAGAAGACTTGACTCCAGCCCGCGTGCTTGTCAAAAATTTTCCCCAGCTTGTTTAGCGTCGCCGAATTGTCGAGTTGCGCGGGTATCGTCAGCCAAAAATCCGCCGCATAAGTTTCCGCCGCCGTGACTTTCTCCGCCAAAAGCTGAATCGTATCGTTTGAATTTTCGACGCGCCCTTCCACGACGACAATTTCATCGGGCAACACGACGTTAAAAACCCGACTAAAAACGTTCGGGAAAATCGTCACGTCAATCGCGCCGTCGAAATCTTCCAGCTTGAGCCGCGCCATAGTGTCGCCCTTCTTCGTCGTGACGCGCCGCACTTCCGTGATAATCCCGCCAACCTTGGCGCGTCTGCCCGCGAATTTGTCCAAGTCTTTGCTGCTTTTGAGCGTGGAAAATTTTTCGCGGAAGACTTCGAGCGGGTGACCCGATATGTAAAAGCCGAGCGTCTCCTTTTCCCACGAAAGAATTTCTTTGGGCGAGTCTTTAACGTCGGGCAAGGCGGCGTTCGCCTCGTGCAGCTCCTCCTCGCCGAAAAGACTTATCGCGCCGCTTTTCCGCTCCTCGTGCCGTTTGAAGCCCGCACTAATCATCGAGTCCAGCGCATTCAAAAGAGCCGTGCGCCGTCTGTCCAAGCTGTCAAACGCGCCGCATTTAATCAAATTCTCCAAACTGCGCCGTGGAACTTTTTTAATGTCAAGCCGCCCGCAAAAATCCGTTGGCGATTTAAATTTGCCAAATCTGCGCTCGTCGAGAATGTAGGCGACGGCAGTATCGCCGACAGTTTTTATCGCCGTCAAGCCGAACCGAATCGCGCCGTTGTCAACCGTGAAATTCGCCGCGCCCGCGTTTATATCGGGCGGCAAAACTTTTATGCCCATGCGCCGCGACATTTCGATATAGCCCGCGATTTTTTCAACGTCCTGCGTGCCCGACATCATCGCCGCCATATATTCTGCGGGATAATGCGCCTTTAAGTAAGCCGTCTGCCACGCTAAAAGGCCATACGCCGCCGAGTGCGATTTATTGAAGCCGTAGTCCGCAAAGTGCGTCAGCAGCTCAAAAATTTTCTCCGCCAAAGATTTTTCTACGCCGTTTGATTCACAGCCGCGCAAAAAATTTTCCTTCTGCGCGAGCAAAATTTCCGCCTTCTTCTTACCCATTGCCCGCCGCAAAATGTCCGCTTGACCCAGCGTGAAGCCCGCCAGCGTCTGAACGATTTGCATGACTTGTTCTTGATACAAAATCACGCCGAACGTTTCTTTTAATATCGGCTCAAGCGCGGGGTGCAGATATTTTCTGACTTTGCGCCCGTGCTTGCCCGCTATGAAGTCCGCAACCATGCCCGAACCCAGCGGTCCCGGTCGATACAGCGCGACGGTCGGGATTAAGTCCTCGAAACTTTCGGGGCGCAATTCTCTAACCAACGCCGTCATGCCCGCCGATTCCATTTGAAAGACCGCGCCCGTTTCGCCCGCTGATAACATTGCCGCAGTTTTTTTGTCGCGCAGGGGAATTTTCGACGGCTCCAACTCCACGCCGCACGAAGCTTTGATATTTTTTAACGCCTCCGCGATTATCGTCAACGTCCGCAAGCCGAGGAAGTCCATTTTTAAAAGTCCAAGCTCTTCGATTTTGTCTTTGTCGTATTGCGTGACGAGTGCGCCGTTTGAAATTTGCATTGGGACAATTTCGTCGAGCGGCACTTTTGAGATAACGACGCCCGCCGCGTGTACCGATAAATGCCGTGGCAAGCCCTCCAGCTTTTTTGCAAAGTCGATAATTTTTTTTGAATCGGGATTGGAATCGTATTCGCCGCGCAGTTCGTTGGATTTTTTCAGTGCGTCGTCAATCGAAATGTTCAAGGTGTTTGGAATCATCTTGACGAGCCGCGAACTTTCCGCGAAAGAATATTCCAGCACGCGAGCCACGTCACGAATCGCCGCCTTAGTCGCCATCGTCCCGAACGTCGCGATTTGCGAAACTTTGTCCGCGCCGTAGCGATTTTTGACGTATTCGATAACCTCGTCGCGGCGAATGTAGCAAAGGTCAACGTCAATATCGGGGAGCGTGACGCGTTCGGGATTTAGGAAACGTTCAAAGAGCAGATTATATTTCAGCGGGTCGAGTTCGGTAATTTCCAGAACGTAGGCGACGAGACTGCCCGCCGCCGAGCCGCGCCCCGGTCCGACGGGAATTTTTTTCCGCCGCGCAAAGTTTATAAAATCGTAGACAATCAAAAAGTAGCCGTCGTAGCCCATGCCGTGAATAATTTCCAGCTCGCGGTCGAGGCGCGTTTTAATTTTGTCCGTCAGCGTGCCGTAGCGGGCGGGAATTTTTTTATAGCAAAGGTCGCGCAAATATTCGGCGTCGGTTTTTCCTTCGGGCAAGGGGAAGACGGGCATTTGAAACTTTCCAAACTCCAGCGTGACGTTGCAACGTTCAGCGATTTTCAAAGTGTTGTCGCAAGCTTCGGGCGTGTCCGCGAAAAGGGCGCGCATTTCCTCCGCCGATTTCAAATAATAATCGTCCGAAGAAAATTTCATGCGCCGTTCGTCATTAATCGTCTTGCCGGTCTGAATGCAGAGTAACAAGTCATGAAACTCACTGTCAGAGCGGCGCACGTAATGCGAATCGTTCGTTGCCACCAGCGGGATATTCATTTTGGCGGAAAAATTTTTCAGCGCGTAACGAACCGTGGCTTCTTCTTCCAGCCCGTGATTTTGTATCTCCAAAAAAAAATTCTCCCGCCCGAAAATTTCCACGTACTCCGCGATAAGTCTTTCTGCTTTGGGGAGATTGTCTTGGAGAATGGCGCGGGGAATTTCGCCGGCGACGCACGCGCTTAACGCAATCAAGCCCTCGTGATATTCGCGCAAAAGTTCTTTGTCGACGCGCGGACGATAATAAAAACCTTCCGTGCCCGCCAGCGACGCCAGCTTGACGAGATTTTTATAGCCCGTGTTGTTTTCGGCAAGCAAAATTAAGTGGAAATATTTTGTGCCGTCGGTTTTTTCTCTGTCGAAGTGGGAACCGTGCGCGACGTAAACTTCACAGCCGATAATCGGTTTAATGCCGCGCTTTTTTGCCGCCTTGTAGAAATCGATGACGCCGTACATTGTGCCGTGGTCGGTTATGGCTAGGGAAGTCATGCCGAAATTTTTTGCCGCGTCGAGCAAGTCGTTGATTCGCGCCGCGCCGTCAAGCAAGCTGTATTCCGTGTGAACGTGCAGATGAGTAAAATTCATAAGTCTTCACCTCCCCGAATTTTTTTCTGCGATTATATCAGAGCGGCGAAGCTACTTCAAACAAAAAAATTGTGCTCTAGAATTGACAAAAAAAAAAAACAATTATAATCCCTCTAATACCTCCAAAATTTTTTCTTAGAGGAGATGAGGAAATGTTTAAACGAACGATCGCCGCCGTGACGATTTTGGTGACGATGCTTTGGTCTGCGGTATACGTCGAGGCAGTAAGCCCTAAACTAAGCCCCGATAGAGCGATTCAAGCTTTAGCAGAGGATTATGCGTTTGGCACGGGCGATGACTCGGCAGCAATGAATTTTATTTCAACGACGCTGAACGATTATTCGCTGATGCCGATGACGAAAGAAAAAATCCTGTCTGCCTATGCCGCAAAACTCAAATCCGTTATGGGCATAACGACGCGGCTCAAGAAAAACGATGCAAAACGTCCGATTGTCACCGTTACGGCACGAACGATTGACGTTTCGGCGGCGGAACATAGTGAGGGCTTGCTTGCTCTTAAAGCGGATTCGAGATTGCAGGAAAAAACAAAGCTGTCACTGCTGATTGATCCCGAATATCAAAGTTTTGCTCTCGAATCGGTCAACAAATTTATTGATGAAATGCCGTTGACTTCTGCGAAATCTTTTGACGTAACTTGTACCTTGAAGACGGATAGCAATGGAAATTATTATTGGACTGCCGAAGATTTGCCAGCACTACAAAATTTCCTCGTGCCAACGTTCGAGACTGATTCGAGCAACGCCTTGGATAGGCTTCTCTTCGCCTTGGGCGGCGGTTTCAATTCCGAAGACACTTACACACCCTCGCAACCGACTTATGTGCCGCAAACGCCTTCGAGTGGCGATTACTCCGGCACGGGCGATAATTGGCTGATTTATTGGTACATTTGCGGCACCGATCTTGAATCAGGCGACCAATCAGCTACGAATGACATTGAAGAAGTGGGAAGAGTCAACCTCCCACCGAATGTGAAGATTTTAATTCAAACAGGCTCCACAAAAAATTGGCATCATCACATCGTGAATAACGGAAGATATAAATACGAAGGGAACCGTTTCCAAAAAATTTCCGATGTTAATTCAAATATGGGTGACCCCGCCACTCTCCAATCGTTTCTCAGCTATGGCAAAGAGTTCGAGAAAACTTTCAAGCCCGATCACAGAATTTTAATTTTTTGGGATCACGGCGGTCCTAACGGCGTGTGTACGGACGAATATACAAAGCAACGCTTGAGCAGAGCGGCGATAAAGTCCACCCTAGAAAGTCTCTATACTCCT
Source organism: Selenomonadaceae bacterium (assembly GCA_017529935.1). Classification (GTDB taxonomy): domain Bacteria; phylum Bacillota; class Negativicutes; order Selenomonadales; family Selenomonadaceae; genus Quinella. The sequence goes on from JAFXNB010000053.1 coordinate 12,474, forward strand.
TCCGTGAAAGCCCCGCCTTTTGAGATAATCGGTTTCGATGCCTGTCTTATGAGTTCTATGGAATCTGCGCGGAGTATTGAAGGTTTTGCCCGATACATGGTTGCTTCAGAGGCAGAAGAAGATTTCAAAGGCTGGCATTATACCGATTGGCTCAACGAGCTAGTAAAAAATCCAAAGACAACCGGCGCGAACTTGGGCGAAAAAATTTGCTTGAGTTCCTACAATAACAGCAGTAAAAAAAGCGAGGCGACCTTTTCTGTCGTTGACATGGCGCAGTTTAGCAATTTAAGCAATGCGCACCAAAATTTCTTCTCGGAGGCTGTAACGCGTGCTAAGAATAGCAAGGGCTTTGCTACGGAATTCCACCGAATTGCAAAGAATCCTAAAACTGAGGAGTATGATAATTGGTACGTAGATTTAAAAAGCTTAGCGACGAATACGCAATACCTAATGCCCACGTCCTCAAGTAATTTATTAAACGCGATTAACAATGCGATTGTAGGCACGCCTTATAACGGCAATCTGCGTACTGGCGGCGGCATATCAACTTATTATCCTTATCTGGGATTGAACTCAAAATCTTTTATAACAGAAACTCAGACGGAATTTTATTCGATGATCCGCAACGTTCCATATGGGAAAAAATCTTCGAGTGAAACTTCCAACATCGGTGCCAAGTCTGAAGGCGGCTACGATTTATCCTCTTTGAAAAATATCCCCGTTCAATTAGACGATAACAATCGCGTTATTGTCAAACTCACGCCCGAACAAATGGAAAACGTATCGCAAATTCAAGGCGTTATCGTTCCAAACTTTAACACCTCGGCAAAAATTTTGAGTTTTCTTTTCAGACAAGGCGAAGGCAACGCGGAAATGGGAATAAAGGACGAAGCCGCAGTATTTTTGGGCAACAACCCCATTATCGACGCTGATTGGCAACAGGGCATTTTCCGCGATAATTTCCAAACGCAATGGGCTATGCTCGACGGACATTTAGTTTCAATGTATCTGACTTTTATAAGTTCCGATTACGAGCTTTATGAAGTTCCCGTTGTGATAAACAATGAAGCTTGTATGTTGCAATTCTCCTACACACCCGCTGACGAAACCTACACCTTGATAGGCTTAAATAAATCTGGCGGCGAGGACTCCGGCGGACGTTACAACGTTTCTATCAATGCGGGAGATGAAATAACGCCTGTGTTTTTCGCCTACATTCCCGACAAAGATACTGTTCACTTTGGCAAAGAGAATAAAGAGACAGGAAATCTTGATATATACGAGAACGAAAACATAGATCTTCTTTTCGAAGTTACAAATAAAGATGGTGTACTCGGTTATTTCGGCTTCTCTAAAGGTAATTCCTTTATGATTGACGATAAACCTACCCTCACGAAAAATAATTTGGACGACGGCTCATATACTTACTTCTTCCGATTTGTAGCCCCCGACGATTCGATTGCTTTTTCTCAAGCGGTGACTTTCAATGTAAAAGACGGTCGTATTCTTTTCGGCAATGTTGAAAAAGAAAATCCGCTGTTGCCTTGGTACGGCAAGGAAGACGTTAAAATCGAAGGCTACGGTGCCGGTTCTAACTTAGGCTCTTATATCAGCGGCTAAGAAATTTTCAGTTGGTAATTGCATCCGATAAAAAATTTGCGCGGTCTCGTTGGAGGCGGCGTTTTTTATTGCATTGACTTTAAACGATTTCCTGATAAACTGCAACGGAGGAGATGATTTTATGTTGAAACTACGTCCGCGCAGATTGCGGCTCAATGAAAATTTACGTTCGATGATTCGCGAAACTGATTTATCCGTCAAAGATTTGATTTATCCGCTGTTCGTGGTGACGGGGGAAAATGTTCACGAAGAAATTCCTTCCATGCCCGATTGCTATCATTTGTCCGTTGATAATGCCGTTGAACTCGCGAAAAAAATCGCCACGCTCGGTATCCCTGCCGTCGAAATTTTTGGCTTGCCGGAATATAAGGACGAGGTCGGCTCAAGTGCTTGGGATATGAAAAGCCCCGTGCAACGCGCAATCGCCGCGATAAAAGAAGCCGTCCCCGAACTTATTATCGTCGGAGACGTTTGTCTTTGCCAATACACCAGCCACGGGCACTGCGGCAAACTCTGCGGGCATTATGTCGACAACGACGAAACGCTTAAATTGCTCCAAAAAGTTGCCGTCAGCCAAGCGGAGGCGGGCGCGGATATTGTTGCTCCCTCCGACATGATGGACGGGAGAATTGCCGCCATTCGCGACGCCCTCGACGTGAAAAATTTTATCAACGTGTCGATTATGAGCTACGCCGTCAAATATGCCTCGGCTTACTACGGACCTTTCCGCGACGCCGCAGACTCCGCGCCGCAATTCGGCGACCGCAAGCAATATCAAATGGATTTTGCCAACAGCCGCGAAGCTTTAAAGGAAGTCGAATTGGACTTGGCGGAGGGCGCGGATATTATCATGGTCAAGCCTGCGCTAGCTTATCTGGACATCGTTAGCAAAGTTCGCGAAAAAATTAATCGCCCCGTCGCGGTCTACAACGTCAGCGGCGAATATGCCATGGTTAAGGCGGCAGCTCGTAACGGTTGGATTGATTATAAGCGAATCGTCGTAGAAAATTTAACCGCCATGAAACGCGCCGGCGCAGACATGATTATCACTTATCACGCGCTCGACGTTGCTCAGTGGCTTTGAGGAGGTCTTAACGTGAATTTAAAAAAATCGCTCGCCGCGTTCAACGAAGCAAAAAAATTTATGCCGGGCGGAGTTAACAGTCCGGTGCGTTCTTTTTCCAGCGTCAATTCCAATCCGCCATTTATTTCTCACGGCGCGGGCAGTCACATCTTCGACATCGACGGCAACGAATACATTGATTACGTTGGCTCGTGGGGACCGCTGATTTTGGGGCACGCTCACCCTAAAGTTGTTGCCGCTTTAAAACGCGCCGTCGAACGCGGCACAAGCTACGGCGCGCCGACCGAACTTGAAACTAAACTGGCTAAGCTCGTGAATAAAATTTTTCCGTCAATGGAAGTCATGCGCATGGTAAATTCCGGCACCGAGGCGACGATGAGCGCGTTAAGAGTTGCTCGCGGTTTCACGGGGCGTGAAAAGATTATAAAATTTATCGGCTGCTATCACGGGCACAGCGATTCACTGCTCGTTAAGGCAGGAAGTGGCGCGGCGACTTTTGGCGAACCGTCAAGCCCCGGCGTCACACGCGGCACGGCGCAGGATACGATTACTTTGCCTTACAACGACCTTGCCGCCGTCGAAAAAATTTTTGCGCAATGCGGCGAGGAAATTGCCGCCGTTATCGTCGAGCCTGTGGCGGGGAATATGGGCTTGGTTCTGCCTAAGGAAAATTATCTGCGCGGCTTGCGTGAAGTTACGGAAAAATTTGGCGCGCTTTTGATTTTCGATGAAGTCATGTGCGGCTTTCGAGTTTCACTCGGTGGCGCGCAGGAAAAATATCACGTCACGCCCGATTTAACTTGCCTAGGAAAAATTATCGGCGGCGGCTTGCCCTGCGCGGCTTATGGCGGCGCGGAAAAAATTATGCGCAACGTGTCGCCCGACGGCAGAATTTATCAAGCGGGAACGCTCAGCGGCAATCCCTTAGCGATGACGGCGGGCATTGAAACGCTGACGATTTTGCTTGAGGAAAATTTGACAGAAAAAATTTCCGCGAAGACTTCAAAGCTCGTCGAAGGTTTGAAACTCGCCGCGCAGAAATCAAACGTCACGATTCAGACGCCGCAAGCCGGCTCCATGTTCGGAATATTTTTCAGCGACAAGGCAGTCATGAACTACGACGTATCAGCCGCCGCGAATCAGGAGCAGTTCAAGAAATTTTTCGGCGCGATGTTGGAGCAGGGAATTTATCTTGCGCCGTCGCAATTTGAAACGCTGTTCATGTCGGCGGCGCACACAGAGGAAGATTTGGAAAAAACTTTAGCGGCGGCGGAAATCGCGTTTGGAGCGTGCAGATGATTGACGAACTGAAAAATTTTGTAGGAAACGGAATCGGCGCGTGCAAAATTCTTGTCGTCGGCGACGTGATGTTGGACAAATATTATTTCGGGGAAGTCACGCGCATTTCTCCGGAAGCTCCGGTGCCGATTGCCCGCGTGCTTGAAGTCAAAGAAACTTTGGGCGGCGCGGCGAACGTCATTCATAACCTTGCGTTGCTCGGCTGTCAAACGTCGATAATCGGGCAAACCGGGCGCGACAATCACGGCGAAATTTTCTTGGACAAACTGAAAAATCTCGGCGTCGATTATACGGGCGTGATTGAAACATCAAAGCCGACGACGACTAAAACTCGCGTGATAAGCGGGCACCAGCAGATGATTCGCCTTGATTTTGAAGACCCTTCCGAACTTGACGGCGCGGCGACCGACGAACTTTTAAAAAACTTTTCCGCGCAGATTCCGAACGTCGACGGCGTGATTATTTCCGATTACGGCAAGGGCGTCTGCACGAAGAAAATTTGCCGCGAAATTATCGGCGCGTGTCGTGCGCATAAAAAATTCGTCGTTGTCGACCCGAAAGGCGACAACTGGCAAAAATATTTCGACGCGAGCTTCATCACGCCGAACCTTAAAGAACTCAACGCCGTCCTGCCGAAAAAAATTTCCAACGTCGACGCGCAGATTGAGGAGGCGGCGCACAAAGTCATCGACGAATTCAACTTGCGCGGCTTAATCGTGACGCGTTCGGCGGAGGGCTTGAGCTTGATTGACGGAGAAAAAATTTCGCACATCAAGGCGCGGGCGCAGGAAGTTTTCGACGTTTCGGGCGCGGGCGACACGGTGATTGCGGTTTTCGCGCTAGCATTGGCGGGGGGGATTGATTCGGCGGCGGCGGCTTATCTGGCGAACGTGGCGGCGGGCGTCGTGGTTGCCAAGGTCGGAACTTACGCCGTGAATCGCGAGGAACTTTTTAATGCGCTGTGAACTTCCACAAATCCTTTTTAGCAAAATAATTCGGGCGGTCGTCGAATTCGGGCTGATTGACGACGGCGACAAAATTTTAATCGGCGTGTCGGGCGGCAAGGACAGTTTGCTTTTAACTTACGCGCTAAAAATTTTGCGGGAACGTATGCAAAAAAATTTTTCGTTGCGCGCGTTGACGATTGACCCGAAATTCAGCGACGACTTGAGCGATAAACTTTCCGGCGTCAAAAATTTTTGCAATGAGCTGAGAATTGAGCACGAAGTCTGCGCTGTCGACATCGCCGCGCTGATTCGCGAGCAAAAAAATAAAAGCCCGTGCTACACCTGCTCCTATTTCCGCCGCGCAGTGATGAATCGCAAGGCAAACGAACTCGGCGCGAACAAAATCGCCTACGCGCACCATTTGGACGACGCCGTCGAAACTTTTTTTATGAGTTTGCTGTCGAGCGGGCAACTTACAACTTTTTTGCCGAAAACTTTTTTAGACAGAACAAATATTACCGTGATTCGTCCGCTGGTTTACGTTCGCGAGACCGAGATAGAAAATTTCACGCGCGGCTTTGACATTTTAAAATCGCCGTGCCCGTTCGACGGCGCGACCAATCGTCAGCGGATAAAAAATTTAATCGTGGAGCTTGAAGCAGATTTCCCCGATTTGTTCAGTCACTTGGCAGCGGCGATGCGGAAAAATTCAATCGGAGAGCTGTGGGACGCGCCCAAAACTCGTGAGGAGATGCGCGAAAATTATTTTGCGTTGAAGTTTGGAGGAAATCAAAATGTTTAAGGAGCTGTGGCGGCAGAGGGCAGAGCTAATCGCGGCGGATTTGGAAAGAGAATTGCGCGCAACGAAATCGCTCGACGAAAATTTATTGCGGGCAATGGAGTACAGCTTGCTGGCGGGCGGCAAAAGATTGCGCCCGATACTTTTAATGGCGGCGGCTGATTCTGTCGGAGTTTCGGGCGAAAAATTTATCAAGGTGGCGGACGCGCTGGAGATGATTCACACATATTCGCTGATTCACGACGATTTGCCAGCAATGGACAACGATGACTATCGGCGGGGAAAATTGACGAACCACAAAGTTTTCGGCGAGGCAACGGCGATTTTGGCGGGCGACGCGCTGTTGACTTTGGCGTTTGAAGTTGCGCTCAGGCAAAAAGAAGTTGCGCCGGAAATTTTGTTGGAAGTTCTAAAAGAAATCAGCACGGCGGCGGGCGTAGCGGGCATGGTCGGCGGGCAAGCGATAGATTTGCACGCGGAAGGCGTTAAGATTGATTTTGCGACGTTAAAATTAATGCACCTGGGCAAGACGGGCGCACTTTTCCGCGCGGCGATACGTTCGGGCGCGATTTTGGCGGGCGCAACGGCACAAAAGTTGGAAAGTTTGACTTGCTACGCTGAAAATTTCGGCTTAGCCTTCCAAATCACCGACGATATTTTGGACGTGACTGGCGACGAAAAAATTTTGGGCAAGCCGACCGGCTCCGACGCAAAAAATTTAAAATCAACTTACGTCAGCTTAACTTCGCTAGACGAGGCTAAAAAACTTGCGGCGGCTACCGTCGAGGCGGCTTTGGACGCACTGAAAAATTTTGGCGACGAAGCAGACTTTTTGCGCGAACTTGTTAAGTATCTGGTCGCCCGCGAAAAATGAGAATTTACTTGGACAACTGCTGTTACAATCGCCCGTTCGACGACCAAAGTCAACCGCGCATTCGTGAAGAGACCGACGCTATTTCCGCGATAATTACTCGAACGCTAGCGAGCGACGATATTATTTTGGGTAGCGACATTTTGCTTTTTGAAGTCAGGAAAATTAAAGCCAAAGATAAACACCGCGCAATTTCAGACGTACTCGACAAGATTGTCGGAGAAAATATTTCTGTTAATGAAGAGATTCTTTTCCGGACGGCGGCGATAATGACTTCGTCGAAAGTTCATCAAATGGACGCGACACATTTAGCTTGCGCAGAATTTGGCAACGCCGATATTTTCTTGACGACGGACGATAAGCTTATCAAGGCTTGCAAAAATTTAGATTTAAAGTTTAGCGTTTCAAATCCGGCGACGTATCTGAAGGAGGTTATAGAACATGACAGAAATTGACATTAACAACGATGAGGAAGTTTTAAAAATCGGTTGCGATGCACTTATTACCGCTCTGGGCGTTGGCGGTTTTATTAAGTTTACACGGCTGTTTTATGGCGGCAAGGGCGATTACACTAAGGAAAAATACGAGCGACCCGAAATGAGTTGGGAAGAAATTATGGACGAGCTGGAAAAGATTCGTTTAGAGCGCGAGAACGGCAAGACAATCAACGGCGCATGAAAAATAATTTTTACGAAAGGATTTTTGATTGATTGCGCCGAATAGTAGACAAAATTTTTATAAGGAGATGTTTTGTAATGAGAAAAGTTTTTTTGGCGACGCTGATGGTTATCATGATGACAGCGGCGACGGCGTTGGCGGCGAACTGGCAACAAATTTACACCGACAACGACGAAAACGAAATTTTATTCGACACCGATTCCGTTGTGATCACGTCGATGACGGCAGAGCATGAGGACGTTGCGTTCAGCGGAACTTTTTGCATGCGCTACAGCGACAAAGGTCGCAACGATTTGATTGACTGGTACCGCAACTACTCAATCGTTCCCGCAGGCATCGAAAATCTTTCCTACGACATTTCGACGATTCAATTCAAATTTGAGAACGGCAAACGCTATTATCACATTTCGGAGCGCGTCTCTTACACCGCCAACGGCTCGCAAATCGCGGGCATGCACTACACGAACGCCGAACCGAATTGGCAGGAAATTCCCGTTGCTTCGGTCGTCGACGTTGAATACGACGAGGCAAAGTTGATTGTTGACGGCAAGAAGTACAAAAGAGACGACGCTGCAGATCTTTAAAACTAAGGAGCGATTATCACGGGGCTGTTGAAAAGATTAAACTCGCCCGCAGAACTTCAAAAGATGAGCCTGGCTGAACTGGAGGAGCTGGCGGGCGAAATTCGCGAGCTAATCTTGACGACGGTCGCAAAAAACGGCGGACATCTTGCGCCAAGTCTCGGCACGGTCGAGCTGACGCTTGCGCTGTATTCGGTGTTTGACTTCAGCCGCGACAGGCTCATTTGGGACGTCGGACACCAAGCTTATACGCATAAAATTTTAACAGGGCGACGCGACACATTCCACACATTGCGGACTTTGGGGGGCATCACGGGCTTTCCGAAGCGTGCCGAGTCGCCTTTTGATTCGTTCGGCGTCGGTCATGCCTCCACGTCGATTAGTGCCGCGCTGGGACTTTTAATCGCCGCCGAAATTGAACAGGTCGAGCGCAAAGTTATCGCGGTTATCGGCGACGGAGCTTTAACGGGCGGCATGGCGTTCGAGGCTTTGAATCACGCGGGGCAACTCAAAAAAAATTTGCTCGTCGTCCTAAACGATAACGAAATGTCGATTGATAAGAACGTCGGCGCACTGAGCGAGTATCTTTCCAAAATTCGACTCAAGCCGCAATTTCACCGCGCCAAAAAGGAATTCGAGGACTTCGTTAAAAATATTCCCTTTCGCGACGTCGGGCAGAAAATTTTGCTTGCGGCAAATTCCGTGCGCATGGGCGTATCGGCGGCAATTTTCCCCGGCGCAATGTTCGAGGCTTTGGGCTTCACCTATCTCGGTCCGCTTGACGGGCACGATATTAAGGGCATGAAGGACGTTTTCAGCCGCGTCGGAGTGATTAACGCGCCCGTGCTGATTCACGTGAACACCAAAAAGGGCAAGGGCTACGCGCCCGCCGAAATTGCGCCCGAAAAATTTCACGGCGTCGGCAAATTCGACAAGGCGACGGGTCAAGTTATAAAAAAGAAATCGCCGCCGAGTTACACGGAAATTTTTGCGCAAGCGGTGATTGACTGCGCGGCGCGTGATGAAAAAATTGTCGCGATAACCGCCGCAATGCCAACGGGCACGGGCTTGAAAAAGTTCGCAGAAAAATTCCCGCGCAGATTTTTCGACGTGGGTATAGCCGAGGAACACGCGGTGACATTGGCGGCGGGCATGGCGGCTGGCGGATTAAAACCTGTCGTTGCGATTTATTCGACGTTCATGCAACGCGGCTACGATCAAATTCTCCACGACATCTGCCTACAAAATTTGCCCGTGCTGTTGTGCTTAGATAGAGCGGGGCTGGTCGGCGAGGACGGCGCAACACATCATGGCGCGTTCGATTTGGCGTATCTGCGGACAATCCCGAACATGAATATCCTTGCGCCCAAAGACGAAAACGAATTGCGGCAGATGATTTTCGCGGCGGTGAAAAAAAATTTCCCCGTGGCGATTCGCTATCCGCGGGGAGCAGGTTTGGGAGTCGAAGTCGCAACGGAGCCGGAAGAAATTCCTTGGGGCAAGGCTGAAGTCATCGCGCAAAGTCAATCGGCGGACGTGGCAATTTTCGCGGTCGGGACAATGGTAAAAATTTCAACGGACGCGGCGAAACTTCTGCGCGAAAAAAATATTTGGGCTGACGTGATAAACGCCCGCTTCGTCAAACCGTTCGACGCGGAGCTGATAAAAAAATCTGCGCGGGCGGCAAAACTTTTGGTGACGTGCGAAGAGGGAACGTTGACGGGCGGCTTCGGGTCGGCAATCGCGGAGTTTTTGTCGGACGAAAAAATTTCCACGCCGCTTCTCCGGTTCGGCATAGCGGACAAATTCATAGAGCAGGGCACGCGCGCCGAACTTCTGAACATGTGCGGCTTGACGGCGGAAAAAATTTCGCGGCGGATAATCGAACGGCTCAACGAAATGATTTTCGGATTCTTGACGGTGACGACATGAAACAGCGACTTGACATTTTGCTGATGGAGAAAAATTTTTTTGACAGCCGCGCCCGCGCTCAAGCGATGATTATGGCGGGAAAAATTCTCGTCAACGGGCAGAAAGTCGACAAGGCGGGCACGCTGATTCCGATTGACGCGGAAATTAAAATTCTCGGCGAGGAAATGCCCTTCGTCAGTCGCGGCGGCTTGAAACTTCAAAAGGCTCTCGACGTCTTTAAAATTAATTTGGTCGGGAAGATTGCGGCGGATGTCGGCGCGTCGACGGGCGGCTTTACTGATTGCATGTTGCAACGTGGAGCAAAGTTGGTTTACGCGATTGACGTCGGCTACGGGCAGCTGGCGTGGAAACTCCGCAGCAATGTGCAAGTCGTGAACATGGAGCGGACGAATATTCGCAACGTGACGCAGGAAAATTTTTATTACGGCGCACCGGAATTCGTTTCAATAGACGTGGCGTTTATTTCCCTGGAAAAAGTTTTGCCCGTTGTCTTCGACGTGCTGACAGATTCGGGCGAAGTCGTCGCGCTTATAAAACCGCAATTCGAGGCGGGGCGCGAACAGGTCGGCAAGCGCGGCGTCGTTAAAGATAAAAAAATTCACACGGCGGTTATAGAAAAAGTTTTGAACTTCGCGGCGAGCCTAGGCTTTGGCGTTCGCGGCTTGGATTTTTCGCCCGTCAAAGGTCCGGAGGGCAACATAGAATATTTGACGCACTTGGCAAAAAATTTTTCGGCGGCGGACGTTGAAATTTTATCCGTGGTAAATTCGGCACATGGAGAGCTTAACTGATGGCTAGGCAAAATATTTTTGGGACTGTATTTGGAGTTGATGCGGGTATGATGCAACTGGCGGTTTTCCCGAACATGAGCAAGCGGCGGGCTGGCGAAATCGTCGACCGCATTTTTAATTTCTATCAAAATAAAGACGTGAGGCTGGTCATGCCCGCGACGGAGGCGCGACAATTTCGCAGGGACGAATACGGCTTGCCCTGCGTCGAGCGCGTGCATGTCGATATGGCGTTGAGTATCGGCGGCGACGGAACTTTATTGGGCGTGTGCAGGCGATTCAGCGGGCAAAGCGTTCCTGTCTGCGGAATTAATTTGGGCACGCTGGGCTTTTTGGCGGACATTGAGCCGCGCGAATTGGAAAGCCGGCTCGGAAAAATTTTGGCGGGACAATATCGCGTTGAGCGACGACTTTTGTTGAGTGCCTACGTTCGCAACGAATTCGGCGAAAAATTTTTGGGCAACGCAATCAACGACGTTGTCATAACAAAAGGCGGCGTCGCCCGCATGTTGCGGCTCGGTCTTTACATTAACGAAACGCACCTAATGGACTACAAGGCGGACGGCTTGATTGTCTCCAGCCCAACGGGTTCGACGGCGTATTCTTTGAGCGCGGGCGGTCCCATTCTCAATCCGACGATTCGCGCCCTGCTATTGACGCCGATTTGCGCCCATACTTTCCAAATGCGCCCGCTGATTGTCAACGAGAACGAAGAAGTTCTTATAAAAATTTCTGCGTCGCAAGATATTATGCTCACACTCGACGGGCAAGTCAGTCATAAAATTCAGCCCAACGACGAAATTATTGTTCGCAAGGCTAAAGAGTCCGCGCAGATTGTCAAGTTCGACGACAAAAATTATTACGACGTGCTCAAAGCCAAAATGTTGAACACTTGAAGGATTTTTTTCAGCGGCAACAAATATTCAATCTTGATTCGGAAAAGTTTCAAGATTGTTTTTGTTTATGGAGGAATTTTCATGTCGCAGTTTGATAAAAGAAATCTGTCAATGATGATGGATTTTTACGAGATGACAATGGCGAACGGTTACTTTGTCAACGGCGGAGAAAATACTCGCGTGGCGTTCGACGTGTTCTATCGGCGCAACCCTGACGCGGGCGGCTTCGCGATTTTCGCTGGACTTGAGCAGG
>JAFXNB010000054.1 GCA_017529935.1 Selenomonadaceae bacterium
GGCTTTTTTTGATTTTAGCGCGATTGTGTGTTATATTCGTAAAAAATTAAAAGGAAGATTTAACGTGGGAAATATTCTGCAGTATTTGGCGGCGGAGACGCACGGCGGGAGTTATCGCACGACAAAACTTGAACTCGACGCTGAAAATCCTGCCGCGCTAATTGATTATGACGCGCCGCCCGAAATTCGCTACGGCGGCTTTTTTTGATTTTAGCGCGATTGTGTGTTATATTCGTAAAAAATTAAAAGGAAGATTTAACGTGGGAAATATTCTGCAGTATTTGGCGGCGGAGACGCACGGCGGGAGTTATCGCACGACCAAACTTGAACTCGACGCTGAAAATCCTGCCGCGCAAATTGATTACGACGCGCCGCCCGAAATTGTTTTGAAGCACACGGGCGAAACGCATCCGCCAACGGTTTACTTGCCGCTTAAATCGCATAGAGTTGCGCCGCAGATTTTAAATTATTTTCTGGACGGCTCGCGGCGTGTCTTCAAAGTCGACGACATTGCCTATCAGCACGGCTCGCGCAAAATGATTTATCCGATTATCGCGGGTCAAGTGGTCGCGGGCTGTTGTAGGCGTGTCGATAAAAAGTTGCACGCGGAAAATTTTTCGGCGGAGATTGTCCTTGCTGTGCCCGACGTGTCCAATCCCAGGAGTTTTGACGGCGGCTTTTTCCCCGCGCTTGTCAACAAACTCAACGAACACTCCAAAATAAAAATTTCCAAAATTTTGCCGTACAGCACAAGCAATAAGCCCGCCGAGAAATTTGAAGACCGCGCCGTCGCAAAAATTATGGAGCACATGCACGACACCGAAAAAAATTTAGTCGCCGAACTTGTCAGGCGCGGCAAACTCGACCAGAAAAATTATCTCGTCAAGGACGGCTCGTTGGAGTATCGCATTCTCCCCAACAAAAAATTCAACGCCAAAAATTACAGCTTCGTTATCGGCGTCTCGAAAAAATTCAATCCCCTGCTTGTCAAAGATTCTTCCGACAAAATTAATCCCGGCATCGTCGCCGACCTGCCTACCTTTTGCCGCACGCCCGTCACGATTTTTCAGCGCAAGGATAATTTTCATGGCGGGAATAAATTTGCGGTGTGGTATCTGCGCCTCCACGATAAAAAATTTTCTGATTCGCCCTTCGACGGAGTTGTCAAGGTTGAAAAAATTTTGGTCACCGACGCCGAAATTGCCCGCGAGAAAATTGACAGCGACGAGGTAAATCTTTTGAGCGCGTACCTTCTTAACGAACGCAATCCCGTTTGCTACGGCGCGGACAGTCGTTGGGCTAATCACATCTACCCAATTTTTTTGACGGAGAGCTTTGTTAAGTCGCGATTCATCTCCGCCGAAACTTTTTTAAATTTATTTTGAGGTGAGCACATGAGCGAGATTATCGGGCGCGTTGCCGCCACGGAAAAATTTCCTGCAACGATGGACAAATTTTATTTCTGGACGGACGCCGATTTTAGATTGAATGCCTTCGACGTGGTCAAGGTCGCGCATATCGAAGGCTCTTTTTCTTTTGGCACGGTCGAAAATATTTTCCACATAACCGACGCCAAAAGTTTCCTGACCAATTACATTTCCTGCGACTTCGGCGACACGACACTTGACGCGCCGACAATGCGCGTTGGCATGAATTACGTTGAAGTTGCCGTTTCTTTCAACACGAAAAATATTTCACGCCCGTCAAAAATGATTCGCCCGTCAGCCTTGCCAAAGCGGCGGAAATTGAACAGGCGTTGGGGCTTGACAAGATTAAGAACAAATTGCCCTGCGGCTTTTTAAAAATGTACGAGGGGCACGCCGAACGCGAAATTACTTTGCCCGTGAATCTCGACGCCCAATTTATTCTGGGACCGGAGGGCGCGCACTTGAACATTTCTGGAATATCGGGCTTGGCGGCGAAGACCAGCTACGCAATGTTTTTGATGAAGTCCGTCCAAGAAAAATTCGACGACTGCGCGTTTATAATTTTCAACGTCAAGGGCAAAGATTTAATGGCAATTCACAAGCCCAGCGACGAGACGCCCGCGCAGATTTATCAGGTGTTGAATTTGAGCGGCGAGCCGTTTGAAAATGTTCGCTACTATGCGCCGCGTGATGATGACACCGTTACGAGTTATTTGCCGCCCGCCGACATTGCGGATTATCTGCACGGCGGCTTGATGAAAAAATTTGCTTACGTTTATGAAGACGACCGCGAATCGCTGGAGATGCTTTTCGCCGACATTGACGACACGACGCAGACCATGGACTCGATTATCAGCAAAATTATCGACGCGAACGATTACGATTTCAGCGGCATTTCGACGTGGAAAAGTTTTTTGGACAAAGTTGATGAGCTATCGCGGCGGGGCAACTCTAAGGAAATTTCCGTGCTGAGCTGGCGCAAGTTCAAGCGCATCGTCAACAAGGCGATAAAAAATGATAAAATGTTCGTCGACCGCCAGATTGACAGCAAGCGCGAATGCCGCTTGGAGGACGAACTTAAAAAAATCTGCGCGGGTTCAGTCAGCGTGATTGACATTGCTAAACTTGGCACCGACAAGCAGGCGTTTGTTTTCGGCGACGTGCTCAAGACGATTTACAAGCTCAAGCTCGGCGAATACGATATAACTCCGCCGTCGAAGATAATTTTGTTCGTGGACGAGCTGAACAAATTCGCGAGCAAGGACACGACAAAAAATTCACCGATACTGCGGCAACTGTTGGACGTGGCGGAGCGCGGGCGTTCGCTGGGGATAATTCTTTTCGGCGCGGAGCAATTTCGTTCTGCCATTCACCCGCGAGTAACGGGCAACTGTTCGACGCTGGCTTTCGGGCGCACGAACGTCCTTGAAACGACGACAAAAGATTATTCCGCATTGCCCGCGACGTACAAAAATATTTTGACGCGGCTGGAGCAGGGCGAATACGTCATACAAAATCCGATTTTCCGTTCGTTGCTCAAAGTCAAATTCCCGCGCCCCGCTTACAAGCAATTCAAAGATTAGGAGGAAATTTCCCGTCGGAAGGCGGGATTTTTTTTTGGCGCGGCGAAGAATTTTAAGACACTAATGCATTTGGAGGAGATTTTATGTCTAACACAGAATCAGTTACTGTCGGCGGAAAAATTTTGGACAACATCGCCTTGAGCATGTACAAGGAAGCTAAAGTTATTTTCCGTGAATACATTCAGAATGCCACCGACGCGATAGACGACGCAGTCAAGGACGGAGTTTTGGCGGAAGGCGACGGCGAGATTAATATTACAATCGACAAGGACGCCCGCCGAATAACGATTGAGGACAACGGCATTGGCATTTCTTCGTTGGATTTCAAAAGCACGCTACTTGGCATTGGCAACTCCGACAAAAAATTGGCGAACAACAGAGGCTATCGCGGCATAGGGCGTTTTTGTGGGCTGGGCTATTGCAAGACGCTGATTTTTACTTCGACGCGCAAGGGCGGAACTAAACTTTCTACTATGACCTTTGACGCTGAAAAGCTCCGTATCATGACTGAATCCGATAAAAAATATACCGCCGAAATTATCCTTAACGCTACAGTCACCTTCAGCGAGACCGCCACCGACACTGACGAGCACTTTTTTAAAGTAGAGCTAATTGACGTCACGAACGACGAGTTGCTCAAGGTTACTTTGGAAAAAGATGAAGACCCTAGCAAAATTGAAACCGTTCGCGATTATTTATCATTCGTCGCGCCCGTCGAGTACCGCAATACTTTTTCCCATCGAGAAAAGATTTACAAATACGCCGCCGAGCTTGGCGTCAAAATCACCGAATACAAAATCTTCATCAACGGCGAACAACTTGCCAAGAATTATAAAGACAATTTCACGACCAAAAACGGCGCGGATAAAATTTTTGACGTGGCGTTTAAGACTTTCCGCGACGATGAAAATAATTTAATCGCGTGGAGCTGGATTGGTCTTTCGCAGTTCAAGGGCGTCATTCAGAAAACCAAAGCGAATCCAAATCACATGCGTTGCATTCGGCTCCGCTCAGGCAACATTCAAATCGGCGACGAAAATGTTTTCCAAAGTCGGAAATTATTTACCGAAGACCGCGGCACAACTTATTTTGTCGGCGAAGTGCACGCCGTCGACACGAAATTGAAACCGAATTCTCAGCGCGATTACTTTGCCAATAACGACACGCTCAAGCTTTTTGAGGAGAAACTAAAAAAATATTTCGCCGAGCTTCACGACCTTTATCATTATGCGTCGGATAGCAGGAGCGCGTTCAAGGCGAAAATTCAGCCCGAAGTTTTCATGTTGAAGATTGAATCTCACACGCCCGCCTACCAAGCGACACACAGAGCGGAGCATGACGCCGCGTTGGATAATCTTTTAAAAAAGGCAACGGAAGCAGAAACTTTTATCGACAAGGCACGGCAGGATTTTAATAACAACCCCGCCGCGATTGCCGCGCAAGTTTTTAAGGAAATAGAAGCGGACGCTCCCACGCTAGAAGATACGAACATTTTTTACCCCCCCCCCCCGTGTTGCCATTGCAACATTGGTCAGCAGAAACTAAACAGCTTTACGAAAATATTCATGAAATCATTCTCGCGAACCCGCAACTCAAAGGCACGAAGCTCCTTGACAAGATTAACGAGGTGCTTGCCCAATGAGCCGCCGCGTCCTGTTAATCGAACCCAATTACAAAAACAAATACATTCCCGCCAATTTGATGAAGCTCGCGACGTATTTTCGGCAGGTGTGCAAAGATGACGTGAGATTTTTTAAGGGCGACTTGAAAACTTTTGCCGCGCAGTTGTTGTTGGAAGAATTTTTCGGCGGCAAAGTCGACAAGCAAAATCTTTTCGCGCCCGAAGAAAATGACGCCGCGCAAAAATTCGGCAGACACGCGGAAATTTTTTTGGAGTTCATAAAGACGGGGAAAAATTCTCTGATTGAAATTCTGCGCGCGGAAAATTATTTCTACGAACACACGCTGAAAAATCTGCACCGCCGCTTCAAAGCCGAGGACTTCCCGACGTTCGATATTATCTGCGTCAATTCGCTGTTCACGTTCTACTTTGACGAGACCGCCCGCACGATAAATTACGCGAAAAAATTTCTGGCTGGCGACGGGAAAATTTTTGTCGGGGGAGTGGCGGCGACTCTTGTCCCGAAATTTTTTGAGCTTGAAACGGGAATCACGCCGCATATCGGACTTTTGGACAAGCCCGACGATTTGGGAAAAAGCGACGCTGTGATTATCGACACATTGCCGCCCGATTATTCAATCCTTGACGAAATCGATTATAAATATCCCGCCGCCGACGCTTACTTGACGTACACGACGCGCGGCTGCATTCGCAAATGTTCGTTCTGCGCGGTGAGCAAATTGGAGCCGGACTACAAAGACCACGTGAAAATTTTTGAACAACTTAAGCGCACGGAGGAGCAATTCGGCGCGCGGAGAAATCTTTTGCTGATGGATAATAACGTCCTGGCGTCGAAAAAGTTTGATGAAATTATCGACGAGATTAAAGCTTGCGGCTTCGGCAAGGGCGCAACGTATCTGCCGCCCGACGAATACTCCGTCACGATAAAAAATCTGCGCGGCGGCTTCAACGACCGAGCTTACCTGCGCAAGATGATTCGACTTTACGACGAGCTGGAACGCCGCTTGCCCGAAAATTTGGCGGGCAATTTTTATGCGGCGCGAGAGGAAAAATTTTTGTTGAGCGTTGCCGGCGCGTGTAAGGAAAAAATTTTTGAGCTGGATAATTTTGTTCGTCCGCTGTTTGAAAAATATTTTCGGCGCAAGTCGTTGGTTCGCTACGTGGATTTTAATCAGGGACTCGACGCCCGCTTGATTGACGATTATAAAATGGCGCGGCTGGCGGAGTTGAATATTCGCCCCATGCGCATTGCCTTTGACCACATAGAACAGCGCGAAATTTACGAACGGGCGATTCGGTTGGCGGCGAAGTACAAGATTGAGGACTTGTCGAATTATCTGCTGTACAATTTCCTTGACACGCCCGCCGATTTGTATAACCGCTTGAAAATAAATATTGAGCTGTGCGAGGAGCTGGACGTGGCGATTTATTCTTTCCCGATGAAATATTGCCCGATTGACGACCCGAAATATTTCCGCAACCGCGATTATGTTGGGCGGCACTGGAATAAAAAATTCATTCGGGCGATTCAAGCGATAATCAACGCGACAAAGGGCAAAGTCGGACGCGGGCGCGATTTTTTTGAAAAGGCTTTCGGCAGAAATCTCGACGAGTTCCGCGAATTGCTTTATATGCCCGAAACGTTTATAATCTACCGCATGAAATACGAGGATAATCATATGACGGAAAGTTGGCGCGAAAAATTTCTGGCACTGAACGTCGACGAACGAGCCGAGGCGGAGAATTTTATTGAGCAGAATAAATTCGCCGACAAGGATATTGCGGGCGCGTCCGCCGGAGTTCGCGAGCTGTTGAAATTTTATCAGATACGCCGCTAAAATTTTTTGGAGGATAAAAATGGCAAAGCAACTCAGAATAGAAAAATTGCAAGAACTGATTAAGCAGGAAATGAGCAAAATGCTTTTGAAGGAGCTAAAAGACCCGCGAATCGGATTCGTGACGGTGACGGATGTCGAAATAACGGGCGACCTGCGCGAGGCGAAAATTTATGTGAGCGTGATGGGCGGCGCGGAGCAGGTTAAAAGTTCGCTGGAGGGTTTAAACAGCGCGTTGGGATTTATCCGCCGTGAAATTGGGCAGAGAATTCGCTTGAGATTTACGCCGGAAATTTCCTTCGCACTGGACACGTCGCTTGATTATGGCGAACACATTCAGAAGCTTTTGTTGCAAGTGGAGGGAGATACAAAAAATGTTGATAACGCTGACGGAAGCGGCGCAGAGAATCCGAGCCGCGAATAAAATTTTGATAACGGCGCACGTACAGCCCG
Organism: Selenomonadaceae bacterium; assembly: GCA_017529935.1. Taxonomy (GTDB): domain Bacteria; phylum Bacillota; class Negativicutes; order Selenomonadales; family Selenomonadaceae; genus Quinella. The sequence continues at coordinate 6,941 of JAFXNB010000054.1, forward strand.
ACGGCGACGCAATCGGCTCGACGCTGGCACTAATGCAAATGCTCCGGTCAATCGGCAAGTCCGCGCAGATTTTCATTGACGACACCGTCCGGAAAAATTTACACGCCCTGCCGCATTTTGAAGAAATTCGCCGACCCAAGGACGGAGAGAAATTCGACGCGGATTTGATGATTGTTTTGGACACTTCGCCTGACAGGATTGGCAACGTAAAAAATTTAACCGACGCGCCGGTTTTGAATATCGACCACCACGTCACGAACAAAAATGATTTGGGCGATTTGTATGTTGAGACTAAGGCGGCGGCGACGTGCGAAATTATTTTCAAGCTTGCCGGCGAACTCGACGCGCCAATCACGCCCGAAATCGCCACCTGTCTTTATACGGGGCTTGCGACCGACACAGGCTTTTTCCAATTTTCCAACACCCGCGCAGAAACTTTAGCCATTGCCGCCGAGCTGATTCGTTGCGGCGTCAGTCCGCATTTCATTTCCGAACAGCTGGAGAAAAAATCTTTGGCGGAGGTGCGCGGACTGAGTGCGGCGTTAAACTCGCTGAAAATGTTTTACGACGACAAAGTTGCGGGCATGATTCTCGACCATGATACTGCGAAAAAATTTGACTCGACGGAAGGCTTCATCGACGAAATTCGCGTGATTGAAACTGTTGACGTGGCGTTTCTGATTACGGAAAAAACTCCGAATGTTTGCCGCGTGAGTATGCGTTCAAAGGGCGTCGACGTGTCGAAAGTTGCGGCGAAATTGGGCGGCGGCGGGCATATCAGAGCGGCGGGTTGTACGCTGAAGACGACGCTCGCGGAGGCGGAAAAAATTTTGGTTGCGGCAATCGGCGAAGCTTTTAACAATTAGGAATTAGAAATTAGGAATGAGGAATTAGTAATGAATAATTTTCATTGCGCATTACGCATTGCGCACTACGCATTATGAAAGACGGCTTTATAAATTTCAACAAACCTTCGGGCATGACGAGCCACGACGCGGTTAATCATGTTCGGAGGATTTTTTCTACGCGCAAAGTTGGGCACGCGGGCACGCTCGATCCGGCGGCTTGCGGCGTTTTGCCGATAGCGATTAATCGGGCGACGAAATTTATTGAATACCTCGCCGACCTCGATAAGTCTTACCGTGCGGAAATTTTATTCGGAATTGCGACGGACAGTGGCGACCTCGACGGCGAAATTATTGCCCGCGCAGATAATTTTAAAATGCCGACGGCTGACGAAATTAACGCCGCGCTGAAAAATTTTGTCGGGGAGATTGAGCAGACGCCACCGAAATTTTCCGCGATAAAAATTCACGGGCGCAAGGCTTACGACATGGCGCGGAAGAATTTGGATTTTGAAATGCCGCGCAGGCTTGTAAAAATTTTTCGGCTGGATCTTGTCGGCTTGAATAAAAATTCGGCGACGATTGAGCTTGATTGCGGCAAGGGCACTTACGTCCGGAGCCTAGCGATTGATTTGGGCGAACGGCTGAACTTGCCCGCGACGCTGAAAAATTTGATTCGGTTGCGCGTCGGCGATTTCAACTTGGACAACGCCCTGACGCTTGACGATATAAAAAAAATCGGCGCGGATTGTCTCCTGCCTATTGAAAATTGTTTGAAGCATTTGCCGCGCTTTGAACTTGACGAACGGCGAATTCGCGCTTTCATGAACGGCTTGCCGACGACGATTCACGCGCCCGACGAAAAAGTTTTACGAATCTTTTCTGGCGAGAAATTTTTGGGTGTCGGCAGGATTGAGCGCGGCGAGCTTCGGTCGTCGAAAATAATTACTTGAAAAATTTTTCTGTTCGTGATATGATTCGAACCGCTTAAATTACAAAATCGGTGGCAGTCGGTGTTTCGCGGCGTCGACGCCCCTTTCTTAATAACATAGGTTGGTTGAAGAAGGTCGCACCCGCTTTCGCGGCTTTTTTCGTTCTTAAATTACTTCAGGAACGTGAGCAACATCAGAACGGTCTGGATCAGGCTGAGCGTAAGCATCAACCACTGGAATTTGTCCATAATGTCACCCCCCTCTCTTGCGAGAGGAAAGCCGACTCACCGACTGCCAATCGAATATTATCACACGTTCAGAAATAATTCAAGAAAAATTTAGCCGCTCAAGTTCAAAGCTTGGGCGGTTTAGTTTATGAATTCGTGAATGAATTGCACGGATTTTAAGCTGTTGCCGAGGACGGATTGAACGTAATCGACGAAAAAATTTTCCGCCGCGTCCAGTTGGCGCGTATTGAAAGTCAGCTTCGTTTCGTCGCGCCAATTAAAGCCGAGCATCGTCTCAAAAGTTTTTCGCAGGGCGTCGGGATAAGGGCGAATGTCCTGCGCGGCGTCAACGCAATTCATGCAAACCGCGCCGCCGTCGAGGATACTAATCGCCGCGTCGCCTTCAATATCCGCGCCGCAATGAACGCACCGACTAAAATTCAACTGCACGCCGCTCGTCTCCATGAATTGGCAAGCACCAATCAGCGCGGCAACTTTCGGATTGCGTTTGCTAAGCGCGGGCAAAGATTTTTTCAGCAGATTGAAAGTCGCAAGCTCCTGTTGGCGCGGAAAAGTCATGCGGTTGACGATTTCAAAAAGCAACGACGCATAAGCCAGCCGCTCCAAATCTTTGGTCAGCGCGTCATAAAAATTTAAAATGTCCGCGTCGCGAATCGTATCGACCTTCGAGCCGCGAGTTATCTCCGCCGAAATGTGATTGAACATCTGCATTGCGCCGGAGAGCGGGGAGCGCGAGCGTCGGCAGCCGTAAGCGTTCGCCTCCAATTTGCCGAATTCCTTAGTAAAAAGCGTGACGACCCTGTTGGCGTCGCCGAAGTCGTCCGTCTTCAAAACGATTGCTTCAACTTTGAACGTTTCCATTAGCCTTGAGTTTCTCCAAATCTGTTGGCATCATGCCCGCCGTTGAAATTGTGCCCGCCGTAACGATAAATTGTAGCGCGTCCTGCGGTAGCATGTCTAGGTAAATCACGTCCGATTTTTTTACGAAAAAATTCATGCCCGCCGTCATGTTCATGCTCCACGGCATGTAGACGCAGACATAATCGTCGCCGAGCTTGGCTTTAATCGGTTCGGGCACCGTCAGCATTTGAAAGCCCATGACGTAGGATTTTTGATACGGCACGAGCACGACGCTTTTGAACATCGAATCCGATTCAAACAACGCCTTCGAGACCTGCTTAACCGATTTGTAGATGAACTTGACGACGGGGATTTTCCCGATAATATTGTCGAAGAACCCCAAAATTTTTTCAGATAGGAAGTTGCCGCTCAATACTCCGACAATCCAAATTCCAACTAAGACAATCAAAAGCCCCGCGCCCGGCAATTTGGCAGGCAAATATTTTCCGATTGTGTTTTCCGTCAAATTGAACAGCCAAATCACCACGAACACGGTTATCGCGGGCGGCACGACGATTAACAGCCCCTTGAAGAAACTGCTTGAAATTTGCTCCGTGAAAGATTTTTTCTTATCCTCGTCCATATTTGCTCTCCAAAATCAGTTCAATGGCGTTTAGCACGTCGTCAATATCTTTTTCGGTGATGACGAGCGGCGGTTGGAAGGCGAGAACATTTCTGCCGACGCCGTTTTTGCCGACGATGAAGCCGCGATTTTTCAGCTCCTCCAAAAGTTCGTCAAGCTCTTTAAAGGCGGGCGATTTGTCCGCGTGAACGAATTCCGCGCCGACCATCAACCCGATACCGCGCACGTCGCCGATTATCGGGAATTTTTTCTGCAGAATTTTTAAGCCGCGCATAAGTTGTTCGCCGCGAGCTTTGGCGTTGTCCATAAGATTTTTTTCTTTAATGTAGTCGAGAACTGCCAGCCCCGCCGTCGAGGAAACGGGATTGCCGCCGAGCGTCGACGCGCCGGGGCGGGTGTAAGTGTCGGCGATTTTTTTTGTCGATATAAACGCGCTTATCGGCTGCCCGTTGCCCAAAGCTTTTGCAACGCTCATAATGTCGGGCGTCACGTCGAAATTTTCAATGGCGAACATTTTGCCCGTCCGCGCGAAACCCGTTTGAACTTCGTCAGCAATCAGCAACGCGCCGTATTTGGCGAGAATTTCCTTGACGCGCTTGAAGTAACCTTTGGGCGGCACGACGATACCGGCGTTGCCCTGAATCGGTTCGGCGATAAGTGCGGCGGGCTTGCCCGAAGTCGCGCTTTGAATAATCGTTTCAACTTTGTTAGCGCATTCCAAATCGCATTCGGGAAATTTTTTGTTAAGCGGGCAGCGGTAGCAGTAAGGATTGGGCGCGAAATTAATTCCGCCGACGGGCTGCGGGTCGGTGCGCCACATGCCGATACCCGTCAAGCTCATGGTGAGTTTCGTGCGCCCGTGCAAGCCGCTCTGCAGGGCGATGAACTCGGAGCTTTTCGTATAAATCGACGCTAAAAGGAGCGAGCCTTCATTAGCCTCGGTGCCCGTCGAGCAGAAAAAACATTTTTGCAAATCGCCCGGCGTGACTTGGGCAAGACGTTCGGCGAGATTGACAAAGTTTTCCGTCAGATAAATATTGCAGACGTGCTGGAGCGTTTTAATCTGCTCAATCATGCGCGCGGTTATGAACGGGTTGCAGTGCCCGCAATTAATCACGGAGACGCCAGCATAGCAATCGAGATATTTTTTGCCCGCGTCGTCGAAAAGATATTGCATATCGCCGCGCACGAATTGCGGCGGGTCGCTGTAGAAATGTCCGAGGCAGGGCATAATGTATTCGCGTTTCTTCTCTAAAATTTTTTTCGCGCCGATATATTTTTCCAAGTCAATCACCTCATAAAAATTTTGCTAAAGCGCGGCGAGCGGTTGAATTCTTTATCGGCTGACCGCGACCGTTGTTCCGCCGCTTTTAAAGCGGCTCACTCCACGAATTTTTTAAAAGCTTAACACGTTGCGAATCAAATATCAAGTTGCACAGGCGACAGAAAAGGTTTCGTTCCCCGTCAAAGCGGCGGGAGTTTTTTGCAACAATTTACTAACGCTTGCCGCGCTGATTCTTTAAAATATTTTCGGAGGTGGAATCATGTATAAAATTCAGCTCACGGATATTTTTTTCGTCGACCGCGATTACAGCCGCAATCATCCGCACATGCTTCACCGGCACGAAAATGTTTTGGAGCTTTTGTACATCGCTGACGACAGCGGGCGTTATATCATCGGCAATTATGAATACGCGGTGACGGCGGGCGACTTTGTCATCTGCAACGCAAACATTCCCCACGGCGAAGATCCTTTCCAAGAACATCACATTCAAACTTATTGCCTGGTGTTGAGCGGCGCAACTTTTGACGTGGCGGAGAACGAACGCCCGATTATTTCCCTCGGCAAGGACAATGCAATCGGTGCACTCTTGCCAAAACTTTATCACATGTTCCACAAACAAACGGGCTACTCGGAAGTCTGTCGGCATTTCGCGCTGGGAATTTATTTTTTTCTGCAGAGGAAATTTTTGGAGCGCACGGCTAATCCTCGGCAACTCAAACGCGAGCGGCTGGTCTATAAAATTTTGGATTACTTAAACGAGCACTACGCGGAAAATTTATCGTTGGACAGAATCAGCGAACAATTTTTTATCAGCAAGTCGAATCTGTCGCACTACTTCAAAAAGGAAACGGGCTTGTCGCCGATTCAGTACATAATGCAACGGCGCATTGGCGAGGCGCAAAGCTTGTTGGTCGAAACGCCGCTGCCGATTCAGGAGATTGAATTTAGGCTCGGCTTCAATGACAGCGCACACTTCTCCAAAATGTTTAAAAAATATGTGGGCGTCGCGCCGAACGAATATCGCAAACATTTTGCGGAGCGGCGGCGCAGATAATTTTTGTGCAAGATTTTACAACTCCGAACAAAAAAAGTTACCGCGCCGAAAAATTTTTGGCACGATAACCATAACGCCTAAATGAAATTTTCTATACAGTGTGCTCACGGTTAAAAATTTTTTAGGAGGAGAAAACATCATGGCAGACTTGAAACTTGGTTCAATCGGGACGGGCGCAATCGGGCGCACGCACATCGAACGGATTAGAGATTATTTTCCCTGAGAAATCTCTTCAGCGTTTTAAATGGCAGATTAAATTTTTTAATCATTGCCTTCGTTCCAAAATTCCTATCCCAGCGTTTGTAATTTTTGAGAATATATTGCTGAATGCTTACGGGGATTTTTTTTTGGAGGATTCGGATTATCGGGTGCTACTTTTCTTAAACCCAATTTGATAGCGTGTTGTGCGTTTTCTTTACTGGTCGCCCATTCGAGGTTCCAAATACAATTATTTCTTTTGTCGCCGTTGCGGTGATTAACTTGCGGTTTATTTTCCAAGTTTGCATGAAAAGCGCGAGCAACGAGAGCATGAACAAAAAAGTTATTTCTATAGCTCGGTTTAAACAAAGTAACGTAAGGATATCTTCCACATTTTGTGGGCGAAATTATCATAACCTTACCGCGTTGAAAGCTCTTGAGGCGTCCGAAATTACTGACTTGATAAATTCCTTCGTAGCCGGCAACGGCGCGCCACTCCTCGTGCGGTAAATCGGCAAGACTAAGCCAAACATCGGGGTCGTCGCGCAAAAGTTTCGCCATTTCGTTCAACTTAGCGGCAAAAACTTCGTCAACGTTGTTAGACGGCAGGGCAGGCAGGCTCGCGAAAAAATTTATCGCAACATCGGAGGCGCGAGGCTTGCGATTGAGCCTGTGCCAATTTGCCAACGCGAATTCGACCGCCGACTTGAGCGGCTCGGTCAGTTCGGGCAGAGCTTGCAGGAAAATTCCCTTCGCTTCGTATTGGTTCATAAAAATCGCTCCTTCAAACTTTACAAAGTCCGTCGAAACGATTAAAATGTTTGAAACACTTTGGCTCCGTCTCGACGGCTATGAGTTATCTTCAGAATAAACTTTAGCATAAATCGTGGCGAGGGTCAATTTTCTTGCACAAAAATAAATCCGCGCTGATTGAGACGCGGGAAAAAATTTATCCGCTAAGATTAGGGTCAACGCGTTGATTAAAGCTGGCGGTTTGCTCTTAGGCTACGACACGGGCGTTGTCAACGGCGATTTGCCCTTCATGGCGGCTAACGACCAGTTGAATTTAACGCCACAACTTGAAGGCTTTGTAGTCAGTGCGCTTTTGGTTGGCGCGGCTATCGGCTCGGTTACGGGCGGACGCATTGCAGACGCGATGGGGCGTCGCCAGATGATTTTGATTGTAGCAGTTATATTTTTCGGCGCGGCAATGGGCTACACTTTTGCTCCTTCAGTTCACGTTATGATTCCGTGCCGATTTTTATTAGGCTTATCGGTCGGCGGCGCGTCGGTCACGGTTCCCGTTTACTTGGCTGAAGTTTCACCGGCAGATAGACGCGGGCGCATGGCTATTCAATACCAATTGAATTTAACGCCGCAACTTGAAGGCTTTGTAGTCAGCGCGCTTTTGGTCGGCGCGGCAATCGGTTCATTCTGCGGCGGCAAACTCGCTGACTATCAAGGGCGCATTTAGATAACGTTTTTGTAGCTTCGATCGTGAATTACATCTTGAATTGTCTTATTACTCACATTAAATTTTCTTGAAAGAGCCGCTTGCCCAAATTCAGGATGACTCGCGATGTAGTGCTTGCGAATATAGCGTACTTGTTCTTCGTTTAACTTTGAACCGGGAAATTCGCAACCGATTCTTTTTACACCCATTTTAATTGCATGTTGCTGATTTTCTTGATTAGTTACCCAATTCAAATTCCAAAGACAGTTATTTAAAGAATTTGTATCTTCATGATTAACTTGAGGTTTATTTTTAGGATTGTAAATAAAAGCTCCGGCAACCAAATTATGAATGCCTGTACGTTTCTTTGCGCCATTTTTACTTATAGACGCTTCCAAGTAACCATCTTTTGTGTAAGTTAATCGCATAATTTTTATTCTGTTGTTTTTCAAGCTTTTCAATCGACCGTAGTTGCTGACCTTATAATCGCCTTCGTAGCCGATAATGTCTCGCCACTCTTCGTGAGGAAAATTTTCGAGAGCAAACCAAACGCTAAAATCCGTTCTTAAAGTAGCGACGGCGCAATTAAGCTTTGAAATGAAGTTTGCCTCCTCATTGCGGGCGTCGGTCGGCAATTTAGGCAAGTCGTTCAAAAAAGTCAATGACTCGGCAACAGTGAACTCAAAGGGCGCGGGAGTTGAAGTAATATTTTTCATCGCGTCCCAGTTTTCGAGAGTGAAACGCACCGCTTTTTTCACGGCGGTAGGAAGATTTGAATAGTAATTCAGGAAAATTTTCTTCGCTTCGTTTGGGTTCATAAAAATCGCTCCTTTGTGCTTGACGCAGCACGCCGAAACGCTTAGAATCAGAAAAACAATTTGACTTGGCGTTTCGTGTGCAGTTAGATTCTTCGACGAAACTAATTTAGCACAAAGCAAGCGACAGGTCAATTTTAATTTAGGGAGGTTTTTGAAATGCGTTTATCAATCTGCTCGGACGTTTTCGGCAAGATTCCGTTCGGAGACATGCTCGACAAAGTCAAAGCTTACGGTATCGGCGCGGTCGAAATCACCACGGGAGGTTGGGGCGCGTGCAACTACGTTAGCTCGGCGCGCGACCTGCTCGACAACCCCGCGAAGCTCCAAGCGTTCAAAGACGAACTCGACCGCCGCAACATTGAAATTTCCGCGCTGAACTGTTCGGGCAATCCGCTCGTCAACAATCCCATGGGCAAAGCGCACAGCCAAACCATTCACGACACGGCGGAACTTGCTGGCAAACTCGGCGTGAAAACTATCGTCACGATGTCGGGACTGCCCGAAGCCAAAGCCGGCGACGTTACTCCCAACTGGATTACTTCCACAATTTCTTGGCCGGAATATGACGGAGTAAATTACATGGTCGAAGCCGTGAAGTATCAGTGGGAAGTCGCCGCCAAATGGTGGAAGGAATACGCCCAATTTGCCAAAGATAACGGCGTTGAGAAAATCGCTATCGAAGAATTTCCCTGCCAGCTCGTTTACAACGTACGCAGTCTCAATAAACTCGTGGAAGTCGTCGGCGGCGAACTCGGCAAAATGATTGGCATGAACCTCGACCCGTCGCATTTGATGATTCAAGTCGCGGAACCGATTGCCGCAGCTCGTGCCCTCGGCGATAAAATTTTCTACATTCACGGCAAGGACGCTCGCATTGAACGCTACAAAGCGGACGTGGACGGCTTGCTTGAAAATCTTCCCGTCGATAAATCCGCTGACAGAACTTGGAATTATGTTGCAGTCGGTTGCGGTCGTGACTTGCAGTGGTGGAAAGAATTCTTCTCCGTCTGCCGCATGACGGGCTATAACGGTTATGTCTCGCTTGAAATGGAAGATTTGACGATGAGCGTCGAAGCCGGCTTGAAGACTTCGATTGACGCTTTGAATCAAACCATCAGCAAATAATTTTTCCGCAAAAAATTTTTATCCCCGTGAAAAACTTCGCGGGGATTTTTTTCGTTAAAGCGCACATTGACAGAAAAAGCCCTGCAGTGCTAAGATTGAAGTTGTTAGAAATCAATCACAAGCACGGTGCAAAGCTTTTTCTTTCGTAAATTCTACAACGCTTACGCCTTGCTTGTCAATCATGAAAGGCGGGAGCAATTTATGGTTTACGGTATCGTGTATCTTATTATGAACTTGGTCAACGGCAAAAAATACGTCGGGCAAACGGTTCGGTCTTTAGAAAAGCGCATGTTGCAACACACATATGACAATCTTTGCGTCGATAAAGCAATGCGCAAATATGGCTTGGAAAATTTTTATTATGGCGTTGTAAAAAGTTGCGCGTCAAAAGAGGAATTGGACTATTGGGAAAAATATTTCATCGTCGCGCTCAAGAGCAAAGTTCCGAACGGCTACAATCTCACCGACGGCGGCGAGGGAACTGTCGGTAGGAAACATACGCCCGAAACGCTAGCAAAAATGTCGGCGTCAAAGTTGGGCAAAAAACGTTCCGCTGAAACGAGAGCAAAAATTTCGGTGTCAAGAAAAGGAAAGTACACTACCCATCATTCGCCAAAAACCTGTGCAAAAATTTCTGCAATGAAACGTAGCGACAGCCCGTTTAAGAACTTATTGCGCGAGATGAACATACAGCAAATTTCTTATCGTCAACTTGCGAAACTTATGGGTTGGTCATCTCACGCATCTGTTTCCCGAAGGATACGCGGCGAATATAAGTTTTCGGCAAAAGATAAACTCAAATTAATTGAAATTTTCGGCAAGCCAATCGAATATTTGCTTCAACGAGACGCTTAAGAGAAATTTCCGAGGAGGTCGGCTATGATTCGGTGAACGCGTTTATAAAAATTTTCAAGCGCAAAACGAATTATTCGCCGAGTGCCTATCGAAAGCTCCAGAAGAGTAGCTGAAAAATTAATCGGCTTCGCAAGACGCGGAGTCAAATTTTTTTTTGCAGGATAGGATAACTTTTGAACAGCTTGGATAATTGTTGAAGAGGCTCCTTTCGATTATCATTCAGTCATAAAAATTGTTCACGTTCTTAACTGAAAGGAGTAATTCAAAATGTTGATTGGCGAAAAGAAAATTGCTCGTCCGCTCCGCTGGGGCATGATTGGTGGCGGCAGAACTGCTAACGTTGGTCCGAAGCATCGTCGCGGCGCATTGTACGACAACAATTCCTTCAAGTTGGTTGCGGGTACCTTCGACATCAATCCCGAACGTAGCTTGGAAATCGGTTTGAGCTTGGGGCTCGACAAAGAACGCATTTATCCCGACTACAAGACCATGATTGCCGAGGAAGCCAAGCGCGAAGGCGGAGTTTTTTACGTTACATTTTTGTAAGTTGTACCCGATTTTATGCGATTAATGGTTGCACGGCTCACGTTGAATTTCTCCGCCAACTGGCTACTCTTCAAACGGGCAGGGTTTCCACGAATGTAAATCACTTCTTCCGCAGTAAGTTTCGCGTAATGACTTTGTGTGCCACGATAAACTTTGATTAATCCGAGTTGATATGCGCGAGCGGCATTTTCACTTCGGGTAGCCCAATCAAGATTCCAAACGCAATTATTCGTCTTGTCGCCGTTCCGATGGTCGACTTCTCTTTTATTTTCGGGATTGCCGATGAAAGCTTGAGCAACGAGAATGTGAGCTCCGAAGTTTTTAGCTTTCCCGTTCCTGTGAAGTCGCAGTTGCAAGTAGCCCTTTGATTGTTTATCCGCTCGTATGATTCTCGGATAGTTGTGCCGAAAACTTTTGATGCGCCCGTAGTTGGATACTTGATAAAGACCTTCGTAACCGACAACGTTCCGCCATTCCTCGTGCGGCAAATCCTCAAAGCTATACCAAACGCTGGGGTCGTTGCGTAAGAGTTTCGCCATCGAGTTAGGTTTGGCGGCAAGTTTTAAATCGACGGTGTTTGTCGGCAGGTCGGAC
>JAFXNB010000055.1 GCA_017529935.1 Selenomonadaceae bacterium
TATGACGGCATGTGGTTTGCACCGCTTCGCGAGGCTTTGGCGGCGTTCGTCGACGAAACGCAAAAGACCGTCACGGGCACGGTTAAGCTCAAGCTTTACAAGGGCAACATCATCAGCGCGGGCAGCAAGTCGCCGTATTCGCTGTACAGTCAAGAGTTTGTGACGTTTGAACACGACGACGTTTACAATCAGGCGGACGCGACGGGCTTTATTAATCTGTTCGGCTTGCCGCTGAAAGTTCGCGCGCTGGTAAATAAAAAATGAGCGAGAAACTTTGGGGCGGACGCTTTGAAAAGTCAACCGACGAAATGATTAACGAGTTTCAAGCCTCGATTAATTTTGATAAGCGCATGTACCGCGAAGATATTCAAGGCTCAATCGCCCATGCCAAAATGCTTGCCGCGCAGAAAATTATTTCCGACGACGACGCGCAAAAAATCTGCGCGGGCTTGGAAAAAATTTTGGCGGCGATTGACTCGGGCGAATTTGAATTCAGCGTCGCGTTGGAAGATATTCACATGAACGTTGAGGCGGCGTTGACGGCGGCAATCGGGGCGGCGGGCGGCAGACTTCACACGGCACGAAGCCGCAACGACCAAGTCGCGCTCGACACTCATCTTTACATGCGCCGTCAAGTTCGCGAAATTCAGCGTTTGATTTTGGAGTTGCAAACGGAGCTGGTCAATTCCGCCGAAAAAAATTCCGACGTGATTTTCCCCGGCTACACGCACCTGCAACGCGCTCAGCCGATTTTGTTCGCGCATCATCTGCTGGCGTATTTTTCCATGTTGCAACGGGATTTCGCGCGCTTTGAAGGAGTTCACGCCCGCGCAGATATAATGCCGCTGGGAGCTGGCGCATTGGCGGGCACGACTTTCCCGATTGATAGAAATTTTGTCGCGCGTGAATTGGAATTCGCCGCGATTTACTCCAACAGCCTGGATGCCGTCAGCGATAGAGATTATCTGCTGGAATTTTTATCGGCGGCTTCGATTTTGATGGTGCACTTGTCACGGCTCAGCGAGGAAATAATTTTGTGGTGCAGTCGCGAATTTTCGTTCGTGGAGTTGGACGACGCGCATTGCACAGGCTCAAGCATGATGCCGCAGAAAAAAAATCCCGACGTGCCGGAGCTGGTGCGCGGCAAGGCGGGACGAGTTTTCGGACATTTGATGGCGTTGCTGACGACAGTCAAGGCGTTGCCGCTAGCCTACAACAAAGATTTGCAGGAAGACAAGGAAGGAGTCTTCGACGCGCTGGACACCGTGAAATTTTCGCTGGCGGTCTTCGCGCAGATTATCGCGGGCATGAAAGTTCGCCGTGAAAATATGCGCCGCGCCGTCGAGGAAGATTTTTCAAACGCAACCGACGCCGCCGATTATCTGGTCAAAAAAAATCTGCCGTTCCGTCAAGCGCACGAAGTCGCCGGCAAACTCGTCCACCATTGCATTGAGCGCGGCGTTTATCTTAAAGACTTGACGCTTGCCGAATTCAAAAGTTTTTCGCCGCTGTTCGCCGCCGATATTCACGACGCGATAAAGCCTGAAACTTGCGTGGCGGCTAGGAATTCTCAAGGCGGAACTTCTTATCAGCAAGTCAAAGTTCAAATTGCGGCGGCGCACGATTGGATTAAAACTCATGGAAAAGATAATTGCTAATCAAAGTATTGAGTGGGACGACAAAAAAGCCGCCATCAACGAACAAAAACACGGAATACTTTTTGAAGACGCCGCACTGGTTTTTGCCGATGAAAATCGAATCGAACGTTACGACGAAAAACACTCCCAAGACGAAGACCGCTGGCAAGTTATCGGCATGGTTGATAATGTTTTGTTCGTCGTTTACACTGAACGAATTAATTCGATAAGATTGATTATGGCTCGTGAGGCAACGCCAAAAGAAAGGAGGGAATACTATGATTATTCGACGAGTTATCTATGAAGGGCAGAAGCCGACGCCCGAACAAGTGGAACGAATTCGCGCCCTTAAAGCGCAAAACCGCCCGATTGTTTTTGATGAAGATTGCCCCGAACTGACCGACGAAGAGCTGAAGGAATTTCGTCCCGTGAATCCGCGCCGTAAGAAAAAAGTCGCAAGTTGATTCGCAAAGTCGACAAAGATAATTTCCTCCGAGATTTTATCGGAGGATTTTTTCTTGACAGTTGAGGTTGGCAGGAGAAAGGAGGAAATGCGATGATTATTCGACGAGTTATCTATGAAGGGCAGAAGCCGACGCCTGAACAAATTAAGGAGATTCGCGCCCTTAAAGCGCAAAACCGCCCGATTGTTTTTGATGACGAATTCCCCGAACTGACCGACGAGGAGCTGAAGGAATTTCGTCCCGTGAATCCGCGCCGCAAGAAAAAAGTCGCAAGTTGATTCGCAAAGTCGACAAAGATAATTTCCTCCGAGATTTTATCGGAGGATTTTTTCTTGACAGTTGAGATTGACAGGAGAAAGGAGAATTTACTATGGCAACTGTGACGTATGTTTTGCGTAGAGGACAACCGTTGACGGAAGAACAAAAAGCACGCCTCGCAGTTTTAAAGCAAATGAGCGACGACGATATTGTCTACGATGAAGATTGCCCCGAACTGACCGACGAAGAGCTGAAGGAATTTCGTCCCGTGAATCCGCGCCGTAAGAAAAAAGTCGCAAGTTAGTCCGCAAAGTCGACAAAGATAATTTCCTCCGAGATTTTGTCGGAGGATTTTTTCTTGGCAGTTAAGGTTGGCAGGAAAATCGCGGCGGCAATAGAATTAGTCTTGCGAAAAAAATTTACGGAGGGAAAAATTCTGATATGAAAGATTACAAGAGTGAACAGATTAGAAACGTAGCGTTCTGCGGTCATGGCCGCTCGGGCAAGACCAGCTTGCTTGAAGCGGCACTTTTCGACAGCGGCGCGACCACCCGCCTCGGCAACGTCGACGCGGGCACTGGCGTCCTTGACTTCGAGCCGGAAGAAAATAAGCGCAAGATGTCAATCAGCGCGTCGCTTGCGGCTCTTGAGTGGAAGAATTTTAAAATCAACGCGCTGGACGTGCCCGGCTTCCCCGATTTCGTGGCGGAAATGCACGGGGCATTGGCGGCGGCTGACGCGGCGGTTATCGTCGTGAGTGCAAGTGCGGGCGTCGAAGTGGAGACGGAAAAGGCTTGGGCTTTGGCGGAAAGTTTGAATCTCCCGCGCGCGTTTTTTATCACGAAAATGGACAGGGAGCACGCCGATTTTGAAAAAGTTCTCGCCGACCTTATAATCAAATTCGGCAACAGCGTCTTGCCCGTTCAAGTTCCCGTCGGTAAATAAGACAGCTTCAAGGGCGTCGTTGATTTGATTAAAGTCTTTGGCAAAGTTGCCAACGATGACGAGGCGATTGACGCGGCGGAAGTTGCGGACGAAGTGGAAGACATGCGCCTTGAAATGCTTGACACCGTCGCCGAATTCAATGATGACTTAATGGAAAAATATCTTGAGGGCGATGTCGAGGACTTGGACGAGAAAGAAATTTCCGAGGCGTTGGCGCAGGGCGTCAGCGAGGCGAAAGTTTTCCCCGTGTTCGTCGGCTCCGCGCTTAAAAATATCGGCGTGAAAAAATTCCTTAACAGCGTCGTTGAATTTTTCCCCGCGCCCGATTCCAAAGACTACAGCGGCATTAATCCCAAGACTGACGAACTTGTCGAGCGCAAAGTTTCCGAGCCGTTCAGCGGACAAATTTTCAAGACGATGGTTGACCCGTTCGTCGGGCGCATGTCCTATGTTCGCGTGATAAGCGGCGACATGAAGGGCGACGCGACCTATCAACTTATCGGCGCGGACAACGAAGGGCAGGAACGTTTGAGCGGGCTGTTCACCATGCAGGGCAAGAAACAAATTCCCGTGGACGTGGCGCACGCCGGCGATATTGTCGTCACGAGCAAACTTGCCAACGCTAAGACCGGCGACACTCTTTGCGACAAAATTTCTCCGATTAAATACGAACGCATTCAATATCCCGAACCGATGTTGGCAATGGCTGTCACGTCGGAGAAGAAGGGCGAAGAGGATAAAGTTTTCGGCGCGATTATTCGCCAGCAGGACGAAGACCCGACGATTTGGCTTGTCAAAAATGCCGAGACTAAGCAGACGATTCTTAAGGGCGTCGGCGAAGTTCATTTGGATATTTTGAGCGACAAGATTCAGCGCAAATTCGGCGTGAAAATGGTTTTGGGCGAACCGCGCGTGGCTTACCGCGAAACAATCCGCAAAAACGTCGAAGTGCAGGGCAAGCACAAGAAACAATCCGGCGGTCACGGGCAATACGGCGACGTTTGGCTGAAAATCGGTCCGAACAAAGAAGCCAATCCCGAAGTCAACAACGGCAATGTCTGGACGGAAAGTATTTTCGGCGGCTCCGTTCCGCGTCAATATTTCCCTGCCGTCGAGAAGGGCACGCAGGAAACTTTGGCGGAAGGCGTTATCGCGGGCTATCCCGTCGTCAATGTCAGCGTCAATCTGTTTGACGGCTCCTATCACGCAGTCGACAGCTCCGAAGCCGCGTTCAAAATGGCAACGTCGATTGCGATTAAGAAAGGCATTCTCTCCGCCGACCCGATTTTGCTTGAGCCGATTGACGAGATAACCGTCCTCACGCCCGAAAATTACATGGGCGACATTATCGGCAAGCTTAACTCCAAGCGCGGAAAAATTTTGGGCATGGATCCTAAAGGCAAGGGCATGACCGAAGTTAAAGCTCTGATTCCGTCGAGTGAACTTTATAAATACGCCACCGACTTGCGCTCGCAAACTCAAGGACGCGCCTCCTACAGCTTGAAGTTCTCGCATTACGACCCGATGCCTGATAAACTCGCCGAAAAGATTATCGAGGAGCACAAAGCCGCGCAGGAAAAATAATTGGAAAATAGATACAGACCGAATAAAATTTAAAGAGCGACAAAAATTTTTGCCACTCTTTTTTTTTGTGTTCTGACGCAAGCTCAAATTTTGTTAAGTTTTTATTGTGATTTTAATTTCTGTCTGATATATTCTACAAAAAAAGTATAGGGAGGAGAGCGGCAATGTTTATAAAGAAAATAATTGCGGCGATAATCGCGGTCGCTGTTATATGTTCGCTGAACTTTTGTGAGGCGGCAAAAAAAATTGTGGCGGTCATGCCGCTGGAAAATGTATCGGGCTACAGTGAGGAAAAAGTAGCCGAGATAATGACGGAGCAATTAATCGTAGCGATTCATTCGAGCGGAGCTTACACCGTAGTCGAACGCCCGCAAATGGGCGCAGTGCTCCGCGAACAGGGCTTTCAAAATATCGCCGTTGACCCAAGCCAAGCTGTGGAGTTGGGCAAGTTAAGCGGCGCACAGTACACCATGGTCGGCAAAGTGACAATGGCGGTCGTAGAAAATAATCCCACGTCAAGTGCCGTCGCACAAATTACGAGTATTTTTGGGCTAGGCGATATTGGCGAAATGGCTGGGCAATACGTCCACAAGTACAAAGGGAAAATCGGTTTGGAGTTTCGCTTTGTCGACAACACGACGGGCGAAATTGTCATCGCGGGCACAGTCGAGGGCAATAAGAGCGGCTCAAGCGTGAGCGACGCCTTCAACAACGCCTGCAAAAATGCGGCGGAAAATTTTGTTCGGGAGCTGGACAGCCTTAATCCCTTCCGCGCAACCGTTGCTGAAATTTACGGCGCGGATATTTACATAGATAAAGGCTCGGAGGCGGGGCTTCGGCTCGGCGAAATTTTAACCGTTGCCCGCGAAGGCACGCCCATTGTCGTCAACGGCAAAATTGTCGCCGTCAGACAAAATGAACTTTGCAAAATTAAAATCGTCGAACTCAATCCCGATTACGCCGTTTGCCGATTGGAAGGCAACACCAGCGTCATTCACAAGGGCGACATTGTTAAAAGGAGCTGAGGTCATGAAAAAATTTGCGGTTATGATTTTTGCGCTGCTGATGATTTTCAGCGCGACTGCTTTGGCAAAAAATGTAACGGTCACGGGCACGGGACTCACGGCTACGGAGGCGGAAAATGATGCTTTGCGGGCGGCGGTGGAAAATACTTTGGGCGTGCTCGTCGATTCGCAAACTTTGGTTCAAAACAGCATGTTAATCAACGACCAAATTTATACGCAATCGCGCGGCTTCGTCAACGATTACACGGTTTTAAGTCGCGAGGAAGTGGCTGGCGGCTGGCGCGTGACGATTAATGCCACAGTCGACGACCAACCCAACTCCAAACTCATGAACGAATTGACGCGGCTGGGGATTATCAACGTGCAACTTCGCAACCCGAAAATCGCCGTCTACGTCCCCGAACAGCACCTTAACTATCAAGTCGGTGGCGCGGGGGCTGAAACTGCCATCGTTAAAACGCTCCTGAACGCGGGCTTTAATTTTGTCACGGAAGTTGGCACGGGATTGAATTATCAAAGCCCCATGTCGATGAACGTCGCGCAGATGAAGGCGGCGGCTGATAAATTCGGCGTGGACATTATGATTGTCGGCGAAAGTTTTTCGGAGGGCGTCGGCGATTTGGGCGATTATCTGCCCGGCAATCAGCGCACGAACATGCGAGCTTGCCGCGCCCGCGTCGAAGCCAAAATGTTTATCGTGCGTACGGGGCAAGTTATCGCGGCGGACGGCAAATACGGTTCGGCTTACGATAATTCGGAAGCTATCGCCGCCAAAAAAGCTTTGAGCGCGGCGGGCGAACAAGCCGGAAATTATTTTGTCGAACAGATAACGGGCATGTACACTTCGCGCCAGGGCGTCGAGGTCGTCGTTATCGGCGCGGATTTTTCCAAGATAAATCTCGTTCAAAGTGGACTTGCCAAAATTAACCGCGTCAAGAATGTCAATCTTTCCAGCTACGACGGCGGACGCGCAGTTTTTACCGTCATGTACGGCGGCTCCCCGCAGACGCTTTTTAATGAACTGTGCGCCGTCACCAACGCCGATTTAACTTTGCAATCGCTCGCTTACAACACGCTGACTGTCTACGTTCGTTGAAAAAATTAATTTTTGATTAAATTTTTAACGAAAAGCGTAGCGTCGTGCGGCAAGTGATGCCTCTTTCGTGGGGAGCTAATGTGGCTATCTCTTATGGCGTATTTGAACATCTGCGAGTTGTGGCTCTTAGCTTAATTTGTCGTGCCAAGGCGCAAGGTTAAACGGGCTTAATCGGCTTGTCTTTGAACTTGAGCTTGCGCAAAGGTTGTAGTTCATTCAATGCCTCTTGACGCGTCTGGAAAGAACCGTAGCCATTGGGCAATTTAAAAGCAAATCCCTCTGTAGTGGGGGATTTTATTTTATTGTAGTTGCCTTTTCAAGGAAAATTATTTTTGGTGTAGGGCGCGGAATTTTAGCCAATTCCATTTAAGGATTCTTTCCGCCTTTAGTTTATCGAGTTTGGCTTGTTGAGCGGCTATTGAGCGTTCAAGTTCGCGGATTTGGATTTGGCGTTCTTCAATGGAGATTATCAAAATCACCTCGTATAATGCATAGTAGTTATTAGCGTTCCTTAGGACGTGATATACTTTAAAAGATGTTGTGGATTAGTTAAATCACCTGCCATTTGATGGCTTTATTGAGATTGAGACCACAGCTCTTTGTTTAACTGATAATGAGTCAGATACCGCACGACGGTTTATTTCGCACGAGGATTCAGGGCAAAGAGTTTTGTGGAGCGCAACATCAAAATGTTTTGAAAGGTTGATTCTTATGATTCTGGTCGGTATTGATGTTGCCCAAGACAAGCATGACTGCTTTATTCAAACCGCCGAAGGCAAAGTTCTTCACAAAGCGTTCTAATCTGCTTGGCTTTTTACTCAGCAAAAAACTTGCGACTTTTGTTTTCAATCCCCTACAGACCAATCAATTTCGTAAAAGTCTTTCTCTGCGCAAAACCAAAACCGATAAGGTCGACGCCATGCGGAGTTAAAATCGCTCACCCGATATCGCGCCGATAAAGTCAGCCAGTGTTCCAAACTTAAGCAGTCGCTCTCACGCCTCGTCACCATTGTCTGGTTAATCTTTTGGAGAGTACTTCTCGCGGAA
Organism: Selenomonadaceae bacterium; assembly: GCA_017529935.1. GTDB lineage: Bacteria > Bacillota > Negativicutes > Selenomonadales > Selenomonadaceae > Quinella. Next base: position 8,057 of record JAFXNB010000055.1, read on the forward strand.
GAATCGGTAGCGATAAAGCTAAGGAAATTCGTAATCTGGCTCGTAGATAGAAAATCATATGCAAGAGATTAATTTGCCGATTGAATCAATTCCCGGTATCGGCACGCGTCTTGCTGCCATTATCGAAGCGGAAATTGGCGACTTCAAAAGATTTTCATCGCCCGACAAAATGCTGTAATGGAAAAGCGTGGCTCGCGATATTTGCGTTGCGCTTTATTTATCGGAGCACATCTCGTCAGTAGATACTCAAAGACATCTGCTTTCTGATTTCTGCTTGATGTATTTTGCCTTCAGTAATGGCATAAACCGCGCCGAAAAGAAAAATTTGGCGGGCGGTTTCCTCGTTTGGAGTATTTTTTGTAGTATCGGCAATGTTTTTATTTTCTCGCACTATGGAATTCATGCGCCGGTTTATAAATTCGTTTTGATTATGGGTTGGATTCCTTATTTTGTCGTTTTTATGGCGGCAGTTCGCAGAAATTTTGTTCAGCACGTCTTTGTTTTCGGCATGTCAGAGATTTGGAGCCTTATATGGCATAATTTCTCCGCGATAATTGTCATACGATTGTTTGAAAGCGAGCAAGAGATAATTTTTGGTCATGCGATAGTGTATTTGATGCTTTTCACAGTCAGTCTCCCGCTTGCAAGGCGTTTCTTCGTAAATTTACTGCCGCCAAAGAAATTTTTCAAGGATTACGGTAAGTTCGTAGCCTTTTTACCGTTTGCAATGATTATTCCGGTGTTGCTCCTTTGGTTGCAGGAACCTTTGATTCATTCTTGGCAGGAAAGAGTGTCCAGATTTTATTTGCCGATTGTTTTTTTCTTTTTCTATCGCCATATTCTGCTGACGAGCGAGCAATTACAAGAACAAAAGCGTACGGAACAAAATTTTAAGCGAATGCAGGAGCAATTAACGGTTTTGAAAGAGTATAACCGCCTAATGCAGGAAGGGCGCGAAAAAGTTGCAGTCATACGCCACGATTTAAGGCACTCTTATCGCTTAATCTCTGTCATGCTTCAGAAAAATGAATTTGACGCGGCTAGAGACTACGTTGCAAGCCAGGAAACTCTGTTGGGCAGAACTAAGGTTAAAGATTTTTGCCAAACGCCGCTCATCAACGCCGCTTTGTAATTTTACATAAGCCGCGCAGAGAATTTGGACATAAAAGTACGCACGAAAATAAATTTGCCCGAAAAACTTTCTACCGATGAAAGCGATTTGGCGTTGCTACTCTCCAATCTTTTGGAAAATACTATCAATGCTTGCACAAAGCAAAAATCCGGCGAAAAAATTATCTCGGTGACGATTCAAAGCATCGAAAGGCAATGCGTCCTTGAAATTATCAACTCTTGCGGCTTTGATGTTAGTTTCGATGAAAAAAATTACCGCAAACTTCCGCAGAAGGTCACGGGTTCGGTATCTCGTCGGTTAAACTCTTTAGCGAGAAATACGACGCTTACACTGATTTTAAATTGGAGGGGAGGTTATTTAAGGTCGTCATGTATTGGAGAATTTAAAGGCAGATTTTTTTTGCTCAAAGGCAACTGTTCAGCAAATGACGCATATATTTGCCTTTTGAGTCTCTACTTTTGCGCTGGCTAATCGGAATAAGCGTTTCATCGTTCAAAATGAAGTCTTCGCCGTTCATGTACTTGATAAAATCCATGTTGACGATAATTCTGTGGTAACATTCGATGAATCTGGGGTCGTTTTGCAGTTCAGACCAAATTTTTTCATATGAAATGCTCGGATAAAGATTTTTGTCGGCTAGATGAATGCAAATGCGATGTTGCCAGTCAATGTCGATGAATTTTATATGCTTGTATGGGATAGAAACTTCCAAGTCGCTACTTTTTAACGTGACGGTAAGATTTTCTGATTCGCAAGCAGTTTTTGGAAGACGAAAGAAAAAGTTTCGTTAAATTGCTCTGCGTTGTCTGCAAAAGGCTTCAGGAAGTATCCGACGGCAAAAACTTTGTAACCTTCGAGGATAAAATCTTCGCTTGAAGTCAAAAAAATGATAGAGGCGTCCTTATCGCGCTTGCGAATGACTTGAGCGACTTGAATTCCGTTAAGTGGTTTCATAAAAATATCGAGAATGAATAAATCAAATTTGTGAGGCTCGAAAGAGTTCAAAAAGTCTTGAGGGTTCAAAAAAGTATAAAGTCGGATTGAGTCAGCGATTTGAGAGAAATTTTGAGCCAAATAATTCTTGAGAAAGGCTTCGGATTGGTGTAAGTCATAAAATTGGTCGTCGACGAGAGCAATTTGCATATAGAACGCTCCTCGCGTATATCGGTCGTGCCAATGCCTATAACAACACGGGGCATTTGGCGCAAAGAGACTTAAACAAGGCTGTTGAGCTGAATCCGAATGATTTTAGGGCGTATATGGCTCGCAGTATGGTTTACCTAAATATAGGTCAAAATAATTTGGCACTTGAAGACGCAAATAAGGCTGTTGAGCTAAATCCGCAGAATCCTGAGGTCTATAACAATCGCGGACTCATTTACCATAATTTAAAGCAGTATGATTCGGCACTTCAGGACTACAACAAGGCTCTTGAACTGGCTCCGAAAAATTTCAGTGCGTATAAGGGGCGCGGAATGGTATATTTTGATATGCAGGAATACGAGCAGGCGATTGAAGAGTTAAACAAAGCTATAGAAATTTATCCAGAATTAAATGCGGTAAATCTTCGTCGACACTGCGATTATATGATGCACAAAATGAACCAAGAGAAATAAGAACTCCGAATTTCAAACAAAAAAGATTTGGATGTATCGTAGCACAACGCGAATAGTCTCAAGATAAATGGCAAAGTTAGGAGTGACTACTCAAATAGGAATTTTCTTCCTACTCAAAGTCATCCATGACGGACAGAAAAAAAGTTGATTCAAGTTTTACCTGGTGTAAGAGGTCGTCGGCGCGTATAGTTTTCCCCGTAGGAATATATTGCTTCAAATCTTGTGGATTCGTCAAAAGATGTTGACGATTCTTATTTAAGCGAGTGCGCAGGAAAGCTGATATAGGTTCATCGTTAGGAATTTTTTCCGAGAGCAAAAATTTCCCATGCGAATAATTTTTATAAGAAAACTCCAGCCAAGTTTTGAAGATGGTAGTGTAAAATGGATTGTGTAAGTAAGAGAGCACAATCCATTTTTTTGATATAGGAGAGAAAAAGAGCTGAAAAGAAAGAAACGAGACACACCCGCCAGGAGAATTGCTCAAGCCATTATCGCCCAGTACAAGCCCAA
>JAFXNB010000006.1 GCA_017529935.1 Selenomonadaceae bacterium
GTAGTGCGTGCGCCGCTGACAACGATAACTCCGTCTGCGTCGAATTTTTTCATCATGTCGTCAACGTCTTTACGGTCGCCGACGCAAATGGCAATGTGGTGATAGCCCGTGCGATAGCGGTCTTTCTTCGGGTCAACCGAACTGTTGCGCGTCATGATTTCCAAGCGCGAGCCGTCATCGAATTTCAAAAAGTAATTGCTGAAGTCATTGCGGAAATTGCTGTACTTGGAACCGGCTTTTGCGTTGAAGTATTTGACGAAGAAATTTTTCTCCGCCTCCAAGTCATTAACGTACATGGCAACGTGCTCAATCTTCATGGTAATTACCTCCGTTCTTTAAAAAAGAAATTCAGTTGTCGTAAACAGTGCCGCCCGCAAGAAGTTCAATCTCGTTACCTTCGGGGTCAGTCACAATACTTGCATAATAACCGTCGCCCGTCTTGCGCGGAGCAACCACGATAACCATTCCGTCATCTTCCAATCTGCTTGTAAGTGCGTCAACATCTTTTTTGCCGCCGACGTTGATTGCGATGTGATGATAGCCGGAACGATATTTTTCCTTCTTTGGGTCGAACATACCTGTACGGTGCATAATTTCAAAACGCGAGCCGTTGTCAAAAGTGAGGAAGTAACTGGTGAAGTCGCCTTGGAAATTGGTGTACTTCTCTGTTGCCTTCGCGCCGAAATATTTCACGAAGAATTCCCGTTCGACTTCCAAATTGTTTACGTAGATGGCAACGTGTTCAATGTTCATGATTATGCCTCCGAATTACTTCTTGCCTTTCGCGCCGGCTTTACCTTCCTTGCGGCGGATATGTTCGCCCGCGTACTTGATGCCTTTGCCTTTGTAAGGTTCAGGCTCGCGCCACTTGCGAATATTAGCAGCGACTGCGCCGACGAGTTCCTTATCGATACCGTGAACGGAGATGGTGGTCGCCGAGGGCGCGTCGAGAGTGATACCGGCGGGCGGCTCGATAATCACGGGGTGAGAGTAGCCGAGCGACAAGTTGAGGTTCTTGCCTTGTTTGGCGGCACGATACCCGACGCCGGCAATCTCAAGATTTTTTGTAAAGCCTTGGGTGACGCCGACGACCATGTTGTTAATCAAGGTGCGGCTGAGACCGTGCAGGCTTCTATGCGTTTTATTATCCGAGGGGCGCGTCACCTTTAAAACGCCATCCTCAATAGTTATTTTCATTTCCGTGGAGATCTTGCGGGACAATTCGCCCTTGGGACCTTTTACATGCACCAGATTATCTTCGCCGACTGAAACGGTGACGCCGGCGGGAATATTTATCGGTGCTCTTCCAATTCGAGACATGACAGCACCTCCAAAAAAAATTTTTTACCAGACGTAAGCGATAACCTCACCGCCGAGCCCCGCCTTACGCGCCTGTTTATCGCTCATAATGCCTTGGGACGTGGAGATAATCGCGATACCGAGCCCGCCGAGCACGCGCGGCAGGTCTTTCTTCTGCCTGTATTGGCGGAGTCCGGGTCTGGAGATGCGTTGAATGCCCGTGATAACTTTTTCGCGTTCGGGGCCGTACTTAAGTTTAACGGTAAGAATGCCCTGCTTATTATCTTGAGCAAAGGAATAATCCTTGATGTAACCTTCCCGCTTAAGCACGTCCGCGATAGCGACTTTAATTTTCGAGCCAGGAATTTCCACCTTTTCGTGGTAGACGGAATTAGCATTGCGAATGCGCGAGAGCATATCCGCAATAGGATCAGTCATTGCCATAGGAAACCGATATCCTCCTTTCGATAGAAAAAAATATTACCAGCTGGATTTGGTGATGCCGGGGATAGCACCGGCGTAGCTTTGCTCGCGGAAGCAGATACGGCACATTTCAAATTTGCGAAGGTAGCCGTGGGGTCTGCCGCAGATTTTGCAACGGTTGTATTTGCGGGTGGAGAATTTGGGAGGCTTGCTCCATTTTTCGATTAAAGCTTTTTTGGCCATTTGAGAATCACATCCTTAAGCGTTAGCGAACGGCATACCCATGAGCGCGAGGAATTCACGCGCCTCTTCATCGGTTTTAGCCGTGGTGACAACGATAATATCCATGCCGCGAATCTTATCAATTTTGTCGTAGTCAATTTCGGGGAAGATGAGCTGTTCCTTGACACCGACCGCATAATTGCCGCGCCCGTCAAAAGATTTTCTGCTGACGCCGCGGAAGTCGCGAACACGCGGCAGGGCGATATTCATGAACTTATCGAGGAATTCATACATGCGGCGACCGCGCAGAGTGACTTTGCAACCGATAGCCATGCCAGCGCGAAGTTTCCACGCGGCGAGGGATTTTCTGGCGCGAGTGACAACGGGCTTTTGACCGGCGATTTGCGTCAAGTCAGCGATTGCACTTTCGAGAGCCTTAGCATTGCCGACGGCGTCTCCGCAAGCCATGTTGATAACGATTTTTTCAAGCTTCGGCACCTGCATGACGTTCTTGTAGGAAAATTTTTTTGTCATTGCGCCGATAACTTCGTTCTTATATTTATCGAGAAGTCTGGACAAGATAACACCTCCTTATTCGATAACTTCGCCGCACTTTTTGCAAACGCGAGAATTTTTGCCGTTTACGTCTTTGTGACCAATGCGGGTGGGCTTATTGCAGGCGGGACAAACGAGCTGAACTTTGCAGGCGTGAAGGGGCATTTCCTTAGCAACGATGCCGCCCTGCGGAACTTTCAAGCTGGGTTTGCTGTGGCGTTTAACTTTGTTGACGCCTTCGACTACGACCTTGCCGGCTTTAGGCATGGCGGAGATAATTTTGCCCTGCTTGCCCTTGTCCTTGCCGGAGAGGACGACGACCGTGTCGCCCTTCTTGACGTGAAGTTTAATCAGTGACAACTCGGCACCTCCTTTCCTTTACAAAACTTCGGGCGCGAGTGAAATAATTTTCATGAAATCTTTATCGCGAAGTTCGCGGGCGACGGGTCCGAAGATACGGGTGCCGCGCGGAGTTTTATCTTCTTTGATGATGACGGCGGCGTTTTCGTCGAAACGAATGTAGGAACCGTCGGGGCGGCGCAAACCTTTTTTGCTACGAACGACAACCGCCTTGACGACGTCGCCTTTCTTGACTTGACCGCCGGGCGTGGCGGATTTAACCGAGGCAACGATAATGTCGCCGATATTGGCATAGCGACGGAACGAGCCGCCGAGCACGCGAATGCACATAATTTCTTTGGCACCGGTGTTGTCGCCGACGTTCAATCTGCTCTGTTGCTGAATCACGTTTTAACCTCCTCCCCGAAAAAATTATTTCGCCTTCTCGACGATTTTGACGAGCCGCCAACGTTTTTCTTTGGACAGCGGGCGCGTCTCCATGATAGAAACTTTATCGCCGATATGAGCCTCTTGATTTTCGTCGTGCGCTTTAAATTTGACGGTACGCTTGACGGATTTTTTGTAGAGTTTATGTTGAATGAGCTCTTCAATCGCGACGACGATAGTTTTCTGCATTTTGTCGCTTACAACTTTGCCGACGCGAACTTTGCGCTCGTTGCGTTTTTCTTCGCTCACAATATCACCTCTTTTAATATGATAAGTATGAACGCGGTAATAACGTTAAAATTTTTGCAACGTCAATCGCGCTCACTGGATGCAACGTCACGTTGCCCTCCGTTCACTGTCTGATATTAAGTTCGCGTTCACGCTGAATGGTTTTAACCTGCGCGATAGAGCGTTTGACTTCGCGGATACGCATACGATTTTCGAGCTGACCGGTAGCGAGTTGAAAGCGGAGGTTGAAGAGTTCTTCTTTGAGCGATTTGATTTTCTCGACCTGTTCATCGGGAGACATGTCGCGAATTTCATTAACCTTCATGAGAATCACCGCCTTCTTTAGCTTCGGACGATTGAGCCTCAGCCGCGTGTTCCTGTTCGTAAGCAGTATGCGCTGCTTTCTTTGCGTCGGCTAAAGTTTCATTGACGACGGGGATATAAACGTCGCCTTGATGATCGCTGACGACAAATTTAGTTTTAATCGGGAGCTTGTGACCGGCAAGGCGCATAGCTTCAGCAGCGATTTCTTTAGGAACGCCAGCCATTGCAAACAGCACGCGACCCGGATTAACGACAGCAACCCAATATTCGGGCGAACCCTTGCCGGAACCCATACGAGTTTCAGCGGGCTTTGCGGTGACGGGTTTGTCAGGGAAAATTTTTATCCAAACTTGACCGCCGCGCCGAATGTAACGAGTCATTGCGATACGCGCCGCTTCAATCTGACGATTAGTTATCCACGCCGGCTCCAACGCAACCAGACCGTACTGACCGTGCGCGATTGTGTTGCCGCGATTAGCCTTGCCCTTCATGCGACCGCGAAATTGCTTGCGGTATTTTGTTCTCTTCGGAATCAACATTATGCGTCACTCCCTTCCGCTTGACGGACGCCCTTGTCCTTTTTGTCGGGGAGAATTTCGCCTTTGAAAATCCAAACCTTGATGCCGATGCGCCCGTAAGTCGTGTTTGCCTCCGCGAAACCGTAATCAATATCTGCGCGGAGCGTGTGAAGCGGAATTGAACCTTCGCGATAGGATTCACTGCGGGCAATTTCCGCGCCGCCCAAGCGACCGCTGCAGGCGATTTTAATTCCCTTCGCGCCGAGACGCATTGTTCTGCCGACGGATTGTTTCATTGCGCGGCGGAAAGCGATACGACGTTCCAACTGCGACGCTATATTTTCTGCCACGAGCAGAGCGTCCAAATCAGGCTGGCGAATTTCCATGATATTAATATCGACGCGCTTATCGGTGAGCTTCTTGAGTTTATTTTTGATGTCCTCGATGCCCGCGCCGCCGCGCCCGATGACCATGCCGGGTTTTGCGGTGTGAATTGTAAGTTTAAGGCGTTTTTCCGAGCGTTCAATCTCAATGCGCGAGACGCCCGCCGACGCCAGTTGCTTATCGGTTTTGATGGCCTTACGGATTTTTATATCCTCGTGGAGATTCGTCGCGAAATCTTTATCTGCGTACCATTTCGCGTCCCACGTCTTGACAATGCCGAGGCGTATTCCGTGCGGATGTACCTTCTGACCCAAACCGTTTCCCTCCTTCTTTTAGTTTTCTTCGGTTGCCTTTTCGCTGACGACAACCGTGATGTGCGAGGTGTGCTTTAAAATGCTGAACGCCTGACCACGTGAGCGCGGGTGATACCTCTTCATTGTCGGTCCGCCGTCAACGAAACACGTTGAGACGAACAATTTATCCGCGTCCATGTCGAAATTGTTTTCCGCATTGGCGACGGCAC
>JAFXNB010000056.1 GCA_017529935.1 Selenomonadaceae bacterium
CTTTCTTTCGGCGGCGAAAGAAACCTCATGCTCACCAGTTCGCATTCGCCCAAGAAAGCCGCCGCTACGCGCGGGGCGGATACTCCCGAATACCGCAACGTTGAGCCTACCCGTAGCCGACTGTTGCCCGCGGATTTCGCATCACGCTCAGTGCGCGGGCGGGGCGCACGTCCATGTGCGCCTCAAAATTACGCAAGGTGTGCGGCGCGTTCGGCGGGCGTGGCAATTTCGGTTATCCTCACGCCGAAGTTTTCGTCAATTACGACGACTTCGCCCTTGGCAAGGAAATGACCGTTGACTTGAATTTCGACGGGTTCGCCCGCCAATTTGTCAAGCTCCACGATTGAGCCCGTGGACAAGTCCAAAATTTCTTTGATGGTTTTTTTCGTGCGACCGAGTTCGACCGTCACTTGAAGCGGCACGTCCAAAATCAATCCGATATTTGCCTCGTTGATTTGAACGGGCTCAACGGAAAGGGGCGTGAACTGCGCGGGCGAAACCGGCATATTGCTTACGACATTTGGTTGCATTTGAGATCCCCCGTATCCGTAACCGGGCGGCGCGTAACCTTGCTGCGGCGGTTGTTGCGGCTGTGAATAATTTTGTTGTGGCGGCGGATAATTTTGTTGCGGTGGTGGATAATTTTGCTGTGGCGGTGGAGCAGGTTGCGGCGCGGGTGCCGGTTGTGGCGCGGGTGCTGGAGCCGGAGCGGGTGCTGGAGCAGGAGCGGGCGCAGGTGCCGGAGCGGTTGCTGGCTCTTCTTCGCCGCCGCCCATCAACGAATCAACCATTTCCTTTGCAACCTTGAGCGTGATAATTTGCATAATCTCGCTGTCGATTAAGCCGTCAACTTCCATGCGGAACGCGGCGCGAACAACTGGTTCAGTTCTGTCCTTGTCCGGCAAATCTTCCTTGCCGAAATCGACGAGATTAACTTTGGGCGGCGAAATATCAATCTTTTTATTGAACATGGTTGACAAGCTGGTTGCGACCGCGCCCATCATCTGATTCATTGCCTCGCCGACCGCGCTCATGTGAATTTCGTTGAGTTCGGGGTCGGGATTGGTGCCGTCGCCGCCCATCATCAAATCGGCGATAACTGCGGCGTCCGACGCTTGAATTGCAAAAACGTTGCTACCGTCAATGCCGACGGTGTAGGCGACTTCGACGACGAGATAGGGCAACGGGTAATGTTGCTGAATGACATTCATCGGCGCGACAGTGACCGACGGCGTCGTTATGGAAACTTTGTGACCGAGCAGAGTGGACAAAGTCGTCGCTGCACTGCCCATGGAAATATTTCCGATTTCTCCGAGCGCGTCCTTTTCTATCGGCGATAAAAGTTCGTCTGTGTTGTCGCCGCCAATAGAATCGCCGCCCGAAGGATTATCATTTGAATCACCGCCGGCTCCCGCCAACAGCGCATCAATTTCAGCTTGAGACAAATCACTCATCATCAGCCGCATCCTCTCCTTTTTGCACGACTTGAGTTATTTGCACCGCCAGCTTTTTGCCGAAAGTGCCCGGTCTGCAAAGAAATTTCGCGTTGGTGCCAATCATGCAGGGGAAATCTTCTTTGACCTTAGTATTTAGCTGAAGCACGTCGCCGAAACCTAACGTCAGGAATTCGCGGATTGTAATTTGCACGCGCCCGACTTCGACGACGAACGGAACTTTTGTTCGGTTGAGTTGCCTGCGAATGGTCTCCGCGTGCCCTTTGTTTTCGTCCTTCGCTGCGGAGGCGGCGACCCAAAAAGTTGTCGTCAGCTTCGACATAATCGGCTCCAGCACAAGATAAGGTATGCAGATATTCATCAAGCCTTCGACCTCGCCGAGTTTGGTGTTCATCGTTATGACGACGACCATATCATTGGGCGGGACGATTTGCGTAAACTGCGGATTTGATTCCGTCGCCTCAAGTACGGGGTTCATCGGCGTGACGTTCGACCAAGATTCTTTGAAACGCTCCATTGCCGAATTGACGAAGCGGCGCATAACCGCATCTTCAATTTCCGTTAGGACGCGCGTTTTCATTGCCGTGGAGCCGTCGCCGCCGAATACGCGGTCAAGATAAGCAAAGGCAATCTCCGTGCTCATTTCAAAAATTATGTTGCCCTTGAGCGGCGGCACGCCAAGTATCGTTATCACGCTGGGATTCATCAGCGATTGAACGAATTCTTGATAGGTGAGCTGTTCGACAGACGCCACGTCGACATTGACTAGCGTGCGCAGGTGTGAACTCATGTAAGTATTCAACAGCCGCGCAAAACTTTCGTGGAGCATGTAAAGCGTTCGGATTTGGTCTTTGGAAAATTTATCGGGGCGTTTGAAGTCGTAAGTTTTAATTTTCCTCGTAGTTTCTTCCTGCTTGAGTTGCTCCAAATCGGTCGATTCGTCATTGGCGGCGGCAAGCAGCGCGTCTATCTGCTCTTGAGTTAAAACATCAACGGACAAGTGCTTTCCCTCCCGTCATTGCAAGAGGAAACTCGTAACGTAAACGTCGTAAACGGAACCGGCACCGAGCGCGGCGTTGAGCGCGTCTTTGAGTTGCTTTTTAAATTCGTCCTGCTTGTCGGCGTCGAAGTCTTCCATTGAAGTCGAGCGCAAAAATTGCGTGGCAACGTCATTAACTTTAACTTCGGCGTCGGGTTGAAGGGCGTGCGTCTCTTCGTTTATGACAGATTTTTTGCCGGGGTTGTACTCGACGATAATGCTGGCTTTAAGATATTTGCCGCTGCGCGGACCGCCGACATTGACCAAAATTCCTTCCTTCGGATCGCCCAACTTGACGAAAACTCCGGCGTCATGGTAGCGCGGTCCCGAATCTTCATCCTCCGAGCCGGCGGGTATGTCGCCCATAACTTTTGTAACGACGAAAAGCGAAATGCCCGCCGCCAACGCCAAGCCAACTATTACCAGCACGACGATTAATATTATCGTTTTCTTTTTGGATTTTGCAGGGTCGGGAGGAGGCGGAGCTACTGTATCGATGTCCTTTTCTTCATCAGGCATAATCTTTCCCCTCCACGATTAAAATTGTCTCAAGGCGCGGCGATATTTCATCACGCGGCGCACAACTTCTTCGGTCGGCTCTTCGACGATAAGTTTTTTCTCGTTGACAAGCGTGATGACGGTGTCGGGCGTGGACTCGATTGTTTGAATCAATTCGGCGTTGAGAATGAATTCCCCGCGCTTGTTCGAGTCCGAATTAAATTTCGTAAGCTTAATCATGAATTGACCTCCTGTATAACTGCCTTTTGGTTTAAAAATTTTCGCCGCAAATTTGCAAAACCCTTTCAATATCAAATCAAAAATTTTCGCAGGAATATTTTACACCGCGAAGACGCTTTGTCAATACGCCGCTTGATAAAAGCCGCTGACTGTTATAAAATTGAAAAAAATTTGTAGCGTGGTGAATCACTTTGGAGCAAAGTTTTTATCTCGAAAGACTGTTAAAGCTGAAAAGCAATTTCTCCGTGAAAATAATTTCGGGCGTGCGCGGCGTCGGCAAGACGACTTTGCTGAAGGCGTTCGCGGAAAATTTGCGCGCGGAAGGAGTAAGCACGGCGGAAATAATTTCAATCGATTGCGAGGCGGACGAGCGGTTCAAAAATTTTCAAGCGTTTTATGAATTCGTGGCGACGCAGACGGCTGATTTAGAAAAATTTTTTTTGCTGGTCTATGAGATTGACCGCGTCAGCGAATGCGAAAAGGCGATTAACGCGCTGTTCGTCGGTGCGCCCGCCGAAATTTACGTGACGTGTTCAAACGAACTACTCGCCGAAAAAATTTACGCGCTCCTGCCCGATAACTGCGACGTGTTGAGAATGTATCCGCCGTCCTTCGCCGAATACAAAACACATTTCCCGACGGAGGAAGTTTTGCAAAATTATCTGCACTTCGGCGGGCTGCCGTCCACGTTCGGCGCTAATAAAAATTCCTGGCAAAGAATTCTGCGCGGCGCGGCTTACGAGATAATGTTTGAGCTTGTCGAGAAAAATCATTTGAGCAGACCTGACCTTTTCCACTTGCTGATAAAAACTCTCGCGCAGAATGTCGGCAAGTCGATTAATTTAAATCAGTTAGCCGAGCAATTTGGCTCCTCGTTCGGCACGCTTAAAAATTATTTGAGTTGCGCGGCGGGGCTTTTCAGAAAAATTCCGCGCTTCGACGCAAAAGCAGAAAAGTTTTTGGTGGGGCTTGAAAAATTTTACTGCGTTGATAACGGGTTGCTTTCTGTGTTCGCCACGGTCAATGAAAATATTTTGGTAGAGAATGCGGTTTGCGTTGAACTGTGGCAGCGCGGCTACGAAGTGAGCAGCGTGAAGTTCGGCGCGATGAATATTAGTTTTGTTGGGGAGCGCAGCGGCAAAAAAATTTTTGTTCAGATAATGACGGCGGATTATCCTTCCGCCCGAAGAGCCTCGCGACCTTTGCGCGCCCTGCCGAATGATGTGGAGAAAATTTTAATCACGAGTAAGCCGGAAAAAAATTTGGGCGACGTGCGGAGCCTCACCCTGCAAAATTTTCTGTCGAATCTCTGAAAAAATTTTTTACCGCTTGCAGGAGTTTTTACCTGAAAGTAGAAGGAAAATAAATCCCTAAACGTAATTTGTTTTAATTTTAGAAAGGAGGTTTGGCTATCGATTAACTTCGCTGACGCCCGACAAAAATTTTTGATAAGAATGCTTAATAAAAGTCTTGTCGAAAATAAATTCCGTGTTATAATTTCGGGCATTGAAAATTTGGATCTGTTAAAAAAGTCGGAGGTGTCCTTTCATGGCTGAACGTGAAATCAAATATCGCGGCTTAAAAACTTTTCAAATATTCAGCGGCGAAAAGAAGAGCGTTTGGATCTACGGTTTTTATCTGAAGCGCGGCACATACGGCGACCCCGGTCCGCAAGCGCATATTTTCGTTTACGAAAACGGTTACGAAGGCTATCGCGTGGACTCGAAGACGATCGGACAATTTACGGGGCTAGTCGACAGCACAGGCAAAGAAATTTACGAAGACGATATTATCTCTCTGGAAAACGGGCGAATCGGCGTTGTGAATTTTCATGACGGCTGTTTCGTTGTCAATTACGGCAGCGGCGCTCGTCAGGCTCTCTACGACGTGCAAGATTGGAACATGACAATTCTGGGCAATCGCTTTGAAAATCCCGAATTGCTCGTTAGTCCTACCGCGCCAAAAAAAAACGAACCGGAAGAACAAGAACTCGGAATGCCCGAGTTTGAACCGAGCTTCATCGCGAGGGAGTGAGTCGCGTGCTCAAAAAAATATCGGCGGCACTGCTGACAGCCCTACTCGTGACTAGCGGTGTGGCTCAGGCTTACGACCTGCCGAAATTTAAGCCCGATAAAAAGGTAACTAAACCTGTCGAGCAAAAGAAGGGGCCTTTACTCAAGAGCGACTGGAAGAGCACGGAGCTTTTCGAGCAAAAAATAAAGGCGCGGTTGGCGAGCGGCGATAAGTTGCCACTTGACGACCCGGCGCGGGTGCCGTCGGACAAAAATTACGTGTTCATCGCGTTTTACAACGACGCGCCGTATTTCTTGGATAAGTATTCAATCAAAATCAGGGAGAATTCCGACGGCGAGAAAGCTTGGGAGCAAAAAATTTTTCCGATAAGCTCAAAGTATTCGCCGAAGAACGCGACGGCAACGCGTCAAAAGTTTTACTTAGCGGACGGGAAAGTTTTCAACTCCGTCAAAGCTAAAGACGCGTTGTCGGACGTGGCGGACGAAACGGACAGAATTTTTCTTGAAGAATGTTTCAAAGTCGGCTACTACTTCGCGTTCGGTGAAGAGCCTCAAACAAATTAGACACGACAAAAAAAAATCGTCGGCAGAAATGTCGACGACTTTTTTTATTTACTTGGCAAGCGACCAATTTGCGCCGCCGTGACAATCCACAACTAGCGGCACGGAAAGTTCTGCGACGTTCTCCATAGCTTCGCGCAAAATTTTTTCCACATCGGCAAGCTCGGATTTTTTAGCCTCAAGGACAAGTTCGTCGTGCACTTGAATAATTATCCTGCTTTGAAGTCTGCGCAGATTTTCCTCCGCCCGAATCATCGCCAGCTTGATAATATCGGCGGCGGAGCCTTGAATCGGTGTGTTCATCGCCATGCGCTCGGCGAGACTGCGCTGATTGAAATTTTTGCTGTTAATCGCGGGCAAAAATCGACGCCGCCCAAACATCGTCGTAACGTAGCCGTGCAGGTGAGCTTGTGCAACCGTCGCGTCCAAAAATTTTTTAACGCCAGGATAACGCTCGAAATAAAGCGCGATATATTTGCCCGCCTCCTTGCGACTTATATGCAAATCCCGCGAAAGTCCAAAGTCGCTGATTCCGTAAACGATGCCAAAATTGACCGCCTTAGCTTTGCGGCGCAGGTCGGGCGTCACCTCGTCAAGCGGCACGCCGAAAACTTCCGCCGCCGTTCGCGCGTGAATGTCCTGCTCCTTTATGAAGGCGTCGATTAAATTTTCGTCGCCGGACATGTGCGCCAGAAGCCGAAGTTCAATCTGCGAATAATCGGCAGAAAAAATGCAATCGTAGCCGTCGCCGGGCACGAACAACGCCCGAATCTCGCGCCCTTCGTCGGTGCGCACGGGAATATTTTGCAAGTTCGGGTCGGAGCTGGAGAGTCTGCCCGTCGCCGTCACAGTCTGATTAAAATTCGTGTGAATACGCCCGTCCGCGCCGATTAATTTTTCCACGCCGTCAAGGTAAGTCGATTTGAGTTTCGTCAAGGCGCGGTAATTCAAAATCGCCTCGACAATCGGGTGCCGCCACCTTAATTCCTCCAAAACTTCGGCGTTGGTCGAATAGCCCGTTTTAGTTTTCTTGACGGGCGGAAGTTTTAAGTTGCCGAAAAGGACGTTGGCGAGTTGTTGCGAAGAATTTATGTTGAAGGTTTCGCCCGCCAGCTCATAAATATTTTTCCTTAGCGCGTCGATACGTTCGGACATCTCGGCGGATTTTTCTTTGAGACTGCGCTTGTTGACGACGACGCCGCGCTCCTCCATGTGCGCCAAAACTTTCGTGAGCGGCAATTCAATTTCGCTGTAAAGCTTCGTCAAATCGGCGGCGGCTAATTTTTTTTCGTAAAGGGCGGCGAGTTTTTCAAGGGCGGCGGCATTTGCAGCGAGGGAATTGTCCGCCAGCTGCAAGCCGTCGAATTCCAGCGGCAAAAGTTTTTCGCAGCTGTAACTTTCCATTTCGGGATAGAGCAGATAAGCCGCCAACTCCACGTCGAAGATAATTAGGAATGAGGAATTAGGAATTAGGAATTTTTTGAGGTAATCTTTGACGCCGCTTAAAATAATTTTCCCGCCGAATTCGTCAAAGATTTTTTGTAAATCTGCGCGGGTAGCCGAGAAAATTTCTCCGTCCGAAACTTTTACAGCGAATTCTGCCATGCCGCGCTGGGCGACGATTAAACTTTCCGCCGCGAAAATTTTTTCAAAGTCAATCGCTTGAAGTTCGGAGCCGCCCAAAATATTTTTCGGCGCGTCGTGGAAAAGGTCGTCCGTGCCAAAGAATTCGTGAATTTTTTTCTTCGCCTGCGCCAAAGCGTATCGTCCGCAAAATTCATCGACGCGCTCAAGGTCGGGTTCAATCTTAAACTTTTCCGCGCTGAAAATAATTTCGGGGACATCGCAGACAATCTGCGCGAGCCGCTTGCTCAAAACTGCGTCGTCAGCAAAATTTTCTAAAGCCGCGAGAACTTTTTTAGATTTAATTTCGTTGCGGCGGGCGATGACATTTTCCAGCGAGCCGAAATCTTTAATCAACGTCGTGGCAGTCTTTTCGCCGATACCTTTGACGCCGGGGATATTGTCGGAAGGATCTCCGCGCAGTCCTTTATAATCGACGAGCAACGGCGGCGCGAAGCCGTATTCGTCGACAAACTTTTTCTCGTCGTAAATTTCAACGTCGGATTTTTTGTTGAGCAAAACTTTTGTCGTGGCGTTGATAAGTTGGAGGGCGTCGCGGTCGCCGGTCAGAATCACCACTTTAAAATTTTTGCAAGCCTGAGTTGCCAGCGTGCCGATAATGTCATCAGCCTCGTAGCCCGCCGCCGCGCAGGGCGTCAAGCCGAGCACTTCGATAAATTCTTTCAGCAGGGGAAGTTGCGCGGCAAGGTCGTCGGGCATGGGCGGACGGGTCGCCTTGTAATCGGAAAAAATTTCGTTGCGGAAAGTTTTCTTGGCGGTGTCGAGTGCAACTGCCGCGATGTCAGGCGATTGTTCGCGCAGAATTTTTAAGATAATGTTGGCGAAACCGACAACCGCGCCTGTAGGCGTGCCGTTCGGGGCAGTCAGCGGCGGCATGGCGTAGAACGCGCGATAAAAAATGCTACTGCCGTCGACTATCAAAAATTTTTTCATGCGTGCGCCTCCTCGAATTTGGAAGCATCAGCGGGCGGAAGTGTTTCTTCGGACTTAGGTTCGGCGATTTTTTCTGCGGGCGCAGGTTCGTCAACTTTTTCTGCGGGTGCAGGTTCGTCAACTTTTTCTGCGGGCGTAGGTTCGTCAACTTTTTCTGGCGGCGCAGGTTCGTCAACTTTTTCTGCGGGTTTGGACGAATCTTTTTTATCCTCGAACGGAGCGTTCACTTCGGGCTTAGTCGGCTCGACGGGCGGCTTTTCAACTGCGGGCAGAGATTTAAAGCGGAAAATTTTCGTGCCGTCAGCGTTGGTCTGCAAGCCGCCCTCCATGTTGAAGAGAATCGGCGCGTCGTCGGCGTTGCAATAAAGTTGATTCTTGCGCTCGTAGCAAACGACTTTGCCGTAGCGGCTTTTGAGCGTCGACTCGGTCTTATTCCACTCCAACTTAAGCCGCAAAATTTTTGCAATGGGAACGACGGGCATATAAGAAATTCCGTCGCGCAGGACAGCTTTGGCAAAAAAGCGGGTGTTGTTGGCGTCGGTCGGCTGAGTGATTTGCCCGTTAATCTCGACGTTGTAGGGCTTGCCGAGAAAAGTCGGTTCGCCGTCGGCCGCCTCGATTTTCTGCGAAATATTGTATTCGCTCTCGAACGCCAGCACTCCGAACGGCTCCAGCCACTTAGTCACGTCGGCAACAGTGACTTCTTGAATTCCGTAGCCGTCAGGATAAATGTAGTAAACAACATCACCGTCGGACGACTTCTCGACGACGACGCGATTGTAAGTTATCTCGACGGGCGTGCCAACTTCCACGGCGTCGAAAAGCTCCTCCACGTCGCGCTCGTTCATGCGTATGCAGCCGTTGGAAACGTAGCCGCCGATACTTTCGGGGCGGTTGGTACCGTGAATGCCGTAGTTGCCTTGAATTTCCATCCAGCGATAGCCCAGCGGATTATCAGGACCGGACGGAACTTCAAATTCGGGGTCGTCCGGGTCAATCCACGGCGGATTAATTTCCTTGCTTTTAATCTTGTAATAGCCGGTGGGCGTGGGCGTGGAGACTTTGCCCAGTCCGAGATGATAGACCGCGAGTTTCGTGTCGCCGTCATAGAAGAGCATGAGGCGGCTTGCCGAGTTGATTAAAATTTTTTTCTGTGCCTGCGCGGGCGCGGCGACTAAGCATAAGATAAAAATAATTGCCGTGAAAATTTTCAACGCGCTCATCTTGGGTCATCTGCCTTTCCAAAATATTTGCCGCCAATATAACAGTTCAATCTGAAAAACTATTGAAGCCCTTCACAACGCGGCGCGAATCTGCTAATATGCCAGCAAGAAAATTTTTGGAGGGAATGACATGAGAATTATCCACACGGACAAAGCACCGGCGGCGGTCGGTCCTTACAGCCAAGCGATTAAAGTCAACGGGCTTTTGTACACGTCGGGGCAAATCGCTATCGATCCGGTTGTCGGAAAAATCGTTGCGACGAATATCGAAGGGCAAACCGCGCAGTGCTGTAAAAATTTGGGCGCGATACTCGACGCGGCGGGCTACGATTTCAGCGAAGTTTTCAAGACGACGTGCTTTTTAGCTGACATCGCTGATTTTAAGGCGTTCAATGCGGTTTACGAGAAATATTTTATCAGCAAGCCCGCGCGTAGTTGCGTGGCGGTTAAGGAACTGCCAATGGGCGCGCTCTGCGAAATTGAACTAATCGCGGCAAAATGATTCGCGCGGAAAATTTGCGGCACGTTTATAAAAGTTCTTCGGGCGATAAAGTTGCGCTTGACGGCTTAAATTTTTCGATTGGCGCGGGCGAATTCGTCGCGATAATCGGCACGAACGGCTCCGGAAAATCCACGCTCGCCAAACATTTTAACGCGCTACTTCTGCCGACGGACGGGAAAATTTTTGTCGACGGGCTTGACACTTCCGACGAAAAAAATCTTTGGCACGTTCGCGAAAATGTTGGCATGGTCTTTCAAAATCCTGACAGCGAAATTGTCGCGGCGATTGTGGAAGACGACGTGGCGTTTGGCTTGGAAAATTTAGGCATTGCGCCCGAAAAAATCCGCGAGCGCGTCGATTTGGCATTGGACGCCGTGAACATGACCGATTATAAAAAATTCGCGCCGAGCAAACTCAGCGGCGGACAAAAACAACGCATTGCAATCGCGGGCGTTATCGCCATGCGCACAAAAATTATTGTCTTCGACGAACCAACCGCCATGCTTGACCCGCAAGGTCGCCGCGAAATTTTGGAAATGGTTAAGCACTTGCACGCGCAGGGCAAGACGATAATTTACATAACGCACTTTATGGAAGAGGCAGCCGCCGCGCAGAGAATTTTTTTGATGGAGGGCGGGCGGATAATAAAGGACGGAACGCCACGACAGATTTTTACTGACGCCCGCGAAATGAAACGCTTAGGCTTCAATGTACCCGTCGCCACGGAGCTTGCCGAACGATTGCGCCGGAAAGGCTTTAAACTCCCGCAAAAAATTTTAACCGCCGCCGAACTCGCCGACGCATTGAGTAAGCTAAAATAAATCTTGGAACGCAAAAGGCGGGAGCTTTGAGCTTCCGCCTTGAAATTTTCGTTTATGTTGGTGGAGACGGAGGGATTCGAACCCTTGACCCCCAGATTGCGAACCTGATGCTCTC